>JBCDBB010000143.1:0-10018 GCA_039184415.1 Pseudomonadota bacterium
CGGGGCCCGGCGTAGGAAGGCGAAGCAGTGTGCGGCCCCGGGCTACCCGTAACCATAACGGTGGGATTTATGCCAGCTTGAGCACACTGCAAACGGCCGACCGGAAGCCGGACACGACGCGTCGTGGAGTGCCACCCCGGGCCACCTGGAACCAGAACGGTGGGCTTGAGTCAGGGCACAGAAGAAACGAGAGAAAGGGTTAGCAAAAAGTGAAGACTGGGCTAGGGGCGCGGAGCGGGGGCGAAACGGGTCACCGGGGGCGGTATGAGTGAGAAGGAGAAAAGGAGAGAAGAAAGCAAAAGAAGAAGAGGAGGAGCGAAGCTAGATGAAGGCCCCAGCGTAAGCCCGAGAACGCTGGTGCGAAAACTCATCCTGGCCCGCAGGCGTGCGGGCGTAGGGAAGGGAAGGCCCGGGCGAAGGTCGTAGAATTTCGCACTGTGTTCCGAATGCCCTAGATCCAGCCCAGATGCAGCGGGGAATGGTATGGAAATCGCGGATCTTGTGGTGATTGGGGCAGGAATGGCCGGTTTGACCGTCGCCCGTGGCGCGGTCGAGGCTGGTCTGGCGGTCCAGATGATCGACAAGGGGAGAGGTCTCGGCGGGCGGCTTGCGACCCGGCGGGCCGAGGGCGGCTTGCGGTTCGACCATGGCGCGCAATACTTGCGCCCGCGTTCCGCCGGATTCGCCGCACTTCTCGAAGACGCAGCTGAGGCCGAGGCGGCCGCGCCCTGGGATGCGGCGGACGGCGCTTATGTCGGGTTGCCGGGTATGAGCGGTTTGCCCAAACATCTTGCGCAAGACCTCGCCATCACGGTGGGACGCAGGGCTGGAGCGCTGAGCCGGACGGACAATGCCTGGGAGGTGACCGATACCGAGGGTCAACTGGCCCTGCGCGGCCGGCGGGTTGTTATGGCAATGCCAGCGCCGCAGATCGAGATGGTGCTTGGCCCGGATCACCCGGGGAGCCACGCGATTGCCGATGTGGAGTTCGCGCCTTGCTGGGCGTTGATGGTGGCGTTCGATGGCGCTGCGGGGCTGCCCCGGACTCACCGCGATACGGGCCCGGAGGCTCTGCTGTCCTGGATCGCCCATGACGGCGCCAAGCCGGGCCGTGGCGGCACCGCGAGCTATGTCGCCCATGCCTCGGCTGCCTGGAGCCGCGCGCATCTGGAGGACGAGGCCGACAGGGTGCAGGCAAGGATGCTGGAGTCCCTGGCAGAGATCGCGGACGGACCTTTGCCGCCCATGCGCCATGCCGCGCTCCATCGCTGGCGGTTCTCGACGGCGGCGCGGCCGCTCGGGCGTGAGTACGTCGCGCTGGAGGACGGGGGGCTCTATCTCTGTGGCGACTGGTGTCTGGGCGATCGAGCCGAACACGCCTGGGCCAGCGGCCAAGCCGTTCTCAAGGCGCTCGACTTGAGCTCGATTTCCCGAAAGGCCCTGGGGGGATGACGCGGGCGTCCGGCAGACTAACTGACGCCCCATGACCACTCCCGCAGTCCCTCGTCACCGCGGCCTCGCGCTGCTCTACGCCCTCGTCTGCCACGGTGCCTTTGCCCTCGGCGCGGGCGGAATGGTTCTGGCGATGTATTTCGGGCTCTCGCGGTCTTTCGGAACGGTTCCCTGGCCCTGGGCGGCGCTGACAAACGCGCTGCTCGTCGCGCAGTTTCCGCTGGGCCATTCTTTCTTCCTGACTGGGCCAGGGCGCCGCTGGCTCGCCCGGCTTGCGCCAGCGCCCTTCGGCCAAACGCTGAGCGTCACGACCTATACCGCCATCGCATCGCTACAATTGCTGTTGCTTTTCGTGTTCTGGACACCGAGCGGCATCGTCTGGTGGCAGGCCGAAGGCGGTGCGCTTGTGGTGTGGACACTGCTTTATGCCGCGAGCTGGGGGTTTCTCGCCGTGGCGGGGCTCTATACCGGCTGGCAAGTGCAGTCAGGCGTTCTGGGCTGGCTCGCGCTCTTTCGCGGGCGCAAGCCAGAGTTTCCCGACATGTCCGAGTGCGGCCCCTACCGTTTTGTCCGGCATCCGATCTATCTGGGCTTCATCTGTGTGCTCTGGACGGTCCCGACCTGGACACCGGACCAGCTGGCTCTGGCAGTGGCCTTTACCGCCTACTGCATCCTCGCCCCGCGGCGGAAGGAGCAGCGCTTGTTGCGCCTCCATGGCGCGCGCTACACCGACTATATGGCCCGCGTCGGCTATCTGCCGAGGCTGCCGCGGTACCGGAGACCGGATCATGCCTGACGGACCCTTGCGCAACGACCTCACCATCTACGACGCAGAGGCCGAGGCCTGGTGGTCGGACACGACCCGCTGGGTGCGCACCCTGAAGAATATGGTGCCGGGGCGGATGGCCTATTTCGACCGCTTTGCCGATTGGCCCGGTGCCGCGGTGCTGGACCTCGGCTGTGCGGGCGGCTTCATGGCCGAGGCACTTGACGATCGCGGCGCGCGTGTCACCGGCATCGATCCCGCGTCCGAGGCTGTCGCCGCGGCCCGTGCCCATGCTGCAGAAACCGGTCGCGAGATTACCTATGACGTGGGCGTGGGCGAGGCGCTGCCGTATGATGACGGGTCTTTCGACCATGTGGTCTGCGTCGATGTTCTGGAGCATGTCGAAGACCTGAATCGCGTGCTTGGCGAAGTCGCGCGCGTGCTCAAACCCGGCGGTCTGTTCCTGTTCGACACGATCAACCGAAACCCGCTGGCCCGCTTCGCCACGATCACCATGGCGGAAAATGTTCTCGGCCTGCTGCCGAAGGGCACGCATGATCCGGCGATGTTCATCAAACCTGCGGAGCTACGACGTGCGCTCCTGACTGCGGGTCTGAAACCCGACCGGTTCACAGGCCTCGGACCGCGCGGGATCTCACGCCGCGGCGACTTTACCTTCGGGCGTCTGCCCGGCACAGCGATCATCTATATGGGCACGGCGCGGAAGCCGGTCTGAGCCATGGAGTGAGACGATGACCCTCGCCGCCCTCTTTCTCTCTGCGCTCCTTTTCGGGGGCATGGTGCTTTACTCCTTCGGGTTCGCGCCGCTGGTCTTCGCGCAATTGCCGGGCGATCAGGCGGGCCGTTTCATCCGTGGGGCGTTCCCATGGTACTATCTCTTCGTGCTCGGCGTGGCGCTGGTCGCGGGTGCGGTGCTGGCGGCGGTAGACCCGCTCGGGGCCGGTCTCATGTTGGCCGTTGCCGGGCTGGCCGTCATCGCGCGACAGGTGCTGATGCCAATGATCAACCGCGCGCGAGATGCGCAACTGGCCGGCGATGGTGCCGCGAAACGGCGGTTCGGGCAGCTCCACGGGCTCTCCGTCCTGATCAATTTCGCGCAGCTTTTCGCCGTCGCCTGGGTGCTCGCCCGCTTTATCTGAGCGCGCCGGTCCGCTAAGCCGCGCCATGGCCTACACGCTGACCGACCTCGCAATCCTGCGCGACGTCCCCTTCGACGAACTGATCGACGTGCGCTCACCAGCGGAGTTTGCCGAGGATCATTTGCCCGGCGCGATCAACCTGCCGGTTCTGTCGAACGCGGAACGCGCGCGCGTCGGCATGATGTATGTCCGCGAAAGCCGCTTTCGCGCGCGCAAGATCGGGGCGGCGCTGGTGTTGAGAAACACCGCGCACCATATCGAAACCGCGCTGGCTGACCGTGATGGCGCCTGGCAGCCGCTGGTCTATTGCTGGCGGGGCGGGCAGCGCTCCGGCACTTTTGGTTGGCTTCTGGGCGAGATCGGCTGGCGGGCAGAAACCCTGCAGGGCGGATATCGCAGCTTCCGCCGGACCGTGGTCGCGGCGCTCTATGACCGCCCGCTGGCGCATCGGCTGGTCGTGCTCTCGGGCATGACCTGCACCGCCAAGACAGAGCTGCTTGACCTGCTTGCGGAACAGGGGCTTCAGGTCATCGATCTGGAGGGTCTGGCGCATCACCGCGGATCCGTTTTCGGAGGCCGCGCGGCGCCGCAGCCGAGCCAGAAGCTGTTCGAGAGCCGTCTGGCGTTGGCCCTCGCCGCCAGCGATCCGCGCGAGCCGGTGATCGTGGAGGCCGAGAGCAGCAAGATCGGCGATCTGCTGGTGCCCCCGCAGCTCTGGCAGGCGATGTGCGCGGCCCCGCGCGTGGCCGTCAGCGCGCCTCTGCCGGCACGGGCGCGGTATTTCAGCCGGGCCTATGCGGATCTCATCGCCGCGCCGGAAGCATTCAAGGCCAGGATCGCGGCGCTGGTCGCACTCCATGGCCATGGGCGCGTGGCGGCGTGGAAGGCGATGGTCGATGAGGGCGCGTTCGAGACCCTCGCGGCGGAACTGATGGCGCTTCACTACGACCCGCGCTACGCCAAATCGTCGGCCCGGCACGGCGCGATGCTACGCCGCACCCTGCAGCTGGCCGATCTGTCGCCCGCGGCGCTCGCCGCCGCGACTGCGGATCTGGCGGAGGCCCTGTTGCGCGCTGACCGGACGGCGGCAGCGTTCAGCGCAACCGGATAACCGGTGCACCTTCGACAATCGTTCCGATCCTCCAGTAGGGCAGGGCGCGTTTGTCGAGTGCCGCGATGTCGGCCTCGGGCAGGGCGGCCAGCAAGCCGCCGCAGGTCTGGGGATCCAGCAGCAAAGCCCGTGTCGCGCTGTCTTTCCAGCCTTCGAGCATTGGCAGGGCATCTCCAAGATTTGTGGCAAAGAGGCTCGACCGGGTCCCGGTTTCGGCCAGCGCCAACGCGCCGGGATAAAGCGGCACGGCGTCGGTTTCGATTTCCACACCGACGCCGGAGGCGCGCGCGATGCCGAGCGCATGGCCGAGAAGGCCGAACCCGGTCACATCGGTCATCGCCGACGCGTGTTCGGCAAGCAGGCGCGCCGCCGGTGCCAGTGATTGGGTCATCTGATCATAGAGCGTCGCCATGTCCCGCCCGTCGGCCTCGCCCGCCATCTCTGCAGCCAGCAGTGTGCCCGAGCCAACTGGCCGGGTCAGGATCAGCGCATCGCCGGCTCGTGCGCCGGCAAGCGTGATCGCCGGGCCGTCCAGCAGCCCGGTCACGGTGAAGCCCAGCGTGAGCTCGCGCCCCATGGTGCTATGCCCGCCGGCAATGGCCGCGCCTTCGGCGGCAAAAATCTCACTGGCGGCCCCCATGATTTCATCCATCCAGCGGGCCTGCAGATCGGTCGAAAGCCGGGGCAGGATCACAGAGGCCAGCGCCACCTGAGGCCGCGCGCCCATGGACCAGATATCCCCCATGGCGTGATGCGCCGCGATCCGCGCCATGAGCCAGGGATCTTCGACCACGGCACGAAGATGATCGGTGGTCAGGACCTGGCGCGTGCCGCCCATGCTCAGAAGGGCCGCATCATCACCAGGCAGACGCTCCAGATCCTCTCGCTCGGTGTCCGGTAGGTCTTCAAGCGCAGCGCGCAACGCCCCGCCGCCGACCTTTGCTCCGCAGCCGCCGCAAAGCGGCTTGCTTCCGGCCAGTTCATCCCGAAGCCCGGTTGCGACGGGTTCCTTCAGCGGCGGTGGCACCATCTTTGGTAGGGTATGGAACCGGTCCATGAACGCCACGTCGATCCGGTCCTTCCAGCGCCAGAGTGCGGGACGCAGCGCCGGCATGGTGAGGGACAGGGGACCACGTTCCGCGATCGCGGCGCGGCTGCCGAGCGAGATGAGCTTCAGGTAGTGCCGCTGGGGGCGGAACGCGCGGCGCGCCCGTCCGGTCAGATCGGCGCACAGATTGTGATACAACACCGGCGCTGCGCGCACGGCGAATACGCCGGCCTTGGGGCGCGGTGCTGTGCTCTGATGCGCGCAATCTCCCGTAGCATAAACTGCAGGGTCGTTCGTGCTGCGCAGCTGCGCATCGACGGTGATGTACCCGTCGGTCAGGTCGAGCCCGGTGCCCGCAAGCCAGTCCTGGGGTCGCGCGCCGGCGGCACCGATACAAAAGGCGCCGTCAAGCTCGCTGCCGTAATCGAGCAGAACGGTATCTCGGGTCACCTCTGTCACGCGGCGGCCCGCATGCACCGCAATGCCCCGTTCCGCCAGTGCCGTCAGAAGGGCGTAGCGCAGCTTGGGCGTGCTGTCTGCGAGCGGTTCGGCGGCCTCGATCAGGTGGACCTGCGCGGGACCGCCTGTTGCCCCGGTAAGCCTGTGCCGCATGGCAAAGGCGAGTTCGACCCCGGCGATGCCGCCGCCGATCACCGCGGCTGTGGCGGGGCGCTCGCCTGCTGCGACGCGCGGCACATAGGCCTCCCACCGCTCCGCGAAACCGCCGAGCGGTTTCGCCGCAACGCCATGCTCGGCGAAGCCGGGGATCTCGGGCATGTCGGAGGTGATGCCGATATCGACCGACAGCAGGTCGTAGGGAACGCGCCGTCCGCCTTCCAGACGCACCGCGCGCGCGTCCCGGTCGATAGCTTCGGCGCGGCCCAGCACCAGCCTCGCGTCGGCAAAGCGCGCAAGCTGCACCAGATCCATCTCCAGCGCCGCGCGCCCGTAGTGGCCCGCGATATGGCCCGGCAACATGCCCGTGTAGGGCGCGGTCGGTCCGGGATTGATAAGGGTGACGCGGATGCCCGCGAGCGGCGCCATCGCCCATTTGCGCAGCACCAGCGCATGGGTATGGCCGCCACCAAGGAACACCAGGTCGCGGATCAGGGGAAGCGGGTCTTGCATGGTCCGTCCGTCGTCTTCGGGTCGGGGTTTTCGGGTCGGGCCAAGCCCTACGATGCACCGCACCGATGCGAAAGAGCTTCCGGGATCACTCCGTCGCGTGGCGGTGCGCCCGCCAGCGTCCCTAGGCGTTCAGAATCAGATGCCGGGCGATACCGTAGACGTAAAGCGCCGCGAAGACGATGTTGATGTATTTCAGCTGCGGCTCGGTCCGCAGCCATCCGCAATAAACCCAGATCAGGCAGAACGGGAGGCCCAGTACCATGGCCGACAGTTGCCAGCCCTGAACGATGCATACCGTGCTGCCAAGACCGAGCGCAAAGGCAAGCCATTTCAACAGCTGCTCATGCGCGCCCATCGTCATACGCGTCATCTATCGAACTTTCAGGTGATCAGCGCCGTGAACCCGGCGATCTGATGCTGTCAAATTAGCAAAAGCCGGACGTCGCGACAATGGACGCGCAACGGCGTGCCGGTGCGGTTTTCGATCACATCCCGGAGGGTTAGCTTGCTGAGCCCTGGGTCACATGAATGCCCCTGAGCGCGCCCAGAAGGCGCGGGATCTGTTCCTTGAACCGGAAAAAACCGTGGGTGGCGTGGGGCCACGCGGCACGATCTTCGTCGCGCATGAGCTGGACTAACCGAATGTCGGCCACTGCGCACTCTCTCGCCGCGTTGGCAATCAGGCCTGCCACGGGACCGACCGGAGCGTAGGCTGTCACGATCTGACGCAATCCGAGACGCTGCGCCCAGTCACACAGGTCCGCGCCCGCCGTCTCGGGCTTGATCGTCGTGTGAGAGGCCACGCGGTCTCCGCACCGTGTCAGGCAATCGGAAACTGCGCCCTCGGCAAAGCGGTGCACCTGTTCCGCCACCGCCAACGGGCTTAGCAGGCCCGGTGCGGTGAGGCTCGCGACAGGCAAGTCGCCGGGCAACTTCAAAAATCCGGGCGACAGATCCTCTTCGGTCAGAAACCAACCGGTCGGGACGTCCCAATCGATGGTCACCGGGACCGGCAACTTGCCGGGCGGAGGAGGGGGCGGGCCCTCGAGCGGTGGCGCGTCGGATGCGAGTTTCTGGTGCGGCCGGAACCGGCCTTCGGTGTATTTGGCGATGTTGGCGGGACGGGCGAGATAGGTCTTGCCGCGGGTCTGAAGCCCCCCGACCCACCGCCAGGAGAGCGTGTTGGAGGCCGGATCGCCATCCAGCAGGTGGCGCAGGAAGAAATCGGCGCCGAGCTCCCAAGGCAGGCGCAGCGTGAAGATCCAGATCGAGGCAAACCACATCCTCGCATGGTTGTGCAGATAGCCCGTGTCGACGAGTTCACGGGCCCAGTGATCGTACGCCTCGATTCCGGTCTCGCCACGGCAGGCGGCCTCCCAATCGGCACGCAGACCCCCTTCGGTCGCCAGCCGGTCCAGCGCGTGCCGGACACCGACACGATAGTCCTCCCAGATCGTTGGGCGCAGTTCCAGCCAGCCTTTCCAGTAGGTCCGCCAGTAAACTTCCTGCACGAACTTCTCCGCCGCGCCCGGACTGTGGCGCGCCAGAACGGCTTGCAGCACCTCGGTTTCCGTGAGGACGCGGTGGCGCAGGTAGGGCGAGAGGCCAGACACGTCGGGATGTCCGCCACGGTCATAGTTGCGCTGCGCAGCATAGTCCCGACCGGTCTTGGGAACGAAAGCAGCTAGCCTTTCCAGGGCTGCGGTGCGGGTCGGCAGCGGGCGTGCGCAGGCGTCATGCGGCATCGCCTGCCAGCTAAGCCGGCGCATTTCGGCTTCAAGCCTGCGCACCCCGTTTCCCGGCGCCCCTTGCAGCCCCCCCGGAGCCTGACTAAGACTCGCTCAATCGCCCGGCGATGAGCGCCTTGGCCCCCTTAGACAGGCATCCTCCCATGCAAAATCTCGGTGACGTCTATATGAACAATCTCGTCCCCATGGTCGTCGAACAGACGTCGCGCGGAGAACGGGCATATGACATTTTTTCTCGCCTGCTCAAAGAGCGGATCATCTTTGTCTCCGGGCCCGTCCATGATGGTATGTCCTCGCTGATCGTGGCGCAGCTTCTCCATCTGGAGGCCGATAACCCGGCCAAAGAGATCTCGATGTACATCAACAGCCCGGGCGGTGTGGTCTCGAGCGGACTGTCGATCTACGACACGATGCAATACATCAAACCCAAGGTGTCGACGCTGGTGGTCGGCCAGGCGGCCTCGATGGGATCGCTCCTGCTGACGGCCGGTGCGACCGGCATGCGCTTTTCGCTGCCCAACAGCCGCATCATGGTCCACCAGCCCTCGGGCGGCTTCCAGGGACAGGCGACGGATATCTCGATCCACGCCAAGGAAATCCTGGAGCTGAAGGAACGGCTCAACAACATTTACGTGAAGCACACCGGTCAGGAATATGCTGCGGTCGAGGCCGCGCTCGAGCGGGACAACTTTATGACCGCCGAACAAGCCAAAGACTGGGGTTTGATTGATGAAATCGTAGAAAATCGCGCGGTATCGGACGACGAAACGTCAGACTGACACAGCGCATCAACACAGGCGGCGCCGGCGGATTTTCACATTGTGGATGCTTCGGCGCTGACTTAGACTGGTTCGACGGGCGAAGAACACCTCGGTTCACCCGGTGTGTTGTCCCCCATTCTGGAGGTGACGATGGCGAGCAATTCCGGCGGCGACAGTAAAAATACTCTCTATTGCAGCTTCTGCGGCAAGAGCCAGCATGAGGTGCGCAAACTGATCGCAGGTCCGACGGTGTTCATTTGTGACGAGTGTGTCGAACTCTGTATGGACATCATCCGCGAGGAGACGAAGTCCGCCGGGCTAAAATCGTCCGATGGGGTGCCGACGCCCAAGGAGATCTGCGAGGTCCTGGACGATTACGTGATCGGTCAGGCCCATGCCAAGCGGGTGCTCTCGGTGGCGGTGCACAACCATTACAAACGCCTCAACCATGCCTCCAAATCCGGCGATATCGAACTCGCGAAATCGAACATTCTGCTGATTGGCCCGACGGGCTGCGGCAAGACCCTGCTCGCCCAGACGCTGGCCCGGATCCTCGACGTGCCCTTCACGATGGCCGACGCCACGACGTTGACCGAGGCGGGCTATGTCGGCGAGGATGTCGAGAACATCATTCTGAAGCTGCTTCAGGCGAGCGAATACAATGTCGAGCGCGCGCAGCGCGGCATCGTCTATATCGATGAGGTCGACAAGATTACGCGCAAGTCTGACAACCCTTCGATCACCCGCGATGTCTCGGGCGAGGGTGTGCAGCAGGCGCTTCTGAAGATCATGGAAGGAACCGTTGCATCGGTTCCACCCCAGGGCGGGCGGAAACACCCACAGC
>JBCDBB010000144.1:0-9921 GCA_039184415.1 Pseudomonadota bacterium
AGTTCTCCGGCGGGATGCGCCAACGGGTGGTGATCGCTCTGGCGCTCTGTGCCGAACCCTGTCTGCTGATCGCCGACGAACCAACCACGGCGCTCGACGTCTCAGTTCAGGCACAGATCATCGCGCTGCTCAAGCGGCTGTGCCGCGAACGCGGCATGGCGGTGATGCTGGTCACCCATGATATGGGCGTGATCGCCGAGGCCGCGGATCGGGTTGCGGTCATGTATGCCGGGCGTCTGGCCGAGATCGGGCCGGTGGCCGACGTGCTGACCGCGCCGCGCCACCCCTACACCTACGGGCTGATGGGCTCGACCCCGCTTGCAGCACGTGGGCAGCGGCGGCTCAACCAGATCCCAGGAGCGATGCCGCGGCTGGGGCAGATCCCGGAAGGCTGCGCCTTTCACCCGCGCTGCCCGAAGGCCGCGCCGGTTTGCAGTCACGCCGTCCCTCAGCCCATGGCGATGGGGGACGGGCATCTGGCAGCCTGCCACTTCCCTATGGCTGTCGAGCCGCAGGAGGCCGCGCAATGACGGCGCTTGTGCGCATACGTCACCTGAGCCGTGTTTTCGATGTCTCCAAACCATGGCTGAACCGCGTGATCGAGCGGCTGCCCAAGGCGCTGTTGACGGCGGTATCCGATGTCAGCTTCGACATTCCCGATCGCCAAGTCTATGCGCTGGTTGGCGAGAGTGGCTCGGGAAAGTCCACAATTGGCAGAATGGTGGTCGGTCTCCTGCCGCCTTCGGACGGCGATGTGGAGATCGACGGCGTCAATCTTGCCCGCGAGCGCGACAAAGCACTTGTGGCGGACACGCGCAGCCATATTCAGATGATCTTCCAGGATCCCTACGCATCGCTCAATCCCCGTTGGAGAGTGCGCGATATTGTGGCCGAGCCGGTCGCGGCGCAAGGCGGCGACACCGAGGGTCTGGCAGAGCGGCTGCTGGAGCAGGTGGGGCTCTCGGCGGCGGATGCGGGCAAGTACCCGCATGAGTTTTCCGGCGGTCAGCGTCAACGGATTTGCATCGCGCGCGCGCTTGCGTCGGAACCACGGCTGATCGTGTGCGACGAGCCTACCTCGGCGCTCGATGTGTCGGTCCAGGCTCAGGTTCTCAACCTGATGAGCGATCTGCAAGAAAAGCTCGGGCTGACCTATCTCTTCATCACCCATGATTTGGCGGTTGTGCAGCATATGGCCGACCGGATCGGTGTGCTCTATCTCGGCCGGCTGGTTGAGGAAGCCGATGCCGAAACGCTCTTCTCCCAACCCCGGCACCCCTATACTCAAATGCTCTTCGATGCGGCGCCGCGGATGGATGCTTTCGGGCGCGAGGTGGATCCGCCCAAGGGCGAAATCCCTGATCCGATCAATCCGCCCTCGGGCTGCGCGTTTCATCCCCGCTGTCCTCTGGCAGTGGAGCGCTGCACCGCGGAGCGTCCCGAACTGCGATCGATCGGATCGGCGCGTGTCGCCTGTCATCTCGCGGAGGCGTAGGGCGTTCAGGCGGGGACGTCGGGGCGGTTGTCGATCAGGGCACGGACCTCGGCGACGCGAGAGGCATTGTCCGGGGCGATGGTGCCATCTGCGGCGATCCAGTTGTTCTCGAACCCCACGCGCAGCTTGCCGCCTGCGCCGTGGGCAAGGCGCAGACAATGCGTCTCCCCCGCGCCAAAGCAGCAGACCGCCCAGTCCGGGCTAAGGCCCAGCTTCGACATCTCGATCAGGAAACCGTTGAGATCGGATGGTGTTCCGGCGCGTCCGCCATGACTGCCCAGAACGAAGAGGAGTTGCAGAGCGCGGTCCCTGAGCAGATCCTCGCGCAACAGATTGGCGAGCCGGGTCAGGTCTCCGGGATCGTAGAGGATATGCTGCACGGCTGTTCCGGCCTGCGCGCAGTCGGCATAGAGGCGGAGCGCCTCGGTCTCTTCACCGGCCGACAGGAGTTCGCGCAGGCCGATGGACACCAGAGCGGGCGCTGTGTCGCGCACCAGCGCGCGCTGCGCGGCCGGTTTGTAGAGACCTGCTGCTTCCGTGGTGATCTGAACGGCCATGCCCGGCACGGTTTCTGACAATGCGGCCAATGCCTCGCAGTAGGCGCCGGCATCGAGCAGGTGGCCACCGGTTTCGTCGCGCAGATGCAGATGCAGCCCGTCGGCTCCAGCCGCAAAGCAGGATCTGGCGGTGTCGAGGATCTGCGGCAGAGTGGTCGGCAGCGCGGGGTGATCCCGCCTGCCCAAACGCGCCCCATTGGGCGCTACCATCAGCTGCGGCAGTGCGCGTGTCACGTGACCGCCTCGATTGCGATGTCGAGCTTTTCGACGAGTTCACCGACCTGGTCGTCGGTCAGAATGAAGGGCGGGGCGAGTAGCACATGGGCGCCTTGCTTGCCGTCGATCGTACCGCCCATCGGGGTAACAGATCAGCCCGGCCTCGAATGCTGCCGCTTTCAGACGCGGCGCGATCTTCGCATCGGGCGCGAAGGGGGTTTTGCTGTCGCGGTCGGCCACGAGTTCGAGGCCGAGGAACATCCCCCGCCCACGGATATCGCCAATGTTGGGGTGTTGGCCGAAGCGTGCCTCCAGCGCTGCGCGCAGCACGACACCCATGGTCGCCGCACGCTGGACAAGTCCGTCCTCAGTCAGCCGTTTCAGCACCGTTCCGGCCGCCGCCGCCGCGACCGGATGACCGAGATAGGTGTGTCCGTGCTGAAAAAAGCCCGACCCCCGGGCGATCGCGTCATGGATTGCTGCAGTGCAGAGCATCGCGCCGACGGGCTGATAGCCCGCGCCGAGCCCCTTTGCGACGGCAAGGATATCCGGGCGCACGCCGTCTTGTTCGCAGGCGAAGAGCGTGCCGGTGCGTCCCATGCCACACATCACCTCGTCCAGCACCAGCAGGATCCCATGGCGGTCGCAGACCTCGCGGATGCCCTTGAAATAGCCCGGGACCGGCGGTACCGCGCCGGCGGTTGCGCCGACCACGGGTTCGGCAAGGAATGCGATTATTGTGTCGGAGCCGAGGGTCCGGATGGTGTCTTCCAGCTCCTGAACGAGCCGCGCGCCATAGTCCTCGGGGCTCTCGTCGGGCCGCTGGTCGCGGTAGGTGTAGCAGGGCGCGACATGGTGCGCTTCGATTAGGAGCGGGTCGAACTGCTCGCGCCGCCAGGCATTGCCGCCGACTGCCAGCGCGCCCAGCGTGTTGCCGTGATAGCTCTGACGCCGCGCGATGATCCGGCGCCGCTGGGGCTGCCCGATCTCGACGAAATACTGCCGTGCGAGCTTCAGCGCGGATTCCATCGCTTCCGAGCCGCCGGAGACGAGATAGACGCGGTCCATACCCTCTGGCGCGAGCTCAACAAGCCGATCGGCGAGCTCTTCGGCCGGATCGGACGTGAAAAAGCCGGTATGGGCGAAGGCCACCTTGTCGAGCTGGTCCCGGATTGCCTGAGTGACCGCCGCATCGCCATGGCCAAGGCAGGATACCGCCGCCCCGCCGGAGCCGTCGAGATAGGCCTTGCCGTTCGTGTCAAAAAGGTAGGCTCCTTCTCCGCGAGCGACGCGGGGTGGTGCGCTGCGGGAGTTGCGGGCAAAGATATGGGACATGGGCCAGCCCTTTCTATGGGCCTGATTCGCATTGGCTTGAGAGATGATTTTCATTGAAACATATGTTTCACGACCGTACAATGACTGCTGGTGCGTCCATCCCGCAGAGACGGGCGTAAGGGTGGGGCCGATGTCAGACATCGAAGACAGGATAGCGTCGCATTACAGCAAGCTGAGCGGCCGTCTGCGCGATGCGGCGGACTATGTTCTTGCCAACCCGGTTGACGTTGCGACCCGCAGTCTGCGCAGCGTAGCGGAGGAGAGTAGACTAGCGCCCGCGACTTTCACGCGCCTCGCCCAAGCGCTCGGGTTTCCCGGCTATCAGGACCTACGCGAGAAGGCGCGCCGCGCCGTTGGAAAACGGTATTCGGGCTTTTCCGAAAAGGCCCAGGCGCTTCACGAAGGTTTGGCGTCAGGGTCGGAGCCGCCCTTCCTGACCCGTCAGTGTAGCGCGGTGATCGAAAACCTCACCGCCATGGCGCAGGATCTCGATCCCGAACGGATCGAGGCGTTTGTGCATGATCTCGAGGAGGCGCGCACGGTCTATGCCGTTGGCGGGCTCAGCTCATCGGGTCTCATCCATCACGTGGTTTACCTGGCGGGATTTTTCAGCGATCGGTGGCGCATGATCGGCCAGGCCGGCGCTTCGGCGCTGGCCGGGGCCGGGCCGGGAGACATGCTGATCATTTTGACCTTGCGCCCCTTCGCAAGCGGGTCAATCCGGCTCGCCCAGACCGCAAAGTCTCTTGGCCTCGAAGTGGCCGTCATCACTGATACTCACGCATGCCCGGCGCTGCCCCATGCCAGCCACCACTTCGTGGTACCGACTGAAAGCCCGCAGTTTTTTTCATCGAACGCAGCGATTGTCACGTTTTTCGAGACGATAATGGGGATGCTTGTGGCGCGGATGGGAGTGTCTGCGCAGGAAAGGATTGCTGCCGTCACAAATTTGAACCACGATCTGGAAGTGTACTGGCCGGGCAGCTGAGCCGACAGACGCTGAGCGCAAGGCCGGGGGACGAAGAAAACGCAATCATAGCAGGGAGCGTTAGATGCTTGCGAAACTGAAACTTACGGCCGCAGTGGTGGCCGCGAGCGCAATGATGGCCCCAATGGCCAGCGCGCAGGACTTCTTTACCATCGGGACGGGCGGCGTCACCGGCGTCTACTACCCGACCGGTGGTGCGATTTGTCGGCTGGTGAATCAGGGCCGCAAAGATCATGGGCTGCGGTGCTCGGTCGAAAGCACCGGCGGCTCGGTCTACAACATCAACACGATCCGCGAAGGCGAACTGGAGTTCGGGGTCGCCCAGTCTGACTGGCAATACCATGCCTTCAACGGAACCTCGCGGTTTGAAGAAGATGGGCCTTTCGAGGAGCTTCGCGCGGTCTTCTCGGTCCATCCCGAACCTTTCACCGTCGTTGCGCGTGCGGATTCTGGCATCGCCACGGTTGACGATCTCAAGGGCAAGCGCGTCAATATCGGTAATCCCGGATCGGGCCAGCGCGGTACGATGGAAGTGCTGATGGACGCCAAGGGCTGGACCGTGGATGACCTGGAACTGGCGACGGAACTGAAGGCTGCCGAACAGTCTGCGGCGCTTTGCGACAACCAGATCGACGCGATGGTCTACACCGTCGGCCACCCCTCCGGTTCGATCCAGGAGGCAACCACCGCCTGTGACAGCGTGCTGGTGGAAGTGTCGGGCGAGGCTGTCGACAAGCTGGTCAACGACAACTCCTTCTACCGTACCGCAACGATCCCCGGAGGCATGTATCGGGGCACGGATGAGGATGTGCAGACATTCGGTGTCGGCGCGACCTTCGTGACCTCCGCCAATGTCGACGACGAGGTGGTCTACACGCTGGTAAAATCCGTCTTCGAGAATTTCGAGGATTTCACCAACCTGCACCCCGCCTTCGCCAATCTCACCAAGGAAGAGATGGTCGCCGACGGGCTGTCCGCGCCGCTTCACCCGGGCGCGGAGAGGTACTACCGCGAGGCCGGTCTGATTCAATGATCCGATAGCCACTAAAGGGCCGGGGGCAACCTCCGGCCCTTTTCAGTTCTACCCCCGTCTAGGATCCGCGCGATGACCGACAGCCAGAACCGACCGCTTTCCGAAGAAGAGCTTCAGGAGCTCGTCGCCTCCGCCGATGCCGGAGCACGCAGTCCGGCCGGCGCTGTGGGAACCTTGATGGCGGTCACTGCGCTGATCTGGTCCCTGTTTCAGGTCATTCTCGCATCTCCGCTGGCCAACTACATCCTGCCCGGGGACATCATCAACAACAGCCGCCAGTTCCACCTCGCCTTTGCGATGTTCCTGGCCTTCCTGGCCTACCCGGCGTTGAAATCCTCTCCTCGCCACCGTATCCCGCTGCAGGACTGGGTGTTTGCCATCGCAGGTGCGTTCCTCGCGCTGTACGGGTTCTTTTTCTACGCCAAGATCGTACAATCGGGCGGCCTTGCCGACGATGTGGACAAATGGTTCGCACTTGTCGGTCTTCTGTTGCTGTTCGAGGCCTCACGCCGGGCGCTTGGACCCGCGATGGCGGTCATAGCGACGGTGTTTCTGGCCTATGTGTTCTTTGGGTCGGCCGCCTGGGTGCCCGATGTGATCCGCTGGAACGGCGCGTCGCTTCAAAAGGCGATGAGCCATATGTGGATCACCTCGGAAGGTGTGTTCGGGATCGCGCTTGGCGTGTCGACGCGGTTCGTCTTTCTCTTCGTTCTATTCGGCGCGCTCTTGGACAAGGCCGGCGCGGGCAATTACTTCATCAAGATGGCCTTCGGGGCGCTCGGACATCTGCGGGGCGGCCCGGCCAAGGCGGCTGTTGTCGGCTCTGCGGCAACGGGTCTGATCTCGGGCTCGTCCATCGCCAATGTCGTCACCACCGGGACCTTCACGATCCCTCTGATGAAGCGCGTCGGCTTCACCAGCGAAAAGGCCGGCGCGGTCGAGGTGGCAAGCTCCGTCAACGGGCAGATCATGCCGCCCGTGATGGGGGCCGCGGCGTTCCTGATGGTCGAGTATGTTGGCATCTCCTATGTGGAGGTCATCACCCACGCCTTCCTGCCGGCCGCGATCAGCTACATCGCGCTGGTTTACATTGTTCACCTCGAGGCCGTGAAGCTGAACATGCCCACGCTCGGCGATCGGGTCATCAGCATGGGCAAGACCGTCGGCGGGATGGCGGCCTTCTTCGTGGGCTTCGCGGCGCTGTGTTATCTCGTGCAGTATCCCGTCGGCTGGATCGTGGCCTTGGTGCCGGAAGGGGCAGGCTGGATCCTCGCGGCTGCGGTCTTTGTGGCCTACGCGGCCCTGCTCTGGCTGGCGGCGCAGGGGCCGGATCTGGTGCCCGATGACCCTAACGCGGAAAAGGTCGAACTGCCCGTTATCAGCGAGATCTACAAGTCAGGCCTCTACTATCTGCTGCCGATCATCGTGCTGGTCTATTTCCTTATGATCGAGCAGAAGTCGCCGGGCCTCTCGGCCTTCTGGGCGACGTCGCTGCTCTTCGTCATCCTGCTCACACAGAAGCCTCTTAAGGCGATCTTCCGTGGCGAGAACACGGTCGTCAACGCTGCCGCGGACGGGTTCGTGGATCTGATCCAGGGCCTGATCGACGGCGCACGCAACATGATCGGCATCGCGCTGGCCACGGCGACGGCCGGTGTCATCGTCGGCACCGTGACACTGACCGGCATCGGACAGGTGATGGCGGATCTGGTGGAGTTCATCTCCGGCGGCAATCTGATCGCAATGCTCGTTTTCGTGGGCATCCTGTCGCTGATCCTTGGCATGGGACTGCCGACGACGGCCAACTATATCGTTGTCTCGTCTCTCATGGCCGGGGTGGTGGTGGAGCTTGGCGCACAATCTGGCCTGATCGTGCCGCTGATCGCGGTCCACCTTTTCGTCTTCTATTTCGGGATCATGGCGGATGTGACGCCCCCTGTGGGGCTGGCGAGTTTCGCCGCGGCGGCGGTTTCTGGCGGCGATGCGATACGAACCGGCTTCACGGCCTTTTTCTATAGCCTGCGGACCGTGGCGCTGCCCTTCGTCTTCATCTTCAATACCGATTTGCTTCTGATCGACGTAACCTGGACACAAGGGATCATCGTCTTCATCGTCTCGACGATCGCTATCCTTCTGTTCACCGCCGGAACCATGGGCTGGTTCCTGACCAAGAACCGCATCTATGAAAGCCTGGCACTGATCCTGATCGCCTTCATCCTCTTCCGGCCCGACTTCTTCATGGACCGTCTGCAACCGCCCTTTGAGACGATCGCGCCGGCCGATCTGGAAGCCGCACTCGGGGCGGCGCCCGAAGGCAGCCAGTTGCGCGTGGTCGTGCGTGGTCCGGACTTCATGACCGGGGTGAGCCGTGAGACGACGCTTGCCTTGCCTGTGGAGGGAGCTGCGAACGGCGCGGACCGGCTTGGGGCGCTTGGGCTGAACCTGATCCCCGAAGGCGACGCAATGCTTCTGGAAGAACCATTCCCCGGCACGCCGTTCTTCGACACCATGACCGCTTTCGATTTCTACGGCGATGAGTCTGTGACCGTCGTTACCGCCCAGGCCGAGAAAAGTCAGTTGCCGCAGGAATTGGTCTTCCTTCCGGCCTTCCTGCTTCTGGCCGGGGTGATCTGGCTGCAGCGGGGGCGGGCTGCGCGGGAAGAAACAAGCGAGGTGCCTGCATGAGCGGAACGGTTCTGTGTGCTCTGGATATCAGCCAGCCGGAGCATGAAAAGGCAGTTCTCGAGCGCGCCTATCAGTTGGTGCAGCTCGACGATGCGCGTCTCGATGTGCTGACCGTCGTGCCGGACTATGGCACCAGCATGGTCGGCAGTTTTTTCCCGTCCGGCTTTCACGAGAAGGCGGTGCAGGAGACCCATGACGCACTGGAGGCGTTCGTCGGCGAGATACTCGGGGCCGAGGTCAATGCCAAGGTTCGCCATGTCGTTGCGACGGGCACGGTCTATGAAGAGGTACTGCGGGTCGCCGCGGTCGAGAAGGCCACGCTCATTGTGCTCGGAGCGCATCGGCCGGCGCTGCGCGACTATCTTTTGGGTCCGAATGCCAGTCGCGTCGTGCGTCACGCCAACTGCTCGGTCTTCGTCGTCCGCTAGGTTTTCGCTGCGCTGTCTTCGCCCGTTGCGCAGTGTCGTTCGCGTAGGCTCTATCCAGCGCCGGACGAGGACAAGTGTCGGCCGTGGGTGGGTGCTCCGGCTGGGTGCAGCGCAGCTGCCATTTGACAGCCGGCCCGCACCTCGCGACAAGAACGCGTGAGACAGCAAGCGGGGCAGTTCATGTCCTTAAGAGACTTCTTTTTCATCACGGCACTCGCGGTGCTCATCGGCTATGTGATGGTCGCAGGTAAGGCGGTTCTGCTTCCCATCGTTGTGGCGGTGATGCTGTCCTACGTGCTGGTAGGTGCCGTCGACGAAATGAGCGGCTGGCCCGCGCTGCGAACGCTGCCACGCTGGGCTCTCTTTACCATTGCTCTCGCAATCTTTGGGCTCGCGTTGACGTCGATCGGGCTCGTCGCAATCGCCAACCTGCGAAACATCGCCACTGCGGCTCCGCAATACCAGGAGAACGTAATCGCTTTGATCGGCCGAGGCGCGCGGGCGGTCGGCATCCATGACGTACCGACCTGGGAGACGCTTCGTGCAGTCACTCTGGACCGGGTGGATCTGGGGTCCTTCTCCATCGGGCTTGTCGGCTCGCTGGCCGCTATCGTCGGGTACACGGTCCTGATCATCACCTATGTCGCCTTTCTGGTTGCCGAGAGGGGAAACTTCGACCGCAAGATCGACTTAATCTTCGACACCAAAGGTGAGCGGGCCACTGCGGTGAGGGTGATTGGACGGATCAACGAACAGATCGTGACCTACCTCTTCACAAAGACGCTGACGAACATTGTACTGGGCCTGATCTCCTATGTCCTGATGCTGACTCTTGGCATCGACAACGCCGTGTTCTGGGCCTTTCTGATCGCGATCTTCAACTACATTCCCTATGTCGGATCGCTGATGGGCGTCGGGGTCGTTGTCCTTTATGTTGCCGCGCAAACCGGAGCGCTGCGGCCCTCGGCAGCCGCGCTTGTCTTGCTCACCGGGGCGCAGGTCTTCGTCGGCAACTGGTTTGAACCGCGGATGATGGCGCGGTCGATGAATCTGTCACCTTTTGTGGTCCTGGCTGCCTTGGTCGTGTGGTCGTCGCTTTGGGGGTTGGCCGGTGCGATCATCGCCGTGCCGATGACCTCCATCCTGATGATCATTCTTGCCGCTTTTCAGACCACCCGGCCGAT
>JBCDBB010000145.1:0-9901 GCA_039184415.1 Pseudomonadota bacterium
CCGGTGGCGGGGGCGGCGGTACGGCGGCGGCGGGCTGTTGCGCGGCTGCGGCACTGGCCGGGCCTCCATGATGGCCGGCATGATCGGCGGCAGCGGCAGGCATCGCGCCCCAGGGCCCGCGGGCCATCTGCGCCCCCATCGCCATGCCCATGCCCGCGCCGATCCCGGTGCCCATCCCGCCGCCTGGGGTCGCTGCAGCGGTGGTCATGGCCTCGGCGGCCGAGTATTGCGTATAGGCCCCCAGATCGCCGGCGAGCCCCATGGACGTGCGCTTGTCGAGCGCCTTCTCCACCGCCGGGGGGAGCGAGATGTTTTCGATGAAAAGCAGCGGCAGCTCCAGCCCGTAGGCGTCGATCGTGGGCGCGATCTGCGCCGCGATCAGCTTGCCCAGATCGGCAGTGTTGGCGGCCATGTCGAGCACCGGGATGCCCGAGGCGGCGATGGCGCGGCTGAATTCCTGCACGATGATGTTGCGGATCTGGAACGAGATCTCGTCCATCGTGAACTCGCCATCGGTGCCGACAATCTCGGTCAGGAACCGCGCGGGATCCTTGACCCGGATCGTGTAGGTGCCAAAGGCCCGGATGCGCACTGGTCCGAACTCGGGATCACGCAGGATGATCGGGTTCTTGGTGCCCCATTTGAGGTTCTGGAACCGCGTCGTGGCAACGAAATAGATCTCGGACAGGAAGGGTGATTTGAACCCGTGGTCCCAATGCTGGAGCGTCGTCATCACCGGCATGTTGTTGGTCTCCAGCATGTAGAGACCGGGGGTGAAGACATCGGCGAGCTGTCCTTCATGGATGAAGACCGCGGATTGGCCCTCGCGCACCGTCAGCTTGGCGCCGTACTTGATCGCATGGCCCTGACGCTCAAACCGCCAAACCATCGTGTTGCGGGTGTCGTCGGTCCAGCTGATGACATCGATGAACTCGCCGGAGAGGAAGTTGAAGATCGACATGGGCTCAGGTCTCCTGCGGATCTGAAAGTGGGGTAGGGGTCCCGCGGACGCGCGGCTGCATCAGCAATTCGCGGGCGATGGTTTCGGCGATCGGGCGGGCCTCGGTGGCGCTCATGCCGGGACGTAGGCGCGGATCGTAGAGCATGGCGAGCAGCAGTTCGTCCTGCCCTGTCAGGAAGGCGAATTCCTTGTCGTCGTTGAACAGCGACGGGCGCGCCTCGGGGCTGTCATTGGCGAGGCCGAGGCCCTGGGCCAGTTCCTCATGGTAGCAGGACCGGCGCAGCAACGGCGGAAGCTCGGCCCGGATGATCGCGATCGCCCTCGTATAGACCGCCGGAGTGCGGGGGTCGGAAAAAGCGACGACGAGGCAAAAGATCGATTCCGGCATCTCGACGATCTGGCGCAGCACCGGCTCCGTCACACCGGGAAGGGCGGCGCGCAATTCGGGTCCCAGAGCCCTGCGTTCGCTTTCGCTGACGACATAGACGTCGAAATTCGGGCGGTCGGGGTCCAGCGCGACGGGATGCCCGCTGACCTGCGAAAGCCGCGCGGCGAGCCGGCGCACGGTCGCGGTATCCTCTGTCCGGATTGCCTCGGGTACGGAGTCGCCGAACTTCAGGCCGATCCGGACCGGGTCGTCCCAGCGGCGCAGGTCGCTCGACTGTTCACGCGCCACGATGGTGCCGGCGATTTCGGTATACTCGTCATAGAGCGCAATCCGTAGAAAGGTCCGTGCCAGCCGGTCGGGATCGCTGATCTCGGCGCCGCTGTCGGTCCTCAGCAGTCCGCGCGTGACGAGCGATGCCTGGGTCGCCGCATAGTCCGCGACCAGCTCGGAATCGAACGGCGCCGCCGGCTCAGCCGCGACGGCGGGCCGGGTTTCGGGCCGCGGGCTGGTCTGGTTCAGGGGCAGCATCGGCGCACAGGCCGTCATCGCCACCGAGGCACCGGCGAGGACCAGAAGACGCCGGAGACCGCTATGTCTGGCTCTGGGCATCACCGCCCGCCTGCGTTGCGCGGGATTTGGCCGACGCCAGCGTGTCCCGCAACTCGGTCTCCATCTTGATGAGCTCTTCTTCGGCGGCAGCGCGGCGGGCCTTGCCCTCGTCGGCGATCTGCAGGCTTTCTTGGATCGTCGCGATCAGGTTGGCGTTGGCTTCCTTGACGGCGTCGATATCGAAGACGCCGCGTTCCATCTCCTCGCGCACGGTCTTGTTGGCCTCACGCAGATTGGCGGCATTGGCCTTGAGCAGATCGTTGGTCAGATCATTGGCGTCGCGCACCGCCTCGGCCGCGGCGGACGAGCGCTGGATCGTCACCGCCTGGGCCAACTGGGTTTCCCAGAGCGGCACGGTATTGACGAGGGTGGAGTTGATCTTGGTCACCAGGCTCTTGTCGTTCTCCTGCACCAGCCGGATCGAGGGCAGCGATTGCATTGTCACCTGGCGGGTGAGCTTCAGATCATGCACGCGGCGCTCCAGATCGTCGCGGACGGCGCGCAGATCGCGCAACTCCTGGGCCACCATGACCCCGTCGCCCTCGGCTGCGGCCTTCACCTCGGCATCCTTGGCGGGGATGACGGTTTCATCCAGTTCAAGCAGCTTGGCCTCACCGGCGGCGATATAGAGCGCCAGCTCGTCATAGAAGGCCAGCGTCTTGTCATAGAGAATATCGAGCGATTTGATGTCCTTGAGCAGCACATGCTCATGTTCCAGCAGCGTGTCGCTGATATTGTCGATCTGTTCCTGCACCGTCTCGTAGCGGGCCATGAACTTGGCCACCGGGGTGGCCTTGCCGGTGAGCTTTTCCCACCAGGAACGTTTGCGGTTCGGATCGAGCTCTTCGACGGAAAAGCCGCGGATGGTGGCCACGATCTCCTGCAGGCTGTCCCCGGCGGGGCCCACATCCTTGTTGCGGACGCCCGAGAGCATTTCCTGGCTGATCTGCTGCAGCTCGTCCTGGGCGCTGGAGCCGAAGGAGATGATCGAGCCGGTATTGGTGATGTCGATCTCGTCCATGCGGCGGCGGATGGCCTCGGCCTGTTCAGGGGCCGCGCTTTCCAGGGGGGCAGGGTCCGGTGCGGGCTCCGGCAGGGGTCGGACGGCCTCCTCGACCAGCGCAATGGTGGCTTCGGCTTTCTGTTGAACGGTTTCGGCCATGTTTGTCTCCCCGTATTATAAATGTTCGCGGTCGAGCCGCTCGCGCAGGACCTCGATCTCGACATCGAGGGCGCTGCGGTCGTCGACAAGCAGGGTTTCAGTCTTCTTTGCGAAATTGGTTTCAAGATCAGTAAGCAATGTGTCGAAATCCGCGCGGGCTTCGGGCTGGGGGCCGCGTGCGACCAGATCGGCGTATTTCACCGCCGCGTCCCGCGCGCCGAGCAGATAGACCCCGAGATAGCGTCGCGCGGCGACCAGATCGCGCGGATCGGATTCGACCGTGCGGAACATGTCGCGGGCGGTGGTCTTGAAGACCTCGACGCGACGCTCCAGCGCCCGGTCCCCGGTGCGCGTGATGGCGTCGGTCATCTCCTTGAGGTGCTGCTCGGCCTTGTCCACCGCCTTGGCGACACGGTCGGTCTGCAGGCTGTCGGCACCTTTGACGCCCTTGTCACGCAGCGGGTCGATCCCGAAGGAGAGGCTGTGCAGCGCAAAGCCCAGAACCGCAAAGATCGCGGCATTGACGATGCTGCCGCCGGCCAGACCCGCGAGCGCCAGACCCGCGCCCATGGCGACCGAGCCCAGAAACTTGCGCGGAAGCGCCGGACGCTTCGCCACCGAGCGGGCGTCATACGCCTCTTGCGCCAGCGTGCCCTCGCGGGTCAGCCAGGCCGAGAGCAGCAGAAACGCTGCGCAGACCAGCTTGAGCATCAGCGAGAGCGGATCGCCCAGAAAGGCGCCGATGAGGAAGGGCACCGGCAGCAGGAAGAGCATGTTGACCCGGCCACCGACGCGCGTGCGGGTCTTGCCGCGGAACGGATGCCCCTTGCTGTTTCGCTGCGCACTCTGCGGAGTCGGTTGCGGGCTGAACTTGCCGCCATAGCGCTCGGCCATCAGGCACCTCCGCCGGTGAAGGCCACGTAGAGCGTCAGCGCCACGAGCAGGAAGAAGGCCAGTTTCTGCATGCCGGACTCTGACATGGGGCGCCTCGCACTTTGGTCCCCTGCAACATAGGGGGTTCACGGGCGTCGCGAAAGGCCAGATCCCTTTAGGCGTTGGGCCGACCGGTTCGCCGCCGGGTGCGTTTGGGCCGCGCGGGCGCCGCGAGGCCGAGCTGATCGCGCACCACCCGGGGTTTGACCTCTTCCACGGCGCCTGATTTCAGATCGCCGAGCCGGAAAGGGCCGTAACTCACGCGAATGAGCCGGTTCACGGTCAGGCCGACGGCCTCCGCGGCGCGGCGGATCTCGCGGTTGCGGCCCTCGCGGAGCGATACCGTCAGCCAGGCGTTGGCGCCCTGCTGGCGGTCGATGGAGACGGTCATGGGCTGGAACCGTTCGCCATCGACGGTCACGCCGCGGCGCAGAGGCTCCAGCATCGCATCGTCTGGCGCGCCTTTGACCCGCACGCGGTACTTGCGGGTCCAGCCGGTCGAGGGGAGTTCCAGCCGGCGCTTGACTTCGCCGTCATTGGTCAAGATCAGCAGCCCTTCGGATGTCAGGTCGAGCCGGCCGACCGGCATGACCCGGGGCATGTCCTCGGGGAGCCGGTCGAAGATCGTGGCGCGTCCCTTTTCGTCGCGCGCCGTCGTCACCAGGCCCGCGGGCTTGTGATAGAGCCAGAGGCGCGTGGGGTCGGCTGCGGCCAGGGCGATGCCGTCGACCTCGATCCGGTCGGCTGGCGTGACGTTCAGCGCAGGGCTTTCGATGGGCTTGCCGTTCACGCGCACCCGGCCCTCCAGGATCAGCTTTTCGGCATCGCGGCGCGAGGCCCGTCCGGCGCGGGCGATCACCTTGGCAATGCGGTCTCCGGGAGGGGGTGGGGCGGTCATGGCCGCAGCCTTATCTGCTGTCGCGTGGCGGGGAAAGCGGCTTGCCGGGCGGAGCGGGTGGGCGCAGGGTGCGCCCATGTCGCCCTTCCGGAGCCATATGGACCTCGCGCTGGCCGAGGCGGAGGCCGCCGCTGCCCGCGGCGAGGTGCCAGTGGGCGCGGTACTGGTCGACGCCGCCGGGACGGTGCTGGCGCGCGATGGCAACCGGACACGGGAGCGGTCCGATCCGACGGCCCATGCCGAGATTCTGGTGATCCGGGCGGCCTGTGCCGCGGCGGGCAGCGAACGTCTGCCCGGAACGCGGCTTTATGTGACGCTGGAGCCCTGCGCGATGTGTGCGGCGGCGATTGCGGCGGCGCGGATCGCCCGGCTCTACTATGGCGCGCCGGACCCGAAATCGGGGGGCGTCGCCCATGGGGCGCAGGTGTTCGCCCATCCTCAGGCGCACCATGTGCCCGAGGTGTTCGACGGGATCGCCGCGGATCAAGCGGCCGCGCTTCTGCGCGACTTCTTTGCCGCGAGACGCACGCCGGAGCTCTGATTCAGACCGCCGAACTGTGCCCCGAGGCGGCCAATTCGAACGCGTCGAAGGCGCGCGCGATGATCCGGGTCAGGGGGCGCCCCTCGGGCCGGATCGCAAAACCCAGCGGTGTCACGTCGGCAAAGCCGGGAAAGGCGGCGGCGGCTGCGCCGAACAGCTCGGCCAGCCGGGCCGGGGCCACCTGGTAGTCCCTGAGCAGTTCCTCCGCGTCGACGCGGAAATCGCACATCAATGCCTCAATGATGCGGGCGCGGAGCAGATCCTCGCCCTCGAAACGGTAGCCGCGGGAGGTGGCAAAGCGGCCTTCCTGAATCGCGGTGCTGTAATCGCGGGTACCCGACTGGTTCTGGGCGTAGCCCTGGGGGAAGCGCGAGATCGAGGACGCGCCGAGCCCGATGAGCACCTCGGCACGGTCGTCGGTATAGCCCTGGAAATTCCGGCGCAGCTGGCGCGTCCGCGCGGCGGTTTCCATACTGTCGCCCTTGCGCGCGAAATGGTCGATGCCGATCTCGCTATAGCCGTCCCACAGGAAAAGCTTGCGCGCGGTCTCGAACAGTTCGAGCCGTTCCTCGGGCGTGGGCAGTTTGTCCGAGGGGATCATCGATTGGCGCCGGGACATCCAAGGCACGTGTGCATAGCCATAGAGTGCGACCCGGTCGGGACTGAGCGACAAGAGCCGCTGGACGCTGTCGGTGATGCGCGCCCGGGTCTGCATCGGCAGCCCGTAGAGAATGTCGGCATTGAGGCTCGTGATGCCGCGCGCTCGTATCGCGTCCGCGACATCGCGGGTGACGTCATAGCTCTGGATGCGTCCGATGCTCTGCTGGATCGCCTCGTCGAAATCCTGCACCCCGATGCTGGCCCGGGTCATGCCGGCCTCTACAAGCGCGTCGAGGCGCGCCTCGTCGATTTCGTTGGGGTCGATCTCGACGGAGAACTCGCTGTCCGCCGTCATGGGCCCCAGTGTCGCAATGGCGGCTGCAAGCTCGGCGATCATATGCTCGTCCATCAGTGTCGGCGTGCCGCCGCCCCAATGGACGCGCGACAGATGGACGCCCTCGGGCAGGGCTGCGCGCAGCAGCGCGATCTCGGCGGTCAGATGCGCAAGGTAGGCGCGCACCGTGTCCAGGTTGCGGGTGCCCTGGGTCCGGCAGGCGCAGAACCAGCAGAGCCTCCGGCAGAAGGGCACATGAACATAAAGAGATATCGCACTGCCGGCGGGGATCGCCCGCACCCAGTCCGACATCTCGGCGGCCCCGACCTGCGACCGGAAGTGCGGCGCCGTCGGATAACTCGTGTAGCGCGGCACTCTGCTGTCAAAGAGCCCCATGCGCGAGAGTTGCGATTTTGCGTCCGTCGTCATAGGTTTGGGTCTAAATCCAATGCCAGGGCCGGGTCATTGATCGAGATCAATCGCCCGGCCAACTCTTTGCCGGACCCGACCGTATGACCGAACTCGCAGCCATCCCAGACACCTGCTCGGACTGCCCAATCCGGCACCGGGCCGTCTGCGCCAAATGCGAAGGCAACGAGTTGGAGCAGCTCGAGGCCATCAAGTATTACAAGAGCTTCGAGGCCGGTCAGACCGTCATCTGGTCCGGCGATGAGATGGAGTTCGTGGCGTCCGTCGTGACCGGTATCGCGACCTTGAGCCAGACGATGGAGGATGGCCGGACCCAGATGGTCGGCCTGCTGCTGCCTTCGGATTTTCTGGGCCGCCCGGGCCGCCCGGTGGCCTCCTACGATGTGACGGCGACGACCGACCTCGTGATGTGCTGTTTCCGGCGCAAACCGTTCGAGCAGATGATGTTCGCGACGCCCCATATCGGCCAGCGGCTTCTGGAAATGACCCTTGACGAGCTCGACGCGGCGCGTGAATGGATGCTGCTGCTCGGCCGCAAGACCGCGCGAGAAAAAATCGCCAGCCTGCTGTCCATCATCATGCGCCGGGATGCGTCGCTCATGCTGAGCGCCGCGCAGGGTCCGCTGAAATTCGATCTGCCCCTGACGCGCGAGGCGATGGCCGATTATCTCGGTCTGACACTGGAGACGGTGAGCCGTCAGATCTCGGCCCTGCGACGGGATGGTGTGATCGTGCTGGAGGGCAAGAGGCGGATCATCGTGCCGGATTTCGACCGCCTGCTCGAGGAAACCGGCGACGATGGCGATGGGGGCGTGCCGGTCTAGGGCCGCCCCCGGTAATGCGACCGAAGCCGCTGGTCAGTGCGTCATCAGGATCGGCAACGTGGCCTTCGACAAAAAGTCGCGGGTCGCCCCGCCGAGGATCGCCTCGCGGAAGCGCGAATGCCCATAGGCGCCCGCGACGATCATGCCGCACCTTCCGATTTCGGCGTGATCGAGCAGAACCTCCGACACCGAGCGGCTTTCGGCGGGCAGTTCGGTCAGCGTCGCATTGACCCCATGCCGGTCGAGCATCTGCGACAGCGTCAGACCGGGCTGGGCCTGGTCGACCGGGCGCCGCGGCGGGTCGACAACGACGATGTCGACACCTGAGCTCTGCTTGAGAAAGGGCAGGGCCGCGCGGACGGCCCGCAGGGCCTCGTCGCCGCCATTCCAGCCGATCATCGTCGGGCCGGGAAAGGGGTCGGGCAGACCGGTGCCTGGCACGACGAGCACCGGAGCATCGGCGGAGAACAGGGCCGCCTCCAGGATCGCCTCGTCCTCGGTTGCGCAATCGGGCGCATAGGGCATTGGCAGAACGACCAGATCGGCATAGCGCGCCTGGCCCGCGATCACCTCGGTCAGAGCCCCGACCTGGCTGACGACGCTGCGGCTGCTCCAGCGCAGGGAGCGGCCTTCGAGCTGGCTGTCGACCGCTGTCCGGACGGCTTCGGAATGGTCGCGCGCCTGTTCCAGAGTGGTCTGCATCAGCATGGCGTCCGCGCCGGTGAAGAAGTACCCCATCTGGATCTGGTCGACCCCAAGGCAGAGCACATCGAGATGTGCGTCAAGCTGTCCCGCCAAGGTTGCGGCGGCCTCAATATGCATCCGATTCCCGTCCGCATGGAGTGCGACGGTCATTAGAGTGCGGTAGTCCATGTGTTTTTCTCCCGATTGGTCTGCGTGCAATCCCCGCACCGCGACCGCTTGTCCCGCTATGATGTGGATCAACCCCAGCTAAACTCACAATTGACTTGGATCAAAGCCGTTCGCCTGAGCGACGCGCATATGGCCTTCAGCCAAAGACGCCCAGCCGAGGGAGATGCTCTCCTGAGGATTGGAAAAAGGGACGCAAACACATGCTAGATTATGTCAAGCTGATTGTGCTCGGTGTGATCACGATCTGCGCTGCGATCGCAGCCAACTACGCCAGAGATCTTGCTTTCAACGTGCACATGCTGATCATCATGCTCCTGGCCGGGGGACTGTTCCTCTGGACGCTGCGCGGCATCGATGAACCGAAACCGGAGATCGACTATTCGTCCTATATGGACGGGGTGGTCCGCTACGGGGTGATCGCCACGGCGTTCTGGGGGGTCATCGGCTTCATCGCCGGGACATTCATCGCGTTCCAGCTTGCCTTCCCGATGCTGAATTTCGAGTGGGGGCAGCCCTATCTCAACTTTGGCCGGTTGCGTCCCCTGCATACCTCGGCGGTGATTTTTGCCTTTGGCGGCAACGCGTTGATCGCGACGTCCTTCTATGTGGTGCAGCGGACCCGCGCCGCGCGGCTCGGGGGGGGCAACCTCGCCTGGTTCGTCTTCTGGGGCTACAACCTCTTCATCGTGCTCGCGGCCACCGGCTATGTCCTGGGCGGCACGCAATCGCGTGAGTATGCCGAGCCGGAATGGTATGTCGACCTGTGGCTGACGGTCGTCTGGGTCGCCTATCTGGCGGTGTTCCTGGGCACGATCATCAAGCGCAAGGAACCCCATATCTACGTCGCCAACTGGTTCTACCTGTCCTTCATCGTGACCGTCGCGATGCTGCACATCCTGAACAACCTGGCGCTGCCGATCTCGATGTTCGGGTCGGAGTCGGTCCGGCTCTTTGCCGGTGTTCAGGACGCGATGATCCAGTGGTGGTACGGGCACAACGCGGTGGGCTTCTTCCTGACCGCGGGCTTCCTCGGCATGATGTACTACTTCATCCCGAAGCAGGCCGAGCGCCCGGTTTTCTCCTACAAACTGTCGATCATACACTTCTGGGCCCTGATCTTTCTGTACATCTGGGCGGGTCCGCACCACCTGCATTATACCGCGCTGCCGGACTGGGCCTCGACCCTCGGCATGGTGATGTCGGTGATCCTCTGGATGCCCAGCTGGGGCGGCATGATCAACGGCCTGATGACGCTCTCGGGCGCTTGGGACAAGCTGCGCACCGACCCTGTGATCCGGATGATGGTGGTCTCCGTCGGCTTCTACGGCATGTCGACCTTCGAGGGTCCG
>JBCDBB010000146.1:0-9881 GCA_039184415.1 Pseudomonadota bacterium
ATGTCCGGGCTCAAGGCGCTCCGATCGTGGTGAAGGCCGACGGGCTCGCGGCTGGCAAAGGGGTCGTGGTCGCCGAAACGGTGGAACAGGCCGAGGCCGCTACCGATGCGCTTGTGATCCTGAGCCGTGCCAATCGGCAGCGCGTCCAGCCCATCGCAAAGCACGAAGAAGGACGCTTCCTCGCCCGCCATGAACTCCTCAATGACGACCTCTGCGCCAGCCGTCCCGAAGGCCCCGCCGAACATCTCATCGATAGCGGCCTCGGCCTGTTCCACCGTTTCGGCGACCACGACCCCTTTGCCAGCCGCGAGCCCGTCGGCCTTGACCACGATCGGGGCGCCTTGAGCCCGGACATACGCCCTTGCCCTCGCAGCATCGGTGAAACGGGCCCAGGCGGCTGTTCGCACATTGGCGGCGTCGCAGATCTCCTTGGTAAAGGCTTTGGACGCTTCCAGACGTGCCGCCGCGGCGGAGGGACCCAGGCAGAGCACTCCGGCGCTGCGAACGGCATCCGCGACCCCTGCGGCCAGAGGCGCTTCCGGTCCCACGATGACCATGTCGACCGAGTTCTCCATGCAGAACTCCACGACCGCGGCGCCATCCTCGATATCAAGCTCGGCGCACCAGGCAATCTGGGCAATACCGGCATTGCCGGGAGCGACGATCAGACGGTCGCATTTCGGGTTTTGCTTGGTGGCCCAGGCGATGCTGTGTTCGCGCCCGCCGCCGCCGAGAATGAGGATGTTCATGCCGGTCCCTTTCCTGGCATGCGCCCTAGCGCCGGGGCGAGGTGGTGGCAAGCCCGAGGGCGGGCGGTCCGGGCGGTTGTCAACGGGGCGCAGGACCCCCGCGTATTTCTGGATCTGGCGTCCTGTTTGCCGATCTGGCAGCGTAGCGCCGACCAAGGGAACGGACGACCGATGGACGAGTTGATCGAGGATGACGGACCGGGCGGCAATGCCCCCGAATACACCGTGTCGGAAATCTCCGGAGCGGTGAAGCGCTCTATCGAGGCCGGATTTTCGCGCGTCCGGGTGCGTGGAGAGTTGGGACGTGTATCGCGTCCGCGCTCCGGCCATGTCTATCTCGATCTGAAAGACGACCGGGCCGTTCTCTCCGGCGTGATCTGGAAGGGGCAGGCCGCACGGATGACCACCCAGCCCGAAGAGGGGATGGAGGTGATTGCGACCGGGCGTCTGACGACCTTCGCCGGCCAGTCGAAGTACCAGATCGTGATCGAGAGCCTGGCGCCCGCGGGCGTCGGCGCGCTGATGGCGGTGCTCGATAAACGCCGCCGCAAGCTCGAGGCGGAGGGTCTTTTCGCCCAAGACCGAAAGCGCGCGCTGCCCTACCTGCCCGAGGTGGTGGGTGTCGTGACCTCGCCCTCGGGAGCGGTCATTCGCGATATCCTGCACCGCCTGCGTGACCGCTTCCCGCGCCGCGTTCTGATCTGGCCGGTCGCCGTGCAGGGCGAGAAATGCGCCCCCGAAATTGCGCGTGCCATCCAGGGGTTCAACGCATTTTCGCCCGGCGGCCCGATCCCGCGCCCGGATGTTCTGATCGTCGCGCGCGGCGGGGGATCGCTGGAGGATCTGTGGGGCTTCAACGAGGAGAGTGTCGTACGCGCAGCCGCCGAAAGCGCGATCCCCCTGATCTCCGCGGTTGGTCACGAGACCGATACGACCTTGATCGATCACGCTGCCGACCGGCGTGCCCCGACACCGACAGCCGCGGCGGAGATCGCTGTTCCGGTGCGGCGCGATCTGCTGGGCTGGACGGTCGAACAGGCAGCCCGGCTCACCCGTGCGGCGGCGCAACAGATCGCGGTTCGTCGCCAGCGCTTGCGAGATCTGTCGCGGGCCCTGCCGCGGCCCCAGGCGCTCACGGCGCAGGCGGCGCAGCGTCTCGACCTTGCCGCCGATCGACTCCCGCGCGCGTTGCGGGGGTTCACCGAATCGCGGCGGTTGGGGTTGAGAGGCACGACCGCGCGTCTCAATCCGGCGATGTTGCGCGCCCGCATCGAGAGCCGTGCGGACATGCTGAGTGACCGGATGGGGCGGATGGGGGTTGCGCAGCGCCGCGTCCTGCAGACCGAGAGGCAGCGCCTGGACGGACTCGTGACACGACTCGCTGCAGCCTCGCCCGCGCGGCGCGTGACGGTCGCAGATGCGGCGTTGGATCCGCTCGCAACACGGCTTCACAGCGCGGTTCAAGCCTATCTGGAAGACCGGCGCCGAAGACTGGAAGCAGCCGACCGGCTGCGCAATTCCCTAGGCTACACCGAAACTCTACGGCGTGGTTTTGCCGTGATCCGGGCCGGTGAGCAGGTGATCACGACACGCAAGGCCGCAACAGGTGAGCCTGCGCTGGAGATCGAGTTTGCCGACGGTCGGCTGCCGGTGAGCGCGGGATCCGCGCCGCGACGCCGCAAACCGGGTCCGGCGAAACAGGGGTCTCTCTTCGACGACTAGCGGCTCAGACCCCGGTGGGCGGCCCGAGACACTGCATCGGTTCGGGGCTTTGCCGGATCTCGTAGACCGTGGGCGAACCGGTATCCCCGGCCACTCGCGCCGTCAGACCGTCCTGGCCCAGGAAGAACTGCCAGCACTGTTCCTCGATCCGCCCGTCATAGCGGAAACAGATGTCCGTGCCGCGCTCGTACCAGATCCCGTCGACGCATTCATCGCCCAGAAAGGACCAGCGCACGCGCCGGCCATCGAGGTACTCCTCGATGCCATAATCAAGCCCATTGGTACCGTAAAACAAGGTCTTACCCTTGGTGTAGGCGTCGAACTCCGCCCCGGTCATGGGACGGTCGGCGGCTATCGCGGGCGTGGCACACACCAGGGCGGCAATAACGGCGGAACGCATTGGCAGATCCTTTCGCAAATGCAGAAACCCTAGCATCTGCGCGCTAGAATGCCAGCCTCAGGATCGTGGGCGATACCGCAGGGCGAGCGGCACGGCGAGGGTCGCGATTGCCACAATCGCGAGCCCGGCGATGACTGGCCTGCTGGCGGCAAGGTTGGCCGCCGTGACACCGCAGAGCGCCCAGATCACCGTCAGGCTGTATTCCGGCGCGCGGTCCAGATAGCGCTGAAACCCGGCCGCGAAGGCTGTCAGGACAATGACGCCAACGACCGCCCAGCCAACGGCGCCGAGCAGGATCCCATGTCCTGCCAGTGTGAGGCCCAGCGACACAAAGGACGCGGCCGTCAGCCAACCGGCGTAGATCGCCACGGGTGCTTGCCCGGTCCAGCGATCATTGCGCGGGCTCAGCCACAGGGCGACCAGCGCCGCGATGAGCATGATCCAGATCTGAATTGTCGCCAAGATGGGGCTTTGCTGGGCGACGCTGATCCAGCTCGCGCCAAGCGCCAGACTCGCGAAGAGCGGCCAGCGCATCGGTGCCCAGGCGGGATCGTCGTCGCGCTTGACCAATCCGTACACCGCGTGCACCAGCAGCCAGATGTAGATCAGGCTCCAGATTGAAAAGGCCCAGCCGGCGGGTTGGATCGGGGCATCGATCTGCGGGATCGGGAACTGGTCCGGAGTGAACCCGTTGAACCCGTCGGTCAGGAAGGGTGAGACCGCAAAGGCCATCCCGGCGGTGAGCACCAGAATGGCTGCAAGGCGCGCGCGGTCACGGTCGAAACTCATTGCAGCTCTCCTTCAGGGGTAAGGGTGGAGCGTCCTCCGAGATAGGGGTGAAGCACGCTTGGCAGAACCGCGCCGCCATCTTCGGTCTGTCCGTTCTCAAGTACCGCAATCAGCGCCCGGCCCACCGCGAGGCCGGATCCGTTGAGTGTATGCACGAAGCGCGGCTTGCCGCCATCGTCCGGCCTGTAGCGGGCATTCATCCTGCGCGCCTGAAAATCGCCGCAGACCGAGACCGAACTGATTTCTCGATAGGTCCCCTGACCCGGCAGCCAAACCTCCAGATCGTGAGTCTTCTGTGCCCCGAACCCCGTGTCTCCGGTGCAGAGGACCATGGTACGGTAAGGCAGCTCCAGCCGCTCGAGAATGTCCTCGGCACAGCGGGTCATGCGGGCGTGTTCCTCTGCAGAGGTCTCGGGCGTGGTGATCGAGACCATCTCGACCTTTTCGAACTGGTGCTGACGCAGCATGCCCGCCGTGTCGCGGCCCGCGCTGCCGGCCTCGGAGCGAAAGCACTGGGTATGGGCTGCGTATCGCCGGGGCAGGGTGTTTTCTTGGACAATCTGATCGTTAACGAGGTTTGTTAAAGTAACTTCGGCGGTCGGAACCAGCCACCATCCCTCGCGGGTTTGGTAACTGTCCTCGCCGAACTTCGGCAACTGCCCCGTGCCAACCATCATCTCTTCGCGGACCAGAACCGGCGTCCAGGTTTCGTGCAACCCGTTCGTATCGACATGGGTGTCGAGCATGAACTGCGCCAGCGCTCGGTGAACGCGCGCGACAGCGCCCGACAGAACCACGAAGCGTGCACCCGACAGCCTGGCAGCACTCTCGAAATCCATGCCGTGTTTGACGCCTGCGAGCTCGAAATGCTCCTTTGGCTCAAATGCAAACTCGCGGGGGCTTCCCCAGCGGCGCGCCTCTGCGTTGTCCTCCTCGTCGGCGCCTTCGGGCACGTCCTCCGACAGTATATTGGGCAGAGACATCAATTCCGTGCGAAGTCTTTCGTCGAGCGTTTTGGCCTCTGTCTCGAGCGCGGCGATTTCATCTTTTTTCGCCGACACGAGCGTCCTGAGCCGTTCGAACTCCGCATCGTCGCCGGCCGCCTTGGCCGCGCCGACCTGTTTGGAGGCTGCATTGCGGTCGGCCTGGGCCGCTTCCGCCGCCGCAATCCTCTCGCGCCGGGACGCGTCGATGGCAAGGATGGCAGAACTCTGACCCTCCAGGCCTCGCCTTTTCATTGCCGCGTCAAAGACTTCCGGGGTCTCCCGGATCATCCGAATGTCATGCATGGCCCGTTCCGATCCTGCTCCTTCGGTCCTTATTGCGCGTTCGCGTCTGGGGGAAAAGACGCCGATTGCACCTTGGTCCGTTGATCGGAGCGAACCTGGCAAGTTGGCAGCGCTGGTGCTGGGCGATGCTGCGGTTGCTTGCGTTCACCGGTCCGCGTCCATACGTTGCCGCCAAACCGACGCCGGGCGCGGAGGCGCGCCGGAAAACAAGAGGTCTTTATGTTCGCCACCCCAGCCTATGCCCAAGCCGGCGGAGACGCCATGGGCGCCTTCACAAGCTTCATTCCCCTGATCCTGATCTTTGCGATCATGTACTTCCTTCTGATCAGACCGCAGCAGAAGAAGGTGAAGGAGCACCAGAAGATGGTGGAAGCCCTGCGCCGCGGCGATCATGTGGTCACCCAGGGCGGCATCAAGGCCAAGGTTACCAAGGTGCATGAAGACGAGGGCGAACTGGAGGTGGAGATCGCCGACGGTGTTCGCGTGCGGGTGGTGCGCAGTACCATCGTCCAGGTGCTCAGCAAGACCGAACCCGCCAAATCTTAAACTCCCGGACCGCCGGGCAGGAGGCCTGAACGGATGTTGCAGTTTCCTATCTGGAAGCGTGTACTGATCTGGTCGGTGGTTGTGGCCGGTCTGCTCTTTGCCATGCCCAACGCCTTCTACTCGCGCGTTGAGGTCCATAACGACGCTGTGCGCGCGATCGAGGCGCAGGGCGGCAGCGCCAGCCCCGAACAGGAGGCCGAGCGCGCAGAATGGCCGAACTGGCTGCCCAGCACCCTCGTCAATCTCGGCCTCGACCTGCGCGGCGGGGCGCACCTCCTGGCGGAGGTGAGCGTCGAGGATGTCTATGCCGATCGGCTGGAAGGCATGTGGCCCGAGGTTCGCAATGCGCTCAGGGCCGAGCGCGCACAGATCGGGACCATCCGCCGTCAGGATGGGACGGCAGACGAGTTACGCGTCCGCATCAGCGAACCGGCGCAGATCGATCGGGCTGTCGGTGTCGTCCGCGATTTGGCGCGGCCGATAGTGTCCCTGACCGGTGTCGGAGCCAGCGACATCGCCGTGCGCAGCGAGGGCCCAGATGTGGTGATCACCCTGTCCGACGCAGAGCGGCAGGCCACCGACGACCGCACGATGCGTCAATCGGTGGAGATCATCCGGCGGCGTGTTGACGAGGTCGGCACCCGCGAGCCGACCATTCAGCGGCAGGGCGAGCGGCGCATCCTGATCCAGGTGCCGGGCATCGGCAGCGCCGAAGAACTCAAAAGCCTGATCGGCACGACCGCCAAGCTGACCTTCCATCCGGTGATCGGGCGGGCGGCGACGGCTGATACAGAACCCGGGCCGCGCGAACTGGTTGTCCCATCGCTCGACGAACCGGGGGTTTTCTACAGGCTGGAGAGCAGCCCCGTCGTCACCGGCGAGGAGCTGGTTGATGCACAACCGGCGTTCGACCAGAACGGGCGGCCGGCGGTAAACTTCCGGTTCAACCCGTCCGGCGCGCGGAAGTTCGGCGACTACACCGCGGAAAACATTGGCAGCCCTTTCGCCATCGTTCTCGATGAAGAGGTGATCAGCGCGCCGGTGATCCAGAGCCATATTCCCGGCGGTTCCGGTATCATCACCGGACAGTTCAGCGTTGAGGAGAGCACCGAGCTCGCCGTTCTGCTGCGCGCCGGGGCGCTGCCTGCCGAGATGACGTTCCTCGAGGAACGAACTATCGGGCCGGAGCTTGGCGCCGACAGTATCGCAGCGGGACAGATTGCCTGTATCGTTGCCTTTGCGGCGGTGCTTATCTTCATGGCGCTCAGCTATGGGTGGTTCGGGCTGATCGCGAATGTGGCCCTGATCCTCAATGTCGGCATGATTTTCGGGCTGCTCTCGCTCATCGGAGCGACCCTGACATTGCCGGGGATTGCGGGCATTTTGCTGACCATTGGTATGGCCGTAGACGCGAACGTCCTGATCTTTGAGCGCATCAAGGAAGAGCTGAAGACAGCGCGCGGTCCGGCCCGTGCGATCGAGCTGGGCTATGAAAAGGCGCTATCGGCCATTCTGGATGCCAATATCACCACCTTCATCACCGCGCTGATCCTGTTCCTGATGGGATCCGGTCCGGTGCGAGGTTTCGCGATCACGCTGGGCCTCGGCATCCTGACATCGATGTTCACTGCAATCTATGTCACGCGGCTGATCATCGTCTCGTGGTATGAACGCAAACGTCCGAAGGCTATCACGGTATGAGTGAGCGGCGCCGTGCGCCGGGAAACCGGCCTGTACCCAGGACCTCGGACGGAGATTCCGCGGCAGCGGCGCGTAGGGATGCCGCGATGCCGGACTGGGTCGCCGAGGAAGCGTTGCGAAATGCGGCCGTGCCCCTCGATCCCGAGGACCCCGACCATGACCAGTTCGTGGATGCGGAACTGGAGAAGCTTGTGGCTCTGCTGAGCTGGTGCGATCAGGTCGGTGTCGAGTTCTGGCGCAACGAGGATGTCCCGTTGCTGAAGCGCATTTCCATGACGTCGGGCGAGGAGACGGTGATGCTGCGCCGTATGCTGAAGGGTGCGAAACAGGCTTTGGCCGAGCGAAGAGGACTGGTGTGATGCGGCTGCGACTGGTACCCGCCGAGACGAACTGGGATTTCTTCCGCTATTGGCGGGTCACGTTCGGCGCGTCAGTGATTGCGATGCTCATCTCGATCATTCTGTTCTTCTCGATTGGGCTGAATTTCGGGATCGACTTCCGCGGGGGTACTACGATCCGCACGGAAAGCGCGCAGCCCGTGGATGTCGGTGCCTACCGCGATGCGATCGCCCCGCTGGGGCTCGGCGATGTGTCGATCACCGAAGTGTTCGATCCGACTTTCGGGCCGGACCAGAATGTGGCTCAGATCCGGATCGAGGCCCAGGGTGACGGCGACGCCAGCGTCGATGTGGCCACGATCAATGCGGTCGAAGGCGCATTGCAGGGAATTGACCCGGGCATCACCTTTCCCAGCGTCGAAAGCGTCGGCCCGAAAGTGTCGGGGGAACTGGTCCAGACCGCGATTCTGGCCGTGGTGCTCGCCATCAGCGCGGTGCTGGTCTATATCTGGCTGCGTTTCGAGTGGCAGTTCAGCCTTGGCGCTGTCGCGGCCCTGGTCCATGACATCGTCCTGACCATCGGGATCTTCAGCCTGCTCCAGATCAAGTTCGACCTTGCGATCATCGCGGCACTGCTGACCATCGTCGGCTATTCGCTCAATGACACGGTGGTGGTGTTCGACCGCGTGCGCGAGAATCTGCGGAAGTTCAAGAAAACCCCCCTGGTCGAGGTCCTGAACCTGTCGATTAACGAGACCCTGAGCCGGACGGTGATGACCAGTGTCACGACATTGCTGGCGCTGATCTCGCTCTTCGTGCTGGGCGGTGATGTGATCCGCGGTTTCGTCTTCGCGATGATCTGGGGCGTGGTGATCGGTACCTATTCATCGGTTTTCGTGGCCTCGGCGATCCTGCTTTTCTTCGGGGTCAAGCGGGACTGGTCGAAGCCTGATCCCAACGCGGGCACCCAGTTCGGCAATGTCGACGCCTGATCGCGTGCCGTATCGTCCGTTGCGGTGGTGATGTGATCCGATTGCCCTGTTGTGTAGGACCAGCGATGCATGGCATCTGCGGTGACACTGCAAGGTAGGGGACGGTGCAATGGAATGGGCCGATATCGCAGCCTTCGCCTTTGTGGCGTCGCTGCTTGTCATGTCTCCGGGGCCGAACGGCGTTCTGATCGCGCGAACCGTTCCGACCTCGGGGCGTGTCGCTGGGTTTGCCAATGTCGCGGGTTTTGTGACCGCCTTCTATCTGCATGGAGCTCTGTCGGTTCTCGGAATCTCGATCCTGCTGGTTCAATCGGCGACGGCATTTGCGATCGTGAAGTATCTCGGCGCTGCGTATCTCTGCTGGATTGGCGTCAAGGCACTCTATGCAGCCTACAAGGGCATTGAGGCGTCCAAAAGGGTCACGCCGGCCAGGCGACAAAGAACCCTGCGCGCCGCCTATTTCGAAGGCCTGCTGACGAACGCGCTCAATCCAAAAGTGTCGATGTTCTACCTGGCGGCCTTTCCGCAGTTCATCACGATCGGCGAAACCTCCGCGCTGTCGTCGTTTCTGCTGGTGACCGTCCATTCCGCGCTCAATGCGCTGTGGTTCGGTGCGATGGTTCTGCTGTTTGCGAGCCTGACCGCGATGGCTCGGAGCGGCACCTTTCAACGGCGGCTGCAGGCGTTGACAGGCGCCGTCTTCATCGGCTTCGGATGGAAGCTTGCGAGCTACCGCCCTGCGGTGTGATCGGGGTGGTACCGAACCCCTAACTGTCCGGCGCGATTAGCCCCAGGCCGCGCAGATAGATCCCAATACCGGTCTCCAGAAGGTCCTCGGGTGGAAAGGGCGTCTGGCGCCCGGGCGCACCCCGGGCGTAAAGCTCCACGACACCGTGGCTCATCGCCCAGATATGGGCGGAAAACATCGCCGGCGGCGGACGTTTCTCGGGCGGGATATGCTCGGAAAGAGCTTCGGCGGCGGCTTCCAGAACCCCGCGCGCGCGGGCGGCCGCCGTCGCCAACTCGGGCGTGCGGTTGACCGACACGCCGCTTTCGAACATCGCCACATAATGGCCGGGATACTTCTTTGCAAAGGCAAGATAGGCCCGGCCCGTCGCCTCGAAGGCCGCCATCGCGGAGGGTTTTCCGCTATCGAAGGCATAGTGCATCAGATCGGCGAAAATCTCGTATCCCTGCAGGGCGATTTCGGCGATCAGATCCTCACGGCCCTCAAAGTGCCGGTAGACCGCGGCCGGGGTCACGCCGGCGCGCTTGGCGGCTTCGGACAGGGTGAATCCCTGGGGGCCTTTGTCCGCAATCAGCTCCAATGCCGCGTCGACAAGGGCCTGGCGCAA
>JBCDBB010000147.1:0-9881 GCA_039184415.1 Pseudomonadota bacterium
GGATCATCAATCCCGGCGAATTCAGCCCGGCAAACTCCATCGAGATCGTGATCTGGGTGGCCCTGGGCGGGCGCGGCACGCTTGTCGGGGCAGCCTTGGGCGCCATCCTGGTGGCGGGCGCAAAAACGCTGCTGACCGGATGGATCCCAGAGATCTGGCTCTTCGCCCTCGGCGCTCTGTTCGTTTTCGTCACGATTTTCCTGCCAACAGGGGTTCTCGGCCTGATCGAGGGGCGCCAAGGCGGTCAGGCGGCCAGCCGTGATCGCTCGGCGGCGCGTGAGGACGGGCTCGATCTGGAAGTGCGGCCCGAGGCCATGCGCGGGGAGGGTCGGCCATGAGCATTCAACTTGCATTGGACGGCGTGTCCCGCAGTTTCGACGGTTTCAAGGCGATCAACGATCTGTCGATCACCGTCGATAAGGGCGAGCTCCGCGCAGTAATCGGGCCCAACGGTGCGGGTAAAACGACGATGATGGATATCATCACCGGCAAGACGCGGCCCGACGAGGGGCGGGTTCTGTGGAACCAGAATGTGGATCTGACGGAGCTGGATGAGGCCGGCACCGCGAGGCTGGGAATCGGGAGGAAGTTTCAGAAACCCACGGTGTTCGAAACCCAGAGCGTGGAGGACAACATCGCGCTGGCGCTTGCTGGCGAGCGTTCGGTCTGGGCGACGCTCTTTCACCGTCGAAATGCCACCGAAGCCGCCCGTATCTCCGAGATCCTGGAACTTGTACGGCTTGTTGCGCAGCGCGCCGACCAGGCCGGAGATCTGAGCCATGGCCAGAAGCAGTGGCTCGAGATCGGGATGCTGCTGGCTCAGGATCCCGAGCTGCTCCTGGTGGATGAACCGGCCGCGGGGATGACCGACGCCGAGACCATGCGCACCGCGGAGCTGCTGCGCGAGATTGCAGGGCAGCACACGGTCGTCGTCGTGGAGCACGATATGGAGTTCGTCCGCGCGCTCGATTGCCGGGTGACGGTGCTGCACCAGGGCCATGTGCTGGCCGAGGGCTCGCTCGATCACGTGTCGGCAAATCCGGAAGTTGTGGAGGTGTATCTTGGTCGGTGACGCTCACATCGCGCGACTGTTGCTGCGCCATCTCGATCCGGCGGCGCGACCCGCCACCTCCCCGCAAGACGCGCAGAACACAGCGGTTGCAGAAGGGAAATATCCCGACCAGCAAGACGCCGCCGCGCCGTGCATGCCAACACCCCGGTTGCTGCGGCTTCGTACCGCCCGCCGGGGCACACCCCCCAACACCGAGACGTCGCAGGACTCCGATGCTTGATGTTCAGGAAATCGATCTGCACTACGGCGCGGCGCAGGCGTTGCGCGGGGTCTCGCTTCAGGTACGTCCGGGCGAGGTAACCGCGGTGCTCGGCCGCAACGGGGTTGGCAAGACCACGCTGTTGCGCGCCATTGTCGGTCGCCAGCGGATCTCGGCCGGGTCGATCTGGTGGGAAGGGCACCGTATCGATGCGCTCCGGCCCGCAGACCGGGCCCGGGCCGGAATTGCTTCGGTCCCACAGGGACGTGAGATCTTTCCACTGCTGACAGTGCAGGAGAACCTGCAAACCGGCTTTGCGGCCTTGCCGCGGGTCCAGAGGGACGTGCCGGGAGAAGTCTTCGAGCTTTTCCCTGTGCTGCGCGAAATGCTGACGCGCCGCGGCGGCGATCTTTCCGGCGGACAGCAGCAGCAGCTTGCCATCGGACGGGCGCTCGTGACCCGCCCGCGGTGCCTTGTGTTGGACGAGCCGACGGAGGGCATCCAGCCGTCGATCATCAAGGATATTGGCCGCGCCATCACCTATCTTCGCGATCGGGGCGATATGGCCATCGTGCTGGTGGAGCAGTACTTTGAGTTCGCGCGCGATCTCTGCGACCAGTTCCACGTCATGGAGCGTGGACAGATCGTCAGTTCCGGCACCCGCGCAGAGATGGTGGAGGACGAAGTCCGCGGACTGCTGACCGTTTAAGCAAGGGCTGGCAGCTTTAACGCCCCCAAAGACCATTCGAGACGCCGCTAACACTGGGCCTTTCTGTCTCAGCCAGCATGCGTCGTTTACTGAGTCCGCCGCCATCGACAGATGCCGGGCGCTCATGGCGACTGGCGGCATTGGGTCAGAACTAGGCGAATGGGATTGGAGTATAGACGTTCGCTTGATCCTACTACTGCTTCTCGGCGACATCACACCGTCTGTAGGAAGCTGTCTGCGAAACGCGTACGCAACTCCGCCTTCTGCACCTTGCCCATGGTATTGCGGGGCAGAGCGTCCAGGATTTCGATCCGTTTGGGTTGTTTGAAGCGGGCGAGGTCACGCGCCATCGCAGCGCGCACGGCGTCCAGGTCGATACTCTGGCCAGGTTTCGCCACCAGTGCTGCCACGGGGCTCTCGCCGAAGTCGGGGTGCGGGGCCGCGACAACCGCGCTTTCCAGCACCCCGGTTTGCGCGTCGAGCAGCAGCTCGATCTCCTTGGGATAGATGTTGTAGCCGCCGGAGATAATGAGGTCCTTTCCGCGCCCGACAATCGTCAGGTAGCCCTCCGCGTCCAGCCGTCCCAGATCGCCAGTGATGAAGAACCCGTCGGCGCGGAGCTCTTCAGCCGTTTTCTCGGGCATCTGCCAGTAACCTTTGAAGACGTTGGGCCCGCGCACCTCGACCATGCCGATCTCGCCGGTGGGCAAGGCAACCCCGGTATCGGGATCGGTGATCTTGATCTCCACTCCGGGTAGGGCGGGGCCGACCGTGCCGGCGCGCCGTTCGCCGTCATAGGGGTTGGAGCTGTTCATGTTGGTTTCCGTCATCCCGTAACGTTCCAGGATGCGGTGGCCGGTACGTGCCGCGAACCGTTCGTGGGTTTCCGCAAGCAGGGGGGCGGATCCCGACACGAAGAGGCGCATATGCCGCGTCAACTCCCGGGTGAAGCGCGCATCATCGAGCAGGCGCGTGTAAAAGGTCGGCACCCCCATCATGGTCGTGGCTTCAGGCAAGGATGTCAGTACCGCGTCGAGGTCGAACTTGGGCAGGAATTGCATCGCTCCGCCCGCAACGAGAGTAACGTTCGTCCCAACAAACAGTCCGTGCGTGTGAAAAATAGGCAGCGCATGCAGCAGCACGTCATCCTCGGTGAAGCGCCACTCGTCGACCAGCGTCTCGGCATTGCTGAGCAGATTGGCCTGGGTCAGCATCGCGCCCTTGGACCGACCCGTGGTGCCGGACGTGTAGAGGATCGCGGCAAGATCGGACCGGTCGCGCGTCGTGACCTCGGTCGTCGGTTCGCGTGTCGACGCCAGCTCCGCGAGACTGCCGTCTCCCGCCGCACCAAGCGTCCAGAGCCCGGCGTTGCAGGCCTCTGCCACCGGTTTCAGCGCCCCGGCGCTGACCGGATCACACACCAAAGCGCGGGCGCCCGAGTTTTCGACGAAATAGGACAGCTCCCGGGATGTATAGGCGATGTTCAGCGGCAACAGAACGGTGCCCGTCTGGATACAGGCGGCGATCAGAGCCAATGCTTGTGGCGACTTCGGCACCTGGATCGCCAGCCGGCCTCCCGGTTCCAGTCCGGCTTCGCGCAGCGCGTCAGCATAGCGTCCGGCCTCGGTGACAAACGCGCCATAACTCAGTTTCGTCCCGTCGGGCAGATGCAGAAACACCCTGTCCGAGCCCGCATGCCGACCGAACAGGCTGTCATAGAGCGGGTTGGCCATGTCGATCTCCTCTCAGGCCTCCACAGGGGCGCCGTACTGGCGCGCGAGCGCCTGGACAGCGCCCGAGGACGCCACCTTTTGGGCGCTCGCGAAGGCCTCGTGGTTTCGGTCGATCCGTGAAAGGTCATAAAGGTAGTTGACCATGACCCCCCCGGAGCGGGCGAGCCCGGTCTCTGACAGGTCCGCCCCTGCATGGACCTCGTGAAGGATCGCGCCATTCGTCAGGTGAAACCGCGCGACGGGATCACGTGGCAAGCCGCTTTCGTCCTTCACCTCGGTAAGGTAGTGGGCGGCCGCGGCACGCAGGGCCTCGGGGTCGTCGGGCACCACGGCGCCGATGCTGCCGATCCAAGCCGTCAGGCTCGGCACCGGCGACAGAGTGACGAAAGTCTTTATCCCTGGCGCTTCCCTAGACAGCTCGGCCACAACCTGCTTGATCAGCGAGTTCCCAAAGGAGATCCCGGCCAGCCCGGGCTGACAGTTCGAGATCGAGTAAAAGACCGCGGTATCCGCATCGTCAGCGTCCAGCACCTCGCGCTCATCAGCAAGAACGCCCTGGATCGAGTCGGCGATACCGCGGGTCAGCGCGACCTCGACAAAGATCAGCGGCTCGTCCGGCATGGCAGGATGAAAGAATGCGAAACAGCGCCGATCGGCGGGCTGCATACGGCGCCGCAGTTCGCGCCAGCTGCCGATCGCATGCACCGCCTCATACCTGATGATCTTTTCCAGGATATGGGCGGGGCTTTCCCAATTGATGGGGCGAAGGACCAGAAAGCCGCGGTTGAACCAGGATTTGAAAAGATGCCGGAAATCGACATCGAGCTTGGCCAGATGCGGATCGGTTTTCAGCGTTTCGATCAAATCGCTGCGCATCGCGACAAGTCGCGCTGTGGCACCCGGCATCTGGTTCATACGTCGCGCAAGTTCCTGCCGCCGCGGCTCCGTCGCCTGCATCAGCTTGCGGTAGGTGTCGCGGTCCGGCGCATCGCGATAGGCCGATAGTGCCAGCTGAATTCGGTCGGCATCGATGTCCAGCGCGTCATTGAGAAAGCGGAAAAACCCCATCCGCTCTTCGTCATCCAGCCCGTCATAGGCATCCAGAATGAGCCGCGCGAGTTCAGAGCCCGACACTTCACCGCGGCTTGTCAGCAGATCGCGGCACAGATCCTCAATGCTGCGTCCGGCCCGCTCAAGCCGGATGAACGGCACATACCGCCGGTCGAACAGATTGGACATCAGATCCGCGAGCAAACTCATAACACACTACCCCATGACGGCCGTTGGCAACCAGGTGGCCAGTCCCGGAAAGATACACAGGATGACAATCGCGATCACCATACAGGCGACGAAAGGCAACGACCCGGTCAGGATCGTCTTTAGCGAAATATCGGGCGCGATTCCATTGATGACATAGAGGTTGAGCCCCACGGGCGGGGAAATCAGGCCGATCTCCATGTTGATGGTCAGAATGACGGCAAACCAGATCGGATCGAAGCCGGCGGCCGTGATGATCGGAAGCAGGATCGGCGCCGCCATCAGGATCACGGCGACGGGCGGAAGGAAAAACCCCGCGACCAGGAGGAAGACATTGACCGCCCCCATCAGCACCCAGCGGTTCACATCAAGCGTGCCGATCCATTCCGCGATCGATTGGGTGATAAAGAGGGACGACAGCATGTAGCTGAAGACGCCCGCCGCCGCGATGATGAAGAGGATCATCACCGATTCCTTGGTGCTGTCGCGCAGTACCGCCCAGAGCGCGGCGGGGTTCCAGAGCCGGTAGATGATCATCGCGATGAGCAAACACAGAAGCGCGCCGACCGCGGCGGTCTCCGACGGTGTCGCGACACCGCCATACATCGCGTAGAGCACGCCCAGAATGATCAACAGGAACGGCAGCACTCTGGGAAGCACCTCGACCTTTTCGGCCCAGCTATAGACCCGGCTCGACAGGACCTGTGTGTTCCCCGAGCGCCAGGTGGAGTAGAGCGACCAGGCCATGAAAAGCCCGACCAGCAGCAAACCCGGAAAAACCCCAGCGAGGAAGAGCCGCCCGATCGAGGTCTCGGTTGCGATTCCGTAGACGATCATCGTTACCGAAGGCGGGATCAGGATACCAAGCGTGCCGCCCGCGGCGATGGAGCCCGCAGCGACTGCGTCCGGGTAGCCGCGCTTGCGCATCTCGGGGATGCCCATCTTGCCGATGGCCGCGCAGGTCGCGGGGCTGGACCCGGACATGGCCGAAAAGAGCGCGCAGGCCCCGAGATTGGAGATCACCAGCCCGCCGGGCACGCGGGTCAGCCAGCGTTCAAGTGCCTCATAGAGGTCTGCCCCGGCCCGCGTCGAAGCGATGGAGGCCCCCATGATGATGAACATCGGGATTGAGAGCAGCGCGAAATTGTCGAGCTTGCCAAAGAGGATTTCGGGCATCAGCTCCAGCGAGCGCATGCCGTCGAAGACGATCAGGAACCCGGCCGAGACGATCAGCAGGCCGATCCCGACAGAGACGCCGGAGAATAGCACCGCGATGGTGGCGACCGCGACGAGGGCACCCAGCAGCAGCGGATCCATCAGTGCTCCTCCGCCAACCCGAAGGGCGGCTCGATGCGCCAGATCACGGCAAGCAGATCGGCGATCAGCTGGAGCAGCATCAGCCCGAAGCCTATGGGAATCGCGAGATACGGGATCCAGAGTTCGATGCCCCAGATCGTGTCGGACCGCCATCCCCGCGACCAGGCCTGATGCCAGTAGTCATAGCCGTAGAACAGCATCACGGAGACGATCAGAGAGGACAGTGATAGCGTGAAGATCGCCAACACTCTCCGGGCGCCCATCGGAAGGGCCAGCGGGATCAAATCGACATTCACATGGCCGCGCAACCGCTGGACGTAGGGCAGCCCGACCAGCGTCGCGGCGATGACCAGATAGACGACTGCCTCGGTCTGCCAGACGGTGGAGCCATTCAGTACGAAGCGGATCCAGATCATCTGGCAGGTGATGGCAACCGCTGCGACGATCATCGACGCGCTGACCCAGCCTGCGACGGTCGAAACCGCTGCGACAAGGCGCAGGAAGGGATTGCCGCCGGTCTGTGCGACCCGGGCGGTCGAATGGGTCGCCATGGCGTTCCCTCTTTACTCTTTGGACAAGTGGCCGGGGCTCCGGCGCTGAGCGGGCAGGGTCAGTGCCCCGCCCGATCTTTCGCTTGCTCCGGCCTCAGTCGACCGAAAGCGCCATGTTCAGAAGGTTCTGTCCGTCGGGCACTTCTTCGACGAACTTCTTGTAGGAGGTTTCCTGCGCCAGCGAGCGCCACTCCTCGAACTCCTCCGGGGTCATTTCCGCGATCTCGACCCCGGCCTCCTCAAAGACCTTGCGGCTTTCTGCGTCCTGCCGCTTGGCTTCTTCGAGATAGTAGGCCTCGGCCTTCGCCGCGGCGGCGCGCAGCGCTTCCTGCTGGGCGGGCTCCAGCCCGTCGAACGTAGACTTGTTCATCAGGAGCGGCTGATACATGAACCAGAGCGCGACGTCGCCGGCAGGCGTGTAGCAGGCCACTTGTTCGTAGATCCGGTAGCTGACGAAGGACGAACTGGAGGTGTTCGCGGCATCAAGCACGCCGTTCTGCATCGCGCTGTAGATCTCCGAGGAGGCCATGGAGGCGATCGACGCATCCGCACCGGCCAGCATCTGCTCGAAGGATTTGCCTGCGGCACGGGTCTGGAGACCCGAAATATCTTCGGGGCTGGTGATGCATTGCTCCTTCCCGGCGAAGCCTCCGGCAAGGTAGCCATGCACGAGTACCATGACATCGTCCTCGGCCATCTTGGCCTCGATCGCCTCCATGAACTCGCTCTCGTTCAGCCGCGCAGCATGGTCATGATTTTTCACCAGGCCGGGCATGAGCGTCAGGTTGAATGCCGGTTGCTGCCCACCCGCATAGCTGAGCGGGAACACGGTCATGTCGAGCTGGCCACGCGACAAGGGCTTGTATTGCTCGCGCGGTTTGAAGAGCGACTTTGACGGAAAGATCTTGATATCGAGTCCCACATCGGCGGCCGCAACCTCATCGGCGACGATCTGGGCCACCTCGTGGCGCACATCTGCAGTGGACCACTGGTGGGAAAGGCGCAGTTCGGTGGCATGCGCTGCACCGAACGCAAGAACGGATGCCGCAGCCGCGGCGGTCAGGCTGTATTTCACGGATTTCCTCCCGAATAGGCGCCTCGCGTCTTTGCGCACGAGGGACGACTGCCCGCAGAATTGGGCCGGACCGGCGATCTGTCAAGCTTTTTGTATACAAGATATTCGATATTGCATGCGTATTAGATTTCTCCTCATAATTGTCCGATGGACACCCGCAGATCGGACCTGATCGCCGATGCCTTGGAAAACGAGATCGCCACGGGCGCAGTCGAGGACGGCGCGCGGCTCGACGAAATGGCGCTTGCGGCCCGTTTCGGTGTCTCACGCACCCCGATCCGTGAGGCGCTGCAACGGCTGGTCAGTACAGGACTGGTTGAGCAGCGCCCGAGGCGCGGGGTGTTTGTCGCACAGCCAGGGCCAGTGGAGCTGCTGGAGATGTTCGAGGTGATGGCCGAACTGGAGGGCATTTGCGTCCGGCTCGCGGCCGAGCGGCTGACCGACGATGATCTGGCCGCGTTGGAAGACGCGAATGTTGCTTGTGCTCAAGCCGTCAATGAAGGGGACTCTGATCAATACTATCATGCAAACGAGCAGTTTCACCTGAGGCTTTACATGGCCTGCGGCAACGGATTCCTCGAAAGCGAAGCGCGGCGCCTCCATCGCCGTCTTAAACCCTATCGCAGGCTGCAGCTAAGGCTACGCGGACGTATGGACCAGTCTCTCCAGGAACACCGCGCAGTTCTGAATGCCTTGCGCGACGGTAACGGATCGGATGCGAGCGCCGCCCTGCGCGCCCATGTCAGCGTTCAGGGTGAAAAATTCCACCGACTCATCGCAGAAATGCGCCGCGGCTAGGTACCGGCAGCCCTCAGCCCTTTGCCATGTCGGTGCGGTCCGGGTCCGCCCCACCACCTTCGAACCGCGCGACGAGACCATTGACCAGAAAGGCAATCGAGTTGCGGTATCGGTGCGGTACACGGCTTGAGATCAAGAAGGCCATGCTTTCCGCGTCTTGCGCTTGGCACCGCTCGAAAAGCCGCAAGAGCCAGGCTTCGTCGAACGTAAAACGGACACAGCCCGGCGCGTTCATCATCGGCTCGTCACCAATCGCCTCGGTGAGAGACATTGCAAGGGCCGTCAGATAGGTCCGCGTGGCAGCATAGCGATCCAGTTCCAGCAGTTCGCAGGTTTCCACCGGATCGATACCGGCCCGGGCCCTGCCGTCGCCGATATTTGCGCGCAGCGAGTCGATGGCCCAAAAGGCATCCTCTGTCGGCGCCGCCTGGAGACTGTCCGCCCAGAATGCATGGCTTTTCGCCCCGTCAGTCATCACAGCCTTGCCTCGCCGAAACCAGCGCCCTGCATCCAGGGCCAAACCAAACCGCAAGTCTTCGCACGTGCAGCATTGTACACCACCGCGCACGAAGAACCGTCAGGTCAATTTGTATCAGGCAAGGTCAAAGAGGGCGGCGAAGTCACCCCCCGAGCAGACGCCGCGTTGATTGGTCGATGAGGCCCCGCAACCGACCGCTGGCAAGCGTTTCCGAGAGCTTGCCGTCGATCAGCAGAAACGAGGCGCCATGGACGAACATCCATAGCGGCAGGGCAACAGCCGTGGTTTCGTCGGCATCGTCGTCCGCACCGAGATAGAGCGCCGTCTGCCGCAGAAGACGTCCGTAGCAGGACATGCCCGCCTCGGTCAGGCTGTCGGGCTTTTCCTCATGCGCCGCGAACATCAGGCGGAACACCCCTGGTTCGGCAGCAGCGAAATCGACATAGGCGCAGCCAAGTTCGGTGATCGCCTCGGGGGATCCAGGCGGCAGATCAGCGATTCGCGCGTCGAAAGACGCCGCCAATCTGTGCATTCCGTCTTCGGCGACGGCATGAAGCAGCGCAGTGCGATCTTTGAAATGGCGATAGGGCGCGGCCGTGGACACAGCAGCCTGACGCGCAGCCTCGGCCACCGTAAAACCAGAAGGTCCTTTTTCCTCAACGAGTTGGCGGGTGGCCGCCACAAGCTGAGCA
>JBCDBB010000148.1:0-9829 GCA_039184415.1 Pseudomonadota bacterium
GCCAGGTCGCCGAACTGCAGGTACGTATCGCCGTGCTCAACTGCTACACCGCGCTTGGAATACCTGTTACGCGGCCCGTAGAATAAGTCTGTCCGGGGAAAGGGGCGCTGCGGTCAAACCCCGATTTGTGCAACAAGGCCCCGAAGAAGTCGTAGTATCCCTAATGCACCGTGGCGTAACAGGGATGCCAATATCCTCTACTGCAGCGCCTCCGTCAGCCAATCCTCAATCTCCCCAGCCAAATTTTCCCACCCAGGCTCCAGGAACAGAAAATGCGCATGGCCCTCGGCCGGGAGGAACGTGCCTCGCGCGCCGTAGCGGGCCGCAAGGTCTCTGCCGGAGGTTGGATTGACCGCACGGTCTTCGCTGCCCGATACGACCAGCACGGGACAGTCGACCGCCGCGAAATCGACCTTCGTCGCCGCCGCGTCGTCGAACATCCAAAAGAACATCTCGAACATCACCTTTCCGGATTCCGCCCCGAGCCTGTCATAGGTCGCGCGGGCCTTTTCTTCCGGCAATTTGTTGAAGGCGAACTCGCGGAACATCTCGAACGGCACCCGCATCGGCGCTGTCCAGAAGGCGCCCCCCTCCATCAGACCCCGCGCCACGGCGCGTTCGTCATCGGTTGCGGGCACGGTGCCGTAGGACGCATTCGGATTGATCAGGACCACCGCGCTTGCCAGGCCTTTAGCCGCGAGCTTCTGTGCCACCACACCACCGATGGCGTGGCCGAGCAGCACGGGCTTGGTGTCCGCCGCCGCCACCGCTGCCGCGACATCCTCGACATAGTCGAGCACGCTCGCCCCGTTCAAAGCAGCAGGCTCCTCTGAGGGGTCTCCGCCATGTCCGCGAAAAGCCGGCATGTGAACGGTCCAGCCACGCTCCCTAAAAAATCCCGCATAGGTGTCCATACACCACGGTCCCGCGAAAGCCCCATGGATCAGTACGATGTCTTTGCCCATTCTCTCCCCCATTGCCTACGCCGCTTTTGCGCTCTTTTATGGCACCCAACGCGCGGCGAGAGGACAGCAAATTGCGCAGCTTTGAAGAAATCCACGCCATCGCCGCCGATCGCAAGGGCGGCGCGGAGGCGCTCGAATCGCTCCTGACCAAACCCAAACCACCCGAAGAGGTCGCGAAGGTTCCCGAGGACCGCTGGCTTGCGGGGTTCTCCCGCGCGATCTTTCAGACAGGGATCAGCTGGAAGGTCGTGGACAACAAATGGGACGGGATCGAAGCGGCATTCAAAGGCTTCGATGTTGGCGCCTGCGCGATGATGGATGATGACTGGTTCGACGCACTCCTCGCCGACACCCGCATCATCCGCCATGGGGCCAAGGTCCAATCGGTGCGCGACAACGCCGCCTTCCTGCTTGCGCTCAGGGACCGGGGCGGCGCAGGGACACTGTTCGCCGGGTGGCCGGCCTCGGACTATGCCGGGCTGCTCGCACTGCTGAAAACGGAGGGCTCGCGCCTCGGAGCGTCCACTGGCCAGTACGCCATGCGCTATCAGGGCCGGGACGGATACATGATGTCACGTGACGTCGTCGCGCGCCTTGTTGCCGAAGGCGTGATCGACAAAGCCCCGAGTTCCAAACGGGCGATGACCGCTGTACAAGGCGCTTTCAATACCTGGATGGACGAGTCGGGCCGTTCCCTGACCGAGATCAGCCGCATGCTCGCCTTTTCCGTTTAATTTCCGCGGCCTCACCCATCCGTGACAGCATCCGTCACAAAGCGGCGATATGGTGGCGCCACTAACCTCAGACCGGAGTTCGCCATGCGCGCCCTTATCCTCGCCTTTGCCCTGATCCCCAGCTTTGCCTTTTCCGACATGGAACCACGCGAGGGCTGGTCCGTCACGCCGACGCAGAAATCCTATGCCGATCTCATCGCGGCGGTGAAAGACGCGGCGGGCGCCCACAAGCTGGGCGTCGTCACCGAAGCCGGACCAACCGAGGTCGCCGCCGGCCGCGGCGTCGAGATCCCCGGCAACCGGGTCATCGGGCTTTTCAACAATGTCTATGCTGTGCGCATCCTGAACCTCTCGACGCCAGCCATGATCGAGGCGCCGATCCGGATGTATGTGACCGAGAATCCCGACGGGACCGCCACGCTGTCCTACAAGCTGCCGACGACCGTTTTCGCCCCCTATTACGAGGGCGCCGATCCGGATCTGCAGGCCGCCGCGGAGGAACTCGACGCCATGTTCGCCGCCGTCAATGCCGATGCGGTGGAGTAACGGCGCGCTCCTCATCGCGGCGCTGACGCTCGCCGCCTGCACCACGCGGCCGCTTACGCCGTCGGAAACCGCGTTTGCCGCAACCATCGTCCCGGGGCTCGACCCAGCCCCGGTGCGCGTGACCAAGGGCGCAGTCACCGGCCGGTGGGAGCGTACGCGCGCACCGCGTCCCGCCGTCGCCTGCCGAGAGCGGATCTTTCCGCCCGAGACCGCGCCGCGCATCCCCTACACGACGGCGGCCTTCGTGCTGGGCGAACAGATGTTTTACAACCGCCGCCTCTATGCCGACGACAATGTGCCGGACTATCCCGAAAGCCTGCCCCTCGCGCGCGCGATGCTGCTCGCCCATGAGCTGACCCATGTCTGGCAATGGCAGAACCGCGAGGTGACGGGTTTCCATCCTTTGCGCGCAGTGCAGGAACAGCGCGACGACGATCCCTATCTTTTCGATCTCGACCCGCCGAAACCCTTCCTCGACTATGGCTACGAACAGCAGGCCGCGCTGGTCGAGGAGTTCCTTTGCTGCCGGACACTCGACCCCGATGGCGGCCGCACCGCGCAGCTCTATGCCCTGCTGGAGCCGCATTTCCACGGCCTGCCGCGGCAGAGCACGGTGGAAAAGGTTAACCTGCCCTGGCCCGAGGCGGAGACCAAGGGCATCTGCGCCTAACCCCGACGCGGGGGTGGCGCAAGGGGCGAGCCGGGCTCCAGCTCCTCCGCCTGCTTGCCATAGCTGCGGAAGCGCGCCAGCACGTCTTCCATCTCCGTCTCTGACAGCACGACCGGATCACCATGTGCGCAAGCCACGGTGTACTGATGACAGAGCGTCTCGATCTCTCCGGCGAGCCACAGTGCCTTATCGAGGGTCGGCCCGAATGCGATCACGCCGTGATTGGCCAGCAGACAGGCACTGCGATCCTCCAGCGCTCGCAGCATCGCGTCCGACAGCGCCTGTGTCCCAAAGGTCGCGTAGTCGGCGCAGCGCAGCGTCGTACCACCGGCGACCGCTACCATATAGTGAAAGGCCGGCACCTCGGCACGCAGACAGGACAGCGCCGTGGCATGGGTCGAATGCGTGTGGACGACGGCCTGCGCTTCGGACCTCATACGGTAGAGATCGAGATGCATCCGCCATTCCGACGATGGCAGCCAATCACCCCAATAGCCGCCGTCGAGATCCATCGCGACGATCTGGTCGGGGGTCATCGTCTCATAGGGAAGCCCGGAAGGTGTGATCAGGAACCCGTCCCCGCTGCGCACGCTGACATTGCCGGAGCTGCCCTGGTTGATGCCCCGCGCTGTCATCTCAAGGCAGGTATCGATGACCTGCCGACAGAGCTCTGGGTCCTTGGGCGGAGCGGCGCGCGCGTCTGGCATCATCGGGGTTCCTGTCAAATCCGTTCGCGCGGGGACCATCGCCCGTGCCGACAGGAGATGGAAGGGTTTCCCAACGGCCCATCCCCCCGCTAAGCATGGGGGACTTCCGACAGGCGGAGAACACCCCATGAAGATTGACGGTAAAGCCACCCGCACCATCTGGGTCGCCGATGATGGCCAGACGGTCCAGGTGATCGACCAGACCAAGCTCCCCTTCGCGCTGGAGGTCCTCCCGCTGCGCACGCTCGAAGACGCCGCCCAGGCCATCGAGACCATGGTCGTGCGGGGCGCGCCCCTGATCGGCGCGACAGCTGCCTATGGCGTGGCATTGGCGATGGCCAAGGATGCCTCGGACGACGCGCTGGAGGCAGCCTATGAACGGCTGATGCGGACCCGCCCGACGGCTGTGAACCTCCGCTGGGCACTCGATGAGATGATGGCCGCCCTGCGCAACCGCCCCCGAGAGGATCGTGTCGCCGCCGCCTATGCCCGCGCGGCCGAGATTTGCGACGAAGACGTCGAGATCAACGCACGGATCGGACGCAACGGGCTGGAGATCATCCGCCGGATCGCGGCCACCAAGGCCCCGGGTGAACCGGTCAACGTGCTCACCCACTGCAACGCAGGCTGGCTGGCGACTGTGGACTGGGGTACCGCAACCGCGCCGGTCTACATGGCCCATGACGGGGGTATCGCCATGCATGTCTGGGTGGACGAGACCCGCCCGCGCAACCAGGGTGCCGCGCTCACCGCCTACGAGCTGGGCCATCACGGCGTGCCCCACACGGTGATCCCGGACAATACCGGCGGGCATCTGATGCAGCATGGCCAGGTGGATCTGGTGATCACCGGCACGGACCGAACCACAGCCACGGGCGATGTCTGCAACAAGATCGGCACCTATCTGAAGGCGCTCGCCGCTGCCGACAATGACGTGCCCTTCTATGTCGCGCTCCCCTCCCCCACGATCGACTTCACGCTCTCGGACGGGGTGGCCGAAATTCCTATCGAAGAGCGCTCCGCCACCGAGGTTTCGCACATGACCGGCGTCACCGAGGCCGGCGATGTCGTCACCGTAGATATCGTCGCCAAAGGTTCGCCGGTTGCGAATTACGCATTCGACGTCACGCCGGGACGGCTGGTCACGGGGCTGATCACCGAGGCCGGGGTTTGCCCCGCAACGCGCGAGGGCATCGCCGCGCTGTTTCCGGAACGCGCCAAGGGCGACGGCGACTAGACGCCGGGCTCGATCACACCCTTGCGCAACAGAAAACAGCCATAGAATCGCCGCTCGCCGGTCTGAAGCACCGCGAAGGCCGAGGCCGCCTTGTCATAGAAGTCGAACCGCCCCACCGAAACCATGGGGCGGGGCCGTCCTTCGGCAGCGTCGATCGCCGCCTGAGCCTCGACCTGGACGTCCGCCACCTTGCTGGCGTCGCCGGCAGCCTCCATCCGGACCGCGAAATCCGACACGAACGTGTCGAGCGGCATCAGCGACAGAATCGCCTCCAGCGCCTCGCCCGCGGTGAGGTTCTCCATCCGCAGGAGCTGGCCATAGGCGGTCTTGGACGCGATTGCGGCGGCCGGAAAGTTCATGTCGACCACCGCCAGCACATCCCCGTGCCCCATTGCCTTGAGCGCATAAAGCACCTCGGCATTCAGCCGCGGATCAATCCCCTTGAGCATCGCAATCTCTCCCTGTTTGCGGCCAGAGCGACGCTAACCTCCCCGCCACCGATCGCCAAGATGCCGGGATTTCGCGAGGCGCGTCGCCTTGGGGGCTTGGCCGCGGGCGCCGGAGCGCGTATCGGCGCAGCCATGGCTGCCGTTTTTTTCCAGACCCTTCCGTTCTTTGCACTGATCGGTCTGGGCTACGGCGCCGGGCGTCGGGGGTTCTTCGGTCCCGAAGCGACCGCCGCGCTGACCAAGTTCGTGTTCTACTTCGCACTGTCGGCGATGCTCTTTCGGTTTGCCGTAGAGCTTGATCTGGGCGACCTGTTCAACTGGCCCTTTGTCTGGGCCTATCTCTGCGCGACAGGGGCTGTCTTCCTCATCGGGCTTGTCGTGGCGCTCCTGCGTGGCTGCCGGCTCGAGGAAGCCGCGATCGAAGGTCAATGCTCCGCCATCGGCAATACCGGCTTTCTGGGCGTGCCGCTTCTGGCTTTGTTGCTCGGGCCCGCAGCGATCGGGCCGGTGATGTTCGTCCTCGCCATCGACATGATCGTGTTCGGCAGCCTCATCGTCATCCTGATCACGGCCCGCCGCGACGGGCGCCTTCGCCCCGCCATCGTCGGAGCGGTGTTCGGCGGCCTCATCCGCAACCCGATGATTGTCTCGATCAGCCTCGGGCTGGCCTGGTCGGCGGCCGGGATCGGGTTGTCCGGCCCGATGCTCACATTCCTCGACGTGCTGGGATCGGCTGCCACCCCGGGTGCGCTCTTTGCCATCGGGGCTTCGCTGGCCGGCAAGTCCGCGGAACGGCTGAGCGTGGCGCTCTGGCTTTCCTTCGGCAAACTGGTTCTGCATCCGGCCGCAGTCGCGATCGCCGCGCTCTTGGTGTTTGCGGTGCCCCGCGATCAGGCCCTCGTCATGATCGCCGCGGCGGCCCTGCCCGTGGCAGGCAACATCTACATCATCGCGGCGCACTACAACGTCGCACCGCAACGGGTATCGACGGCGATTCTGGTCTCGACGGCGCTGAGCCTTCTCACCGTGACCTGGGTGCTGACACAAATCGCCGGCGCGTGATCACAGCGCCACTTGTCTCACTCTGCCCGGCGCGCTAGCCGGGGCGCAAAGAGGGAGCGACATCCATGGAAACGATCAGCGAAAACCGCGCCTTCGGCGGCGTGCAGGGGGTGTACAAGCACCAAAGCCAAGTCTGCGGCTGCGACATGACCTTTGGTCTCTATCTGCCGCCCCAGGCGGACGCCGGGCCGGTGCCGCTCTTGTGGTATCTGTCCGGACTGACCTGCACCCATGAAAACGCCATGGTTAAGGCAGGCGCCCAGGCCCATGCCGGGCGCCATGGGATCGCGCTCTGTTTTCCTGACACATCTCCGCGGGGCGAAGGCGTCGCTGATGACGAGGCCTATGATCTGGGCCAAGGCGCCGGCTTCTATGTCAATGCGACCGAGTCGCCCTGGAGCGCGCATTTCAAGATGTGGTCTTACGTCGGTGAGGAGCTGCCGCGGATCCTCGACGCGAGTTTCGCCATCGACCCGGACCGCCAGGCGGTCACTGGGCACAGCATGGGCGGGCATGGCGCGCTGACGCTGGCGATGGCCAATCCGGGCCGTTTCGCGAGCGTGTCAGGCTTTGCGCCGATCGCCCATCCCACCGCGTCGGACTGGGGCCGCAAGCAACTCACCGCCTATCTCGGCACCGATGAGAGCACGTGGGCGCGCCATGACGCGACACTGCAGATGCGCAGCGTGGGGCTAGACGCGCCGCTTCTGATCGATCAGGGCGGCAGCGATCAGTTCCTGGAGCTGCTCAAGCCCGAAGCACTGGTGGAGGCGATGGCGGCGCGCCGACAACCCAACACATTCCGGATGCAGAAAGGCTATGACCACAGCTACTTCTTCGTGGCGAGTTTCATGGCTGACCATGTCGCGTTCCATGCCGAGGCGTTGGGCGCGACCTAAGGCGCCGCGACGGCACTATTCCGTCTCGGAGTCGAGCCTGCGGCCAAGCGCTCCCGTCACCGCCCGGCGATGGGTTTCGGGGAGCGTCTCGACCGCCTCAAGCACGGCGCGCAGATCTCCGCGCGTGCCGTGAAGCCGGTCCACCAGATCCAGTATCACGGACAAGGCATCATCATTGACATCGAGGCTCTCGCGCAGCTCGCAGGCCAGTCGCAGCCGCGCGGCATCGATCTGGCTGTAGACCACGCGCGGCGGGCTGGGCCGCTGCAGCGGGATCACGATGCGCGTCTCGACAAACCGCACCAGCAGCGTCCGGTCGAGCCCCGGCACCGCGGCGATGATCTCTTCTTCGCTGTAGACCAGGGTCATGTCGTCATCCCCTTGCGCGGATCATAGGCGTGCGTCTGTTTCCAGCTTTCCATGAATTCCGCCAGATCGTCATCGACCTCGGGCGGCAGCACTACCTTGAGCTCGACCAGCTGGTCGCCGCGCTCCTCACGCCCACGAGGGGCGACGCCACGACCGCGCAGCCGCAGAACCTGGCCAGAGCTCGCACCCTTGGGGATCGTGAGGTTGACCGCGCCGCTGATCGTCGGCACCGCCACCTTGCCGCCCAGAACGGCCTCGTCGATGGTGATCGGTAGAACCATGCGGATCGTGTCGCCGTCGCGCTCGAACAGCTTGTGCGGCGCAACCGAGATCGTGATCAGCGCATCGCCCGGGCGCCCCTCGCCAATGGGGGGGCCGCCCTTGCCGCGGAGCCGGATGGTCTGTCCATCGGCGATCCCACGCGGGATCTGAACCTCCAGCGCGGACCCGTCGGGCAGCGTGATCCGCGCGCTGCCGCCCAGGGCCGCGTCCATGAACGGCACCTCCAGCCGATAACGCGCATCGCCGCCATCGGCGTGAAAGCCTCCGCCTCCGTCGCCAAATCCTCCGCCACCGAAACCGCCGCCGCCAAATCCCGCCCCGCGCGCGCCGCCGCGCTGCTGCCGAAAGAGGTCCTCGAACACACCGGACATATCGTCGAAATCGTCGAAGCCCTGCTGATCGCGATAAGGATTGTCCTGCGCGCCCGCATACTGGCGATAAAACTGCGCTTCGGGCCGTTCCTGGCCCTGGGCGTCGATCTCGCCACGGTCGAAACGCGCCCGCTGTTCGGGATCCTTGAGCAGATCATAGGCGGCCGCAGCGGCCTTGAACTTTTCCTCAATGGCGCTGTCGCCGGGATGGAGGTCGGGGTGACATTCCTTGACCAGCTTGCGGTAGGCCTTCTTGATCTCGTCGGCGCTCGCCGTCTTCTTCACCCCTAATGCGTCGTACGGATCCATGCTGCGCTATGCCTGTCTGCCCCAATGCCGTTGCGACGGACCTTGCGGGACCGCGACGGGTTTTTCCAGCCCCGACCGTGCGGGCATGTCGCGAACGCGCACGGATCAGACCGACAGACCGGGATCGTCCAGAAGGTGCCGGCCCGACGGATCGTCGACCGCGATGATCCACAGATCGCGGTCGCGCCCCGCCTGCCGTTCCAGCATGGCGTCGATTTCCTCCTCGGCACCCTCCTCCATGACCTCCCAATGCCGCTCGCCGGTGGTCAGATCATAGGTGCGCGCAAAGACGGTCGCGCGGCCGTCCATCCTGCAAAGCTTCACACTGATCGCACCCGCGGTCGCATCGCCGCGCCGCGCCACCACCGCCATGATGCCTTCGGCCGACAACCGCATAAGATAGGCCTCCACCCAGAGACCGGAGGCCAGCCGCGCGCTCATCCCGCGTCCCCGATATCGAGCCCGATCTCGCGGTAGCGCGCGGCCTCGTCGAGCCAGCCGGGCCGCACCTTGACCTGCAGGAAGAGATGGACGGGACGGCCGGTGAACTCCGCGATCTCGGCCCGTGCGGCCTGGCTGATCGCCTTGATCGTCTCGCCGCCCTTGCCCAACACGATGCCCTTGTGCCCGTCCCGCGCGACATAAATCACCTGGTCGATCCGCACGGAGCCATCCTTGCGCTCTTGCCACTGCTCGGTCTCGACCGTCAGCTGGTAGGGCAGCTCCTGGTGCAGCCGCAGGGTGAGCTTCTCGCGCGTCATCTCGGCGGCGATCATGCGGCTTGGCAGTTCGGCGATCTGGTCCTCTGGATAGAGCCAGGGGCTATCGGGCAGGGTCTCGGCCAGCCAGCCCCGCAGATCGTCTACGCCGTAACCCTTCTCGGCCGAGATCATGAAGGTCTGTGCAAACCCGAACCGCTCGTTCATCTCTTTCGTCAGCGCCAGCAGAACAGGCGCCTCGACCCTGTCGATCTTGTTGATCGCCAGCGCCACCGGGCGCGCGTCGCCATCGCCGCTGCGGTCTTCCAGCCCTTCCAGGATCGCCCCGACCCCTTCGGTCAGCCCGCGATGGGCCTCGATCATCAGAACGACGATGTCGGCATCCGCGGCACCGGACCAGGCTGCCGCAACCATCGCGCGGTCGAGCCGCCGCCGCGGTCGGAAGAGCCCCGGCGTGTCCACGAAGACGATTTGCGCCGCCCCCTCGATCGCCACGCCGCGAATGCGCGC
>JBCDBB010000149.1:0-9739 GCA_039184415.1 Pseudomonadota bacterium
CAAAGATCGAGCTTTCCTCCTCAAGCCAAACTGAAATCAACCAGCCCTTCATCTCGATGGGCGCCAACGGGCAACCGTTGCACATGGTCATGAAGCTGACCCGGTCCAAGCTGGAAAGCCTGGTCGGTGACCTGATCAAGAAGTCGATGAAACCCTGCCAGGCCGCGCTGAAAGACGCCGGCATCTCGACCTCCGATATCGATGAGGTCGTTCTGGTCGGGGGTATGACCCGGATGCCGCGGGTCGTCGAGGAAGTGACCAAGTTCTTTGGCAAGGAGCCCCATAAGGGCGTGAACCCCGACGAGGTCGTCGCCATGGGCGCTGCGATCCAGGCCGGCGTGCTTCAGGGCGACGTCAAGGACGTGGTTCTGCTCGATGTCACGCCCTTGTCGCTCGGGATCGAGACCCTGGGCGGTGTCTTTACCCGCCTGATCGACCGCAATACCACGATCCCGACCAAGAAGAGCCAGATTTTCTCGACCGCCGAAGACAATCAGAACGCGGTCACGATCCGGGTCTTCCAGGGCGAACGCGAGATGGCTGCCGACAACAAGATGCTCGGCCAGTTCAACCTTGAGGAAATCCCGCCCTCGCCCCGCGGTATGCCGCAGATCGAAGTGACCTTCGACATCAATGCTGACGGCATCGTCGCCGTGGGCGCCAAGGACAAGGGCACCGGCAAGGAGCAGAAGATCACGATCCAGGCCTCGGGCGGTCTGTCGGAGGACGAGATCGACCAGATGGTGCGCGACGCCGAGGCCAATGCCGAGGCCGACAAGGACCGCAAGGAACTGGTCGAGGCGAAGAACCAGGCCGAAAGCCTCATCCATTCGACCAAGAAGTCCATGGAAGAGCATGCCGACAAGGTCGACCCGACCACCATCGAGGCGATCGAACTGGCGATCGGCGCGTTGGAGGAAAATCTCGAGACCGAGGATGCCGGCAAGATCAAGTCCGGCATCCAGAACGTGACCGAGGCGGCCATGAAGCTCGGCGAGGCGATCTACAAGGCGCAGCAGGAAGAGGCCGGCGGCGGCGATGATGCCGATATCGACGATGGCGAGCCGCGGGCCGCCGACGACGATATCGTCGATGCCGATTTCGAGGATCTCAACGACGACAAGCGCGCGTCCTAAGCGCCGATGAGTACCGCGCAGCCGGTCCGGTGCCGTCCGGGCCGGCTGTCGCGTTTCCGAAAAGGGTGTCCCGCCGATGGCGAAACGTGATTACTACGATGTTCTGGGGGTGTCCAAGGGCGCTTCGGCCGAGGAGCTCAAGAAGGCCTATCGCAAGAAGGCCATGGAACTGCACCCCGACCGCAACGCCGACGATCCGCAAGCCGAAGCGCATTTCAAGGAAGCCAATGAGGCCTACGAAGTGCTCAAGGACGCCGACAAGAAGGCCGCGTATGACCGCTTCGGCCATGCCGCATTCGAAGGTGGCATGGGCGGCGGAGCGCGCCCAGGTGGCCCCGGAGCGCAAGGGGATTTTGCGTCGGCTTTCTCCGACGTCTTCGACGACCTTTTCGGCGATTTCATGGGCGGCGGTGCCCGCGGCGGCGGACGCCAGCGTGCGGCCCGCGGCTCCGACCTGCGCTACAATCTCAAGATCTCACTCGAAGAGGCGTGGTCCGGCCTACAAAAGACCATCACCGTGCCAGCCGCGGTGCCCTGCACGGCCTGCAACGGCACTGGTGCCGAGGGCGGCGCGGAGCCTGTGACCTGCCCCACCTGCTCCGGATTGGGCAAGGTCCGCGCGCAGCAGGGCTTCTTCACGGTGGAACGTTCCTGCCCCACCTGCGGGGGACTGGGCCAGATCATTAAGAACCCCTGTCAGGACTGCACCGGTTCCGGTCGCGTGCAAAAAGACCGTGCATTGTCCGTCAATATCCCCGCCGGTGTTGAAACAGGAACCCGTATCCGCCTGGCCGGAGAGGGCGAGGCCGGTATGCGCGGCGGGCCGACCGGGGACCTCTACATCTTCATTGAAGTGACCGAACACAGCCTTTTCCAACGCGACGGCACGAACCTCTTCTGCCGGGTGCCGGTATCGATGGCCGCAGCCGCGCTCGGCGGTGAGGTCGAGGTGCCGTCGATCGATGGCGGGCGCAGCCGGGTGAAGATCCCGTCGGGTAGCCAGTCGGGTCGCCAGATGCGCCTGCGCAGCAAGGGGATGCCGGCCTTGCGCGGCGGCGCGAGCGGGGACATGTTCATCGAGCTCGCCGTGGAGACCCCGGTGAACCTCACGAGCCGCCAGAAGGAGCTGCTGCGCGAATTCGCCGAGCTCTCCGAGGACAATCACCCCGAAAGCGAGAATTTCTTCTCCAAGGTGAAGGGGTTCTGGGACAGTATGAAGAGCGGGTAACTCGCCTTTAAGTCGATCTTTAACTTTCGCGGGAAGGGTCGCTGCATGGCTGATCCGCGCGAGTTCTCTGAACCAATGCTGCCCCTATTCGAGGGGCAGGAGCTTGTACTCACCGACCCCAAAGCCCGTAAACTCCCCTCCTATCTCAAGGATCACCGCAAACGCCTCCGCGATCGGTTTCTGGATGGCGGCGCGAATGCCATGCCCGATTACGAGCTGCTGGAGCTGCTGCTCTTTCAGGCAATCCCACGGTGCGACGTCAAGCCTGTGGCGCGCCGTTTGCTGGAGACATTCGGCGACTTTGCCCGCGTTCTTTCGGCGCCGCGGGACCGGTTGCTCAAGGTCCGCGGCGTCGGTGCGGCGGTTGTACTGGAGCTCAAGATCATCGAGGCGGCCACCCACCGCATGGCGCGGTCCAAGGTCATGCAGCGGCAGGTGATCAGCAGCTGGGACGCGGTGCTCGATTACTGCCACACCACCATGGCGCACCTGGAAACCGAACAGTTCCGCGTCCTCTATCTCGACCGCAAGAACGTTCTGATCGCTGACGAGGAACAGGCTCAGGGAACGGTCGATCACGTACCGGTCTATCCCCGTGAGGTGATCAAGCGCGCGCTGGAGCTCAACGCGTCGGCCCTGATCCTGGTGCATAATCATCCGTCAGGGGATCCCACGCCCTCGGATGCCGATATCGAGATGACGGCCAAGATTCAGGCCGCGGCGGAGCATCTCGGCCTGTCGCTCCATGATCATCTGATCATTGGCAAATCGACTGAACTGAGCTTTCGCAGCGCGGGATTTCTGTGACTTAGGATCCTGAGTCCGTTGGCAGTGCCAGCCGCACGACCTCCTCCGCCGGACCGCAGCCGGGCGTTGGCAAGGTCAGCGGCACCCGACTGTCACCGGCGGAAGACAAGAGCGCCGCGCGGATCGGCATATTCGCACAGGGACGGCCCCCGATGGCGATATCGGCAAAGACTGGCACAGGTGTCTCCGGGTCCAGCACCAGGATTTCCGCCCGGCGGGCCTGATCCCCGAAGGGAAAGCCCAGGCTGATTTGGTGCGCCGCGCCACCGTCCGCCGGCGGAACCAGGATCAGATCGGCGTCGCCTGACCAGATCAACGCGACATAGCCCGGCGTCGGATCGGAGGCGGCGGGCAAGGCCGCGAAGAGGACGGCGTCGCTGATCCGCGCCACCGCCTCGGGCACAGCCGCGACACGCGGCAGGCGCAGATCAACATGGCCTTCGTGCGAGGTTTCTTCGGTCAGAACGAACGGCCCGTAGGCGATGTCGACGCGCATATAGGGCTCGCAGGGCGCCGAAACCCGCAAATCGACGAGACCGTCACTGGCGGCTGTCAGCCTGAGTTCCCGCGCACAGCCGGTGTCCTGAGCTCCTGCAGGGGCCCACCCGGCAATCACCGTCAGCAGGGCAAAGACCGCGCCCGCCGCCCCGGCGTTCAGACCAGCCGGCCGTGGCAATGCTTGAACTTCTTGCCCGACCCGCAAGGGCACGGATCGTTGCGGCCCGGATTTCCCCAGGTCGTGGGATCGCTCTCGACAAAGCCCTCGGCCTGGGCGCCGTCCGGCATCTCGGCGCCGGCACCGACCGGCGCGGGTTTAGGCGCCTTTGGCGCCGCTGCAGCCGCGGCCATCTGCTGCTGCGCCACAAGCTGGCGCACCATTTCCTCCTGCTCTTCCTTGCTGAGCGGACGGATGCGGGACAGCTTTTCGGTCACCTCGGTGCGCAACCCGTCGAGAAGCCCCTGGAAGAGCTGGAAGCTTTCGTTCTTGTACTCGTTCAGCGGATCGCGTTGCGCATAGCCGCGGAATCCGACGACCGAACGCAAATGCTCCAGCCGCAAAAGATGTTCGCGCCATTTCGAATCGATCGTCTGGAGCAGCATCTGCTTTTCGATGTTGCGCATGTTCTCGGGGCCGAAATCGACGGCCTTCTTGGCCATGAACTCGTCGGCTTCCTTGTAAAGCCGTTCGCGGATGTCCTCGTCATCGACGCCTTCTTCTTCCGCCCAGGCGATGACCGGCAGGTCGATCCCGAGCTTCTCAAGCACCGCAGCATAGAGACCTTCGGTATTCCACTGATCCGCGTAGGTGTTCTTGGGCATGTATTCGTCGATCAGATCGTCGACGACCTGCTGCCGCATGTCCCGGACGATATCGGAGACGTCTTCGGCCTCCATGATCTCCATGCGCTGGCCAAAGATGACCTTGCGCTGATCGTTCATGACATCGTCGAACTTCAGCAGCTGTTTGCGAATGTCGAAATTGCGCCCCTCGACCTTGGCCTGGGCCTTCTCAAGCGACTTGTTCACCCAGGGGTGCACAATCGCCTCGCCCTCCTTCATGCCGAGCTTGCCCAGCATCTTGTCGAGCCGGTCCGAGCCGAAGATCCGCATCAGATCGTCTTCGAGCGACAGAAAGAACGAGGACCGCCCCGGATCGCCCTGGCGTCCCGAGCGGCCGCGCAGCTGGTTGTCGATCCGGCGGCTTTCGTGGCGTTCGGTGGCCAGAACATAGAGCCCGCCGGCCTCCAGTACTTTCTGCTTATCCGTGGCATGCTCGGCCTCGATCTTCGCCCGCAGCTCATCGGGGTGCGCTTCGGGATCGTCGGCCAGGGCCTCCAGCACCTTCATCTCGACATTGCCGCCCAGCTGAATGTCGGTGCCGCGCCCCGCCATGTTGGTGGCGATGGTCACGGCGCCGGGCTTGCCCGCATCGGCGACGATCTGCGCTTCCTTTTCGTGCTGACGCGCGTTGAGCACATTGTGCGGGATCCCTGTTTTCTTGAGCATCTCGGCAAGGGACTCCGACTTTTCGATCGAGGTCGTCCCGACAAGAACCGGCTGGCCGCGCTTGTGGGCATCGCCGATCTGCTCGACGATGGCCTCGTACTTTTCGCGCGCGGTCCGGTAGACCTGATCATGCTCGTCTTCCCGCGCGACCGGCATGTTGGTCGGGATCTCAACCACACCCAGCCCGTAGATCTCGGCGAACTCCTCGGCCTCGGTGGCCGCGGTGCCGGTCATACCGCTGAGCTTGTTGTAGAGCCGGAAGTAATTCTGGAAGGTAACACTGGCGAGGGTCACGTTCTCGGGCTGGATAGCCACGCCTTCCTTGGCCTCGATGGCCTGGTGCAGACCGTCCGACAAACGCCGCCCCGCCATCATGCGGCCGGTGAACTCATCGATCAGAACGACCTGATTGTCGCGGACGATGTAATCCTTGTCCTTCTGGAACAGCTTGTGCGCGCGCAGGGCCTGGGTGACATGGTGCACCAGCGTCGTGCTCTCGGGATCGTAGAGCGACTGGCCCTCGGGCAGCAGCCCGGCGGCGGAAAGCCGCTGCTCGACCAGCTCGTTTCCTTCATCGGTGAAGGTGACATTGCGGGTCTTTTCATCGATCTCGTAGGTGTCTTCGGCGAGGTCGGGAATGAACTTGTCGACGGCTTTGTAGAGCTCACTGCGATCCTGCGACGGTCCGGAAATGATCAGCGGCGTACGCGCCTCGTCGATCAGAATGCTGTCGACCTCATCGACGATGGCGAAGTTGTGCCCACGCTGCATCATCTGTTCGAGATCGGACTTCATGTTGTCGCGCAGATAGTCGAAGCCGAGCTCATTGTTCGTCGCGTAGGTGATGTCGGCGGCATAGGCGACGCGTTTTTCCTCTTCCGGCTGCTGCGGATAGACGACCCCGCAGGTCATGCCGAGCGCGCCATAGACCTTGCCCATCCATTCCGCGTCGCGACGAGCCAGATAGTCGTTGACGGTGACGATATGGACGCCTTCGCCGGTCAGCGCGTTGAGATAGGCCGGGAAAGTTGCGACGAGCGTCTTGCCCTCACCGGTCTTCATCTCCGCGATATTGCCGCGATGGAGGAAGATCCCGCCGACAAGTTGCGTGTCGAAGGCGCGGAGGCCCAGGGCGCGCCGCGCACCCTCGCGACAATTGGCAAAGGCCTCGGGCAACAGATCGTCCAGCGCCTCGCCGCCTTGCGCGCGTGATTGCAGCTCGGCCGTCTTGGCCTTGATGCTTTCGTCGTCGAGCGCCTGGAACTCATCCTCCAGCGCGTTGATCTTTTGAACGATCCCACGGACAGACTTGACCTTGCGGTCGTTTGCCGTGCCGAAAACTTTCTTGGTCAGCGTTCCTAGGCCCAGCACTCTGAAACTCCGCGTGAAGACGTCTCGGTCGCCGTGGGGTGCGCCTTGCTCCTCCCCGTACTGCCCCATAAAAGGGCGGCGGGAGGACCCGATCCCGCGACATGCGCGATGTAAGCGGCGGCCTCCCGAGTGTCAACGTCACGCTGCCCCCAAGGCGCACTGCGCCGCACATCATGAGGAGACCTCAATGCCCCTTTCCCTCCGCCCCGTGATCGCCACGGTTGTCGCGTGTGCGCTTGCTCTGCCTGCGACGGCGCAGGAGCAGGTCACCGCAGACACCGTACTGGCGACCGTTGGCGACGAAGAGATCACGGCGGGTCATCTCTTTGCGCTTCGCACTCAACTGCCGCAACAGTATCAGAGCCTGCCCGATGCGCAGCTCTATTCCGGTCTGCTCCAGCAGCTCGTTCAGCAAGCCGCCCTCGCCGCACAGCTCGAAGAACCGTCGACAGCAGTAGAGCGGATCCTTGAGAACGAGCGCCGCGCGCTCTTTGCCTCCGCGGTCATCGGCGAGGTCACAGAGGCGGCTGTGACGGACGAAGCGCTCCAGGCGACCTATGACGAGCTCTATGCCCAGGCGGAGCCGGCGCCGGAATACAATGCCTCGCACATCCTGGTCGAAAGCCAGGAGGCCGCGGCCGAGATCAAGACACTGCTCGATGAGGGCGGCGATTTCGCCGAACTGGCGCAGGCGCGCTCGACGGGACCGTCGGGTCCCAACGGCGGCGAACTGGGCTGGTTCGGGCCCGGAATGATGGTGCCTCCGTTCGAGGAAGCCGTCGTCGCGCTGGTTCCGGGGCAGGTGTCCGATCCGGTGCAGACGCAGTTCGGCTGGCATGTGATCAAGCTCAATGACAGCCGCATGCAGGACGCTCCCGCACTCGACGAGGTACGCGCCGAACTGATCGAGAAGATCCAGACCGACGCGGTCGAAGCGCAGATCGAAGCGGCGCTCGCGGCTCTGACCGTGACCGAAACGCCCCTGGACGAGATCGACCCGTCCTTCCTGAGCAACCCCGCACTCCTCGAAGAGTGACGCGGTGAAGCGCCAGCGCCGCCAGCTGCGCCGCCTGCAAAGCGCGCGCGTCGCATCCGCACGCGCGGCCCGTTTGGCAGCAGCGGGGCTGCCTGTGTCCCCACTCGCCCCGGTCGGCGGGTTCCCGAGGATCCCTCCGGTCGCCGGGGTGCGTCTTGCCGCGGCGGCGGCAGGCGTGCGCTACGCAGGGCGCGATGACGTCATGCTTGCCGTTCTGGACCCCGGCAGCGTTCTGGCAGCCGTCACCACACGGTCGGCCACCCGCGCCGCCCCGGTGCTCGACATCGAAGCCAAACTGGCCGATCCTGTGTCCGGCGACCTTGGTGCCGCCTTCATCGTCAATGCCGGAAACGCCAACGCCTTTACAGGCACGAACGGACGTGACGCTGTCGCGGCGGTGACCCGTGCGGTCGCGGATGCGACCGGGCTGCCCGAGGGCCGCGTTCTGTCCTGCTCCACCGGCGTGATCGGAGAGAAACTGCCCGAAGAGCGGATCACCGCGGCCATCGGTGGTCTCGCGGCTTCGCTCAGCCCGGACGCCTGGGAGGCCGCCGCGGGCGCGATCATGACGACCGACACATTCCGAAAGGGCGCGTGGCAACACATCGAAACGAATTCAGGGCCGGTGACTCTGGCCGGGTTCGCCAAGGGCTCCGGCATGATCGCCCCGGACATGGCCACAATGCTGGTCTTTCTCTTCACCGATGCGCGCCTCTCGCAGGGCCTGCTGCAAACCCTTGTGTCCGAAGCGGTGAGCCGTAGCTTCAACTGCATCACGGTGGACAGCGATACCTCAACCTCCGACACGCTGCTGATGGCTGCGACCGGACAGGCCGGCCCGGTTCTGGACAGCGATGCCGACGCGCGGGAGGCTTTCGCCACCGCGCTCGAAGCGCTCATGACCGATCTCGCTCAGCAGGTGGTACGGGACGGCGAAGGTTCGACAAAGCTCATTACCATCGAGGTGAGCGGCGCCGCAGACGACGAAGACGCCAGGCGCGTCGGACTCGCGACCGCCAATTCGCCCCTGGTCAAGACCGCCATCGCCGGCGAGGATCCCAACTGGGGCCGGATCGTGATGGCCGTCGGCAAATCCGGCGCTGAGGCCGACCGAGACCGGCTGTCCATCCGCTTCGGCGATATTGAGGTCGCGCGCGATGGCTGGGTGTCGCCGGACTACCGGGAAGCCGACGGCGCAGCCTACATGCGCCGTCAGGAGATCGAGATCGGGATCGATCTGGGGCTCTCCGGCAGTGGAACCGCCCGCGTCTGGACCTGTGATCTTTCCCACGGCTACATCAGCATCAACGCGGATTACCGTTCGTGACACTGGTGCTCGTGTCCGCGGTGGCATTGGTGGACACCGATGGCCGTGTGCTGCTGACCCAGCGGCCCGAAGGGAAATCCATGGCCGGACTGTGGGAGTTTCCCGGAGGCAAGGTCGAACCCGGCGAGACACCCGAAGTCGCGCTGATCCGTGAACTGCAGGAAGAGCTCGGCATCGCCACCTGGGACTCCTGCCTGGCGCCACTGACCTTTGCCAGCCACAGCTATGAGAGCTTTCACCTTCTCATGCCTCTCTTCGTATGCCGGAAATGGCAGGGCATACCCAGCCCGCGCGAAGGCCAGACCCTTGCCTGGGCGCTCCCCGGGCAGCTGGGTGACTACGCCATGCCCCCTGCGGATCTGCCCTTGCTGCCGGCGCTGCGGGAGCTGCTGTAGCCCCGAAATTGCGCCAGACGGTCACATGGGAACCAAGACTTTGGTCGCAGCTGCGTAAATTTTCTATGTAATTTGCCCAAAAAAATGGCGAAAAATCAGACTACTTGATGATTTTGTTAGTGTAATATGAATGTTTATTAACTATATTGACGGTACGTTGATCTCACTGTTGGGGAGGAGATGAACATGCTGAAGACCATCTCACTGGGAAGTTGTATCTCGGTACAAGGCACGTTTATCCACGCGCTTGAGAACGGCAAGATTGCCGTGCGCGTCGGCAAACGGGTTTTTGAGGGGTTTCCGGTTGTTCGCAGTCCTGCGTAGCAACCCCATAGGCCTCTGAAATTACAAAGCCGCGCGCCTTTGGCACGCGGCTTTCGTTTTCGGAGGACCTTTGAAACGCGTTTTCGAGAAGGTGGCGCGTCTGGCGCC
>JBCDBB010000150.1:0-9609 GCA_039184415.1 Pseudomonadota bacterium
GATCACCACGCCGGTCAGCAGCCAGGGAAACTGCAGCATGATCACCGTGAAAGGGGCGATCAGGGCGTTCCGGAGTGCGTGTTTCACCACGATACTGGGAAAGCTCACCCCCTTGAGCCGGGCGGTGCGGATATATTGCGCGGTCATCACCTCGGCCATGGAGGCCCGCGTCATCCGCGCGATATAGCCCATGCCATAGAGCGCCATGGTCAGTACCGGCAGGGTGAAGTTTTCGAAGGTGACGCCGTCCATGGCGCTGGCCGCGGAGCCCTTGAACCATTTCAGCCCGACGGCGGACGAGGCGAAGACGGTGATGAAGATGACGCCAGAGACATATTCCGGCGTCGCAGTGGTGGCGATGGAAAAGGTCGACAGCGCGCGGTCGGTCCGCGAGCCCTCGCGCATCCCCGCCAGCACGCCGATGAGAAGCGCCGAGGGCACCATCACGACCATCACCCAGAACATCAGCACACCCGTGAGCCCCAGCCGCGTGCCGATGATCGAGGAGACATCGTCCCGGAAGACGGTGGACTGGCCGAAATCGAGCTGCAGGACCCCGCAGAAGCGCGGCGCCGTCTCGGCGGTCACGTCACGATGGATGCAGCGCCCCGTGACGGTGCCGTCCTCTGCCTCGCGCGTCCAGCCGGGCAGCACGCCCAGCCATTCGCCGTAGCGCATCACCATGGGCTGGTTGTAGCCGTTGCGGTCCAGCCAGCTGGTGACCTCTTGGTCGGTCATCCGCGCATTGCCCTGGGTCTTGGCGAGCTTTTCGAGATTGGGTTCCAGATTGGTCAGGAAAAAGACGATGAATGTCAGACAAAGCGCCGTGAGCAGCATGACGCCCACACGTCTGAGGATGAAAAAGGCCATCCGGTCCCCTGTCTCTTGCGAGGCCATACGGCCACCGGGTCCGGCCGGGATCCCGGCCGGAGGCGCCGAACCCGCCCCGATGGACAGGTCCGGTGATCAGCTCAGTCCGCCAGACCGAGATAGTGGATGTTCACGATATCGCCCTGGTGGCGTTCGCCGTTCAGAACGCCGGGTCGGACATGGCGGTAGAGCGAGCGCCAGTAGGGCTGCACCACGACGCCTTCCTCTCTCATGATCTCCTGGAGCCGGCGCATATGCTCGCGGCGGGCGTCATGGTCGGCGATGGCCATGGCCTTGGTCAGGGTTTCGTCGAACTCGGCATTGGAGAAGGCGGTTTCGTTCCAGGCCTCTCCGGTCCGGTAGGCCAGCGCCAGGATCTGGACGCCGAGCGGGCGCCCGTTCCAGTTGGTCGAGCTGAACGGGTATTTCGTCCAGTCGTTCCAGAAGGTCGTGCCCGGGATGATCTTGCGCGAGACCTTGATGCCGGCGTCGCGGAGCTGGGCGGCCATCGCATCGGTGGTGTTGCGGCGGTAGTCATCGTCGATGGAGATCAGCTCGTGCTCGTAATCGAGCATACCGGCCTCCTCCAGGAGCCGCAGGGCCTCGTCGGGGTCGGGCTCGAACGGGGGCAGCTCGGCATATTCGGGGTGCATCGGGCCGACATGGGAATTGTTGGCCACGGTGCCGAGCCCGGCATAGCCAAGCTCCAGCAGCACCTCGTTGTCCACAGCGAGCGCCAGCGCCCGGCGCACCCGGACATCCGCATAGGGTTTGATCCCGTCGACCTCAGCCTCCTGGTTGGTGCGGATGACGACGGTCGAGGATGTGGCGATCTCGGACGGCTCCCACCCGATCGCGGTGAAGATCTCCACGAACTCGCCGACACTGTCATAGTTCATGTCGATATCTTCGGCCTCCGCCGCGGCGACGACGGCGGCGGGATCGGTGCCCAGATCGACGAACTCGACCCGGTCGAGATAGGCGTCGCGCCAATAGGGATGGTCGGGATCCTTTTCGAGCACCGCAGCCACGCCGACCTCGTACTCCACCACGCGGTAGGCCCCGGTGCCGGTGAAATGGTCCGACGGCACGGTGCCGATGAGATCGCGGTGCTGGACCGCGGCGGTGTATTCGGTGAGCGAGGGGATGATCGTGATGTCGGAGCTGGGCAGGGTCAGCTTGACCGTCAGCGGATCGACGATGGTGGCGGCGCCGTCGCGGATCTTGCCGGTGTCAGGGTCCGTCAGCGCGGCGAAGCGCGAGGCCATGGAGTTGCCCTCCACCGTGCTGTCGCACCAGCCGGCGATATTGGCCACGACATCCTCGGCGATGAAATCGTCGCCATTGTTCCATTTCACGTTCGGGCGCAGCCGCAGGATGTATTCGGTCGCGTCGTCATTGACCTCCCAGCTTTCCAGCAGAACGCCGTGGAAGGAGCCATCGCGATGGACCTCGACCAGAGACTCAAGAACGCCCGACAAGGCATTGTACATCTGGGTAAAATCATAGGTCCGCGGGTCTTTCTGACCGAGGATCTGCATTTCGATCCGCAGGGTGCCGCCCATGGGGGGCGCGACCCGCTCGCTGTTGGCCCGGACGGGCGTGGCGCCGATCAGCCCGTAGGCGGCGGCGGACGTCACCCCGAGCGCGGTGGCGCGGCTGAGGAATTCGCGGCGGCTCATCTGGCCGGACAGATGTTCGCTGGCGAACATGCGCGCTGCGCGGTGAACCCCGGTTCCCGGGCTGGTAGATGGCATGGATGTCTCCCTGACAAACCTTATCGTGCGAGCCGCATGGGCGGCCGTTCGAACAGGGCCCGGGGGGGCGCGCGATGGCGCGCAACGCCTGCTCCGAAGAGCGATTCCCACACCCTGCCACCTTCGGAACATAGTTCGAACGGGGAGGTCAACGACCCGATTGCGACATCAATGGCCAAAAAACGACATCATCCGGGCGCGGCGGCGGGGTCATGGCCGGTCATGTGCTGGACCGCGCAGGGCGTGCGCTGCCCGTTCACCGCTGCCGTGTGTGTGGGTGTCCGTTGCGTCAGGGGCGAAGGCGCTGCGAAGATCGGGCGCGGGTCAGGAGCCGCGCTGGCCGTCGCCCGCGCGCTTGGGATCGCCGAGCGCTGTCTGGGGCACCCGGGCCGTGGTCGGCGCGCAGGGTTGCGGCGCCTGCGCGGTGGTCGTCATGCTGCCGTCCCGCCGTTTGAGCCAGTGCATCAGCAGGGCGGACTGGTGAAACAGCACATTGTCGGAATCCGGGGCGCCCGAGGCGGCTTCGCGGGACAGCTCATCGATCATGCGGGTCAGTTCGGCCTGGCGGCCCATCCCGTAGAGACGCAGATGGATCACCGTTTCGGGACAGGTGAGCCCGGAGGCCGCGTTGAAGAACACCGCAATCCCCTGGGTGCGCGGCGCGATTTCGACCGCATGGGGCGTGTTGGGTGGAATGTAGAGCGCGTTGGAGGAGGTGAAGCCGCGCAACCCGCCGTCGATCATGATGCGTCCGTGGCCGCTGGCGAACCAGAAGAGGCTGGGGACCAGATAGCTTCGAGGAGCATCGAGCGACCAGCGCGCTTCGCGGGCTACCTTGGCGACCGCTGCGACATGCACGGTGCCCTGCGTCTGACCCGTCGTGGTGCTCTCGTACATGCGACTCCTCCTACGTCAACAAAGCGTATCGCCGTGCAACCGCTTTGGCCATTCCCACAATGCCGCAAATGCGAAATCTTGCCGCGAAACGCGAGCACAGAACGGCTATTTTCGGATCATCCGTCCTATTTCTTGGGCATCCACGGCGCACCATGCCACCATACGGTTTCGAAACCATGTGCGCTGACGTTTGGCATATTGCCGCGTCGCCAGCAGCGTCGCCGCGCGGGCCTGCTCAAGGGTAAGCTCGCCGCGCAGATGGGCGATGAGTTCCGCGGCACCGATCGCCCGGGACGAAAGCCGCGCCGGGTCCCAGCCGGGCATCATTGCGCGGGCCTCTTCCAGCGCGCCGTCGGCCAGCATCACCTCGAACCGTGCCGCGATCCGTGCCGCGAGCCAGTCGCGGTCGGCGGTCAGCAGGATCGGCAGGGCGTTCTCCAGCGGCAGGAGCGGGGGCGCGGTGTCCCGTTGCCAGGCGGCCAGTCCACGGCCGGTTTGGGCCTGGACCTCCCAGGCGCGCTGGACGCGCATCGGGTTCTGCAGGTCGATCCCCGCGCGGGTGTCGGGGTCGAGCGCGGCGGCCAGCGCCTCCAGCCCCGCGCGTTCCAGCAGTGCGGTGGCGCGGGCGCGCGTGTCCGGGCTGGTGGCGGGAATGTCGGCCAGCCCTTCTGTCAGGGCCGCGAAATAGAGCCCCGTGCCGCCGACGATCACCGGGGCGGGGTGCTGGTCGAGCAGCGGGGCGGCCTCGCGGAGCCAGGTGCCGACGGAATAGTCCCGGTCGGGCGGCACATGACCGAAGAGCGCGTGGGGCACCTCGGCCATGTCCCGGGCGCCGGGGCGCGCGGTGAGTAGATGCCAGCCGCCATAGACCTGCAGCGCATCGGCATTGACGATGCTGCGCCCGCCTGCACGCGCGAGGGCCATGGCCAGCCCGGACTTGCCGGAGGCGGTCGGCCCGGCAATCAGGATCGGCCGGTCCGGGTCGGTCCGGCCGGCCAGCGCATCCTGAAGCTGCGGCGCGGGCCGGGACGGGGTCTCTGTCGGGTCCTTGGAGGGAGGCTCGGCCATCGCTCCGCCTTAAATCGGCGGCGGCGAAATGCAAACCTGTCACAGCGTTGCGCACATTCCACGCTGCGGCGGCAGAGCATCCCGGCCCGGATTGAAACGGCGCCGCCTTTCCGACATGGTCGCTGCAGTTGCGTAAGGGTGCAGGATCGGGACATGGCAGACGCGTCTGGGGAGTCGAACGTATCGTTCAGCCGGGTTCTGCTGAAGATCTCGGGCGAGGCTCTGATGGGGGACCAGGGCTACGGCTTGCACCCGCCCACGGTTCAGCGAATCGCCAGCGAGGTGAAGGCCGTCCACGATCTGGGCGTCGAGATCTGCATGGTCATCGGCGGCGGCAACATCTTTCGCGGGCTGCAGGGCAGCGCCCAGGGGATGGAGCGCGCCACCGCCGACTATATGGGGATGCTGGCCACGGTAATGAATGCGCTGGCGCTCCAGTCTGCGCTGGAGGCGCTTGGCGTCCATACCCGCGTGATCAGCGCGATCCCGATGGACCAGGTCTGTGAGCCCTATATCCGCCGGCGCGCCGTCCGGCATCTGGAGAAGAAACGGGTCTGCATTTTCGCGGCCGGGACCGGCAATCCCTATTTCACCACCGACACCGCGGCGACCTTGCGCGCCAACGAGATGGGCTGCGAGGCGATCTTCAAGGGCACCAAGGTCGACGGGGTCTATGACAAGGACCCGGTCAAGCATCCGGACGCGAAACGCTACGACGATGTGACCTATGACGAGGTCCTCCAGAAGCACCTCGGGGTGATGGACGCCTCGGCCATTGCGCTGGCGCGGGACAACAACAAGCCGATCATCGTGTTCTCATTAACGGAGCCCGGGGGCTTTTGCGGCATTCTCAGCGGGCGCGGAACCTATACAAGGGTGCATGGCTAGGGATATAGGCGGTGGATGGCGGCGGGATGTATCCCGGCGCACTGCAGGGATTCACCGTCTGGCGGACTGTCCGGCAGACCAAGAAAAGATGACAGGTGGCGACAATGTCGGATGAGGACGCAGAGGATATCGATCTCGACGATCTGGAGCGTCGGATGGAGGGGGCGGTGACCGCGCTGAGGCAGGAGTTTCTCACCCTGCGGACGGGGCGGGCGGCGGCCTCCATGCTCGACCCGGTGAATGTCGAATCCTATGGCAGTTTGGTGCCCGTCAACCAGGTCGGCACGGTCAATGTGCCCGAGCCGCGCATGCTGACGATCAATGTCTGGGACAAGACCATGGTCAGCAAGGTCGAAAAGGCGCTGCGCGAGAGCGGGCTGGGGATCAACCCGGTCGTCGATGGCACGATCATCCGCCTGCCGATCCCGGAGCTGAACGAGGAGCGCCGCCGCGAGCTGAGCAAGGTGGCGGGCGGCTATGCCGAAAAGGCCCGTGTCGCCGTGCGCAATGTCCGCCGCGACGGGATGGAAAAGCTGAAGAAGGCGAAGGCCGCCGGCATGAGCGAGGACGACAACAAGTTCTGGCATGATGAAGTGCAGCGCGTCACAGACGAGACCATCGCGGCCGTCGATGCCGCGCTCGAGGCCAAGCAGGACGAGATCATGACGGTGTAGGCCCGGCCGGCACCGCATTGCAGTAACGACGGAGACCGAGTTTGGCCGCTAAAGATATCCAGCAGGTGACGCCCGATCACGTCGCAATCATTATGGACGGCAATGGCCGCTGGGCAACGCAGCGTGGGATGCCGCGGCTCTACGGCCACCGCTCGGGCGCCCGGCGTGTTCGCGAAGTGGTGCGGGCCTGTCCCGATTTCGGGGTGCGCTACCTGACGCTCTACGCCTTTTCGACGGAGAACTGGAAACGCGCGCCGACGGAGGTCGAGGGGCTGATGGCGCTCTTCCACCGCTATATCACGTCGGAGACGACCGAGCTGATCGACAGCGGCGTCCGCGTCCGTTTCATCGGCGACCGCACCCGGCTCGACGCGCATCTCGTGTCGCTCATGGCCCAGCTCGAGGCGGACACAGAGGCCAACGATCTGCTGCACCTGACCATCGCGCTGAACTACGGCGCGCGGGACGAGCTTGTGCGCGCGTCGGCGCGCATGGCCGAGGCGGTCCGCACCGGCTGTCTGGAACCCGGAGACATCGATGGCGACACGATCGGCAGGTTTCTCGATACCGCCGATCTGCCCGATCCCGATCTGGTGATCCGCACCTCGGGCGAGACCCGGATCTCGAACTTCCTGCTCTGGCAGTCGGCCTACTCCGAATATGCCTTCACCCCGGTGCTCTGGCCCGATTTCACCGCCTCCGATTTTGGGGAAATCCTGCTGTCCTTTGCAACCCGCGAACGCAGGTTCGGCGCCGTCGCACAATGACCCCGCCCGCAGACGCGCCGCAGCCGTCCGGCCGGTGGAACGACCTGCGGCGCAGGGCGGTCTCGGCGCTGGTGCTCGGCGGGATCGGGATTGCGGCGATCTGGGCCGGCGGGATCTGGTTCACGGCCTTCGCGGCCACGGCGGTTGCGATCATGGTCTGGGAGCTGGCCGGGATGCTGGGCAGCCCGGTGCGCCGGCGGCTGGGCGTGATGGCGGGGGGCGCGTGCCTGGCCGTGGCGCTCTTGCCGCCGGGCTGGGGGCTGCCCTTTCTGATGCTGCCCGCGATCCTCGGCGCCAATGAGGTTGCCCGCGACCGGTTGCCCTTTGCGCTCTTCACCGTCTTGATCGTTCTGGCCGGCTATGGCCTGATCCATCTGCGCGACGATATCGGAACGCTGTGGCTCGTCTGGCTGGTTCTGATCGTCGTGGCGACGGATGTGTTCGGCTACTTTGCCGGACGGCTGATCGGCGGGCCGAAGTTCTGGCCGCAGATCAGCCCCAAGAAGACCTGGGCCGGGACGGTCGCAGGGTGGATCGGGGCAGGGGGGATCGGCGTGGAATTTGTCTATTGGGCCGGGGCGCAGCCGCAGATCATCGGGATCAGCATGGCGATGTCGATGGCGGCACAGTTCGGCGATATCGCCGAAAGCGCGCTGAAACGGCGCGCCGGCATCAAGGACAGCTCCAACCTGATCCCGGGCCATGGCGGGTTCTTCGACCGGTTCGACGGCGTGCTGGGCGCGGCGATCTTTCTGCTGCTGGTCGAACAGGTGGCCGAGCTGCCGCAGATCTTCGGGACGGTCTGAGTCGATGCGGCGCGTGTCGATCTTCGGCTCCACCGGCTCCATAGGGGCCAATACCGTGGATCTGATCGCGCGGGACCCGGGCGCCTACCGGGTGGTGGCCCTGACCGGCGGCGCCAATATCGCGCTCTTGGCCGATCAGGCCCGCAGGCTCGGCGCCGAGGTCGCGGTGACGGCCTATCCGGGCAAGCTCGGGGAGCTGCGCGCGGCGCTGGCGGGCGCCGGTGTCGAGGCCACGGCGGGGGCGGACGCCCTGCTGGAGGCCGCGGACCGGCCCGCCGACTGGGTCATGTCGGCCATCGTCGGCGCGGCGGGGCTGCCGCCGGGGCTGCGCGCGCTCCGCCACGGCACCACGCTGGCGCTGGCCAATAAGGAAAGCCTGGTCTGCGCCGGGCCGCTGCTGCTCGCGACAGCACGGGCGCACGGGGCGCGCATCCTGCCGGTGGACAGCGAGCATTCGGCGGTCTTCCAGGCGCTGGTGGGCGAGGATATCGATGCGGTCGAGCGGATCGTGATCACCGCCTCGGGCGGCGCGTTCCGCGACTGGCCGGTGGAGCGGTTGAAGGACGCGACGCTGCAGGAGGCCTCGACCCATCCCAACTGGGACATGGGTCAGCGGATCACGATCGACAGCGCCTCCATGTTTAACAAAGCCCTGGAGCTTATTGAAACAAAGGAATATTTTGGTGTCGAGCCTGCTCGGATCGAGGCGATCGTGCATCCTGAAAGCCTGATCCACGCGCTGGTGGGCTTCAAGGACGGCGCGCTGATGGCCCATGTCGGCCCGCCCGACATGCGTCATGCCATCGGCTATGCGCTGCACTGGCCGGAGCGGCGCGCGCTGCCGGTCCAGAGGCTCGATCTGGCCGCCATCGGCACGATGAGCTTCCGCGCGCCCTGCGGCCGGCGATATCCGGCACTGCGGCTGGCACGGGAGGTGATGGAGACCGGCGGCATGGCGGGCGCGGTCTTCAACGGCGCCAAGGAGCGGGCGCTCGATCACTTCATCGGCGGTCGCTGCGGCTTCACGGATATGGCGGCTCTTGTCGGGGAAGCCCTCGCAGACGTGAGCGCGGACAATGTGATCCACGGCGACATTACCCTTGATAACGTGCGGGCAGTGGACCAAATGGCCCGGGAGGCGGCGGATGCGGCACTGCCACGTGTGACCAGAGGGGCTGGTATTCAGGCAGCCCCCGTTTGATAAGCCCGCCTGACAGAACGGAGGTCCCTTGGACATCATCGGGTTGATCCCAAGTTTCGGCGGCGTGGTCTGGACGATCGCGGCCTTCGTCGTGGCACTGTCGATCATCGTCGCCGTGCATGAATACGGCCATTACATCGTCGGGCGCTGGTGCGGGATCCATGCCGAGGTGTTCTCGCTGGGTTTCGGGCCGCGGCTGGCGACCTGGCGCGACAAGCGCGGCACGGTCTGGCAGATCGCGGCACTGCCGCTGGGCGGCTATGTGAAGTTCCTGGGCGACGCCGACGCGGCGAGCGGGGCCGACGGCGAGGCGCTGAGCGCCATGGATGACAGGACCCGGCGCCAGACCATGCACGGCGCGCCGCTCTGGGCCCGGGCGCTGACGGTGGCCGCGGGGCCGGCTTTCAACTTTGCGCTGTCCATCGCGGTCTTCGCGGGCATCATCCTTGTCCAGGGCGAGGCGCGGGCGCCCCTGACGGTGGAGAGCCTCAAGCCGATGCCGGTGGAGGTGCAGGAGCTGCGCCCCGGCGACCGGATCGTCGCAATCAACAGCGGTGAAGTGCCGGATTTCGACGGATTTTCCGCATTTGTGCAGGATCTGCCCCGGGCCCCGGTGCTCGATTACACCGTGCTGCGTGACGGCAGCGAGATCGACGTGACCGGCCCCTATCCCTACCCGCC
>JBCDBB010000151.1:0-9542 GCA_039184415.1 Pseudomonadota bacterium
GCAGCTCTATGACGGGATCTCCTTCATCTGGGAGCGTCCGATGACGCTGGGTCTGCTGGTGCTGGCGGTGGTGCTGGTTCTGCTGCCCTCCTACCGCGCGCGCCGCGCCCGGGCCCGCGCCAGCGGCGTGGCCGATGGCGACTGATCCGAAACCAGCGGCGTGGCGGGTGGCGTCTGACTGTGCGGCCGACCGGGCAAGGGGAGGCGGCCGCGCGGGGCATCGAGCCCCCCGCGCCCGCGTCGGGCCTGCGCCCTCCGGCACGCCGATCTCTGCCTGGGGTTGGACGGCCGCGGGCCTATGACAACGGCACCGCTCTCCGGGATACGGGTTCTCGATCTGACCAATGTGCTGGCCGGCCCCTTTGCCTGCCACCAGCTCGCGCATCTCGGCGCCGAAGTGATCAAGGTGGAAGCCGTGCGCCGGGGCGATCTGGCGCGCAATCTCGGCGCCGATCCGGAGTTGAATGCGGCGGGCATGGGGATCAGCTTTCTCGCCCAGAATGCCGGCAAGAAATCCGTCACGCTGAACCTCAAGGATCCGCGGGGCAAGGACCTGCTGAAGCGGCTGGTGCAGGGCGCCGATGTGCTGGTGGAGAATTTCCGCCCCGGGGTGATGGCGCGGCTCGGTGTCGATTATGACACGCTCAAGGTAGAAAACCCGACACTCATCTACTGCGCGATCTCGGGTTTCGGGCAGGAGGGTCCCTGGGTGCACCGCCCGGCCTATGACCAGATCATCCAGGGCGCGTCGGGCGTGATGTCGATCACCGGCGACGCCGGGAACGCCCCGCTCCGCGTCGGCTATCCCATCGCCGACACGATCGGCGGGCTCACCGCGGCCATGGCAATCACCGCGGCCCTGAACGCGCCCGAGCGGGGCGGGTTCATCGACATCTCCATGCTCGAATCGGTGATCGCCACCATGGGCTGGGTCGTCTCGAACCACCTGATCGGAGGCGTGACCCCGGCTCCTGCGGGCAATGAGAACCTGACCTCCGCCCCCTCCGGCGCGTTCCAATGCGCCGACGGGCTTCTGAACATTGCGGCCAACAAGGACGAGCAGTGGGAGATGCTGGCGCTCCATCTGGGGCGCGAGGATCTGCTGGGGGCACCGGACTACCGCACGCGGGAGGCGCGGAAATCCAACCGGCTGCGCCTGAAGGCGGAACTGGAGACCGTGCTGACCACGCGCCCCGCCCGTGCCTGGGCCAAGGAGCTGAACCAGATCGGCGTGCCCGCCGGCGCGGTCCTGACCCTGCCCGAAGTGCTCTCCCATCCCCAGATCGCCGAGCGGGGCCTGATCGCCCGGTTCGCCGAGGTGCCCGGTCTCGACCGGTCCATCGATCTGCTGCGCACCGCCGTGAAGATCGACGGCGCGGCGCCTGCGGTCGAGACCCCGCCACCCGAGCTCGGGGCGCATAACGGCGAGATCTACGGCGCGCTCGGGCTGGGTGCCGAGGACATCGCGGCGCTGGAAGCGGAGGGCGTGCTGTGAACAGTGAGCATCCCGAAAGCGGGTCGGATGTCGCCGACTGGTGGCGCACCTCGATCATCGAGATGGAGCCGGGCCGCATCGCCATCCGCGGCACGCCCATCGAGGAGCTGATCGGCACGCTCACGTTCCCCGAGATGATCTGGCTCATGGTCCGCGGCGACCGGCCCGACCCGGCGCAGGCACGGCTGCTGGAGGCCGCGCTCGTGGCCGCGGTGGATCACGGGCCCCAGGCGCCCTCGATTGCCACGGCGCGGATGGCGGTGACCTGCGGTCTGCCGCTCAACAATGCCATGGCCAGCGCATTGAACCTGCTGGGCGATGTCCATGGCGGGGCGGGCGAGCAGGCGGTGGAGATGTATATGGCCATCGCCGACAGTCCCGATCCGCTGCCTGTGGCACTCGATGCCTGGATCGCCGAGAGGGGCGCCATCCTCCCCGGGTTCGGCCACCGGTTCCACCGGCCCACGGACCCGCGGGCGCCGCGGCTCCTCGCCCTCGTGGATGCCGCGCGGGAACAGGGCACCGTCGAGGGCCGCTTTGCCGCTGTCGCGCGCGCCATCTCGGCCGAGATCGCGGCCCGCAAGGGCGGCAAACCCATCGCGATGAATATCGACGGGGCGACGGCGGTGATCTTTGCCGAACTGGGTTTCGCCCCGCCGCTCGCGCGCGGGATCTTCTGCCTGTCGCGCTCCGTCGGCATCCTCGCCCATGCCTGGGAGCAGATGGGGCAGGGCGGGCGCAACAAGGGGCCGACCCCGCCGGGCTATCGCTGGACCTATGACGGTCCCTGATCTGCGCGCGCTGCGCGAGCTTGCCGTCACGCTGGGCATCGGCGCGCTCGGCGCGGGGCTCTTCTGGCTGGTGGGCTTTCCGGTGGCCGCGCTGACCGGCTCGGCGGTCGCGGTCTCGGCGGCGGGCATCGCGGGCGTGCGGCTCCGGGTGCCCGACTGGCTGCGCAACCTCACCTTCCTCACCCTGGGGATCAATATCGGCTCCAGCGTCACGCCGGAGCTGCTGGCCACCGCCGCGGCCTGGCCGGGCAGCTTCGTCATCCTGAGCGTTGCGCTGATCGCCGCGCTCTATACCAGCCGCACCATGCTGGAGCGCGGCTTCGGCTATGACCGGCCCACGGCGATCCTGTCCTCCACGCCGGGGCATCTGAGCTACGTGCTCGGGCTCGCCGCCGACGGGCGCTATGATATCGTCACGATCAGCATCGCCCAGAGCACGCGGGTCCTGGTGCTCACGGTCTGTGTGCCGCCGGCAATCGCGCTCCTCTTTGGCGCCACCGGCATCGACATGCTGCCTGCGACCCTCGTCAGCATTCCCCACGGGATCGGTCTCTACGTGGTCTCTGCGCTGCTCGGCTATGCGTTCGTCCGCCTGCGGGTGCCGGCGGCCTATCTGCTCGCCGCCATGGCGATCAGCGCGGCGGGGCATCTGAGTGAACTCGCGCCCGGACGGATGCCCGGCGGGCTCATCACCGGCGCCCTGGTCGTGATGGGCGCGCTCATTGGCACACGCTTCCGCGGCACCAGCGTGGCAAAATTCCGCGCCGCCGTTCTGGCCGGGCTCGCCGTGACGGCAGTGATGCTCGTCTACGCGATCCTCGGCGCGGTGGCGGTGATGGCGCTTCTGGGTCTGCCGCTGGCGACGATGATCGTGGCCTTCGCGCCCGGCGGGGTGGAGGCGATGGCGGCCATCGCGCTGCAGCTCGGGCTCGATCCGGCCTTCGTCGCAGGGCACCATATCTTCCGGCTGGTGCTGCTGACCTTCCTTGTGCCGATGCTCATGCATCAGGGCCGTCCGCCGCCCTGAGGGCGCGTTCGCGCGCGCAGCGGTCATTTCGGACAAAAAGCGTCGCTTCGGAGCGGGCAGTCCAGACTTGCCCTGTCATTCTGAAACCAGCGTACCGCCGGTCCGGGCAGCGCAGCCCGCGGCGCATTGGAACGGCGGCCGCACCGATGCTGCGAACCCCCGGGCGCGGGAGGCGTTCCACAAAAATCCCGGGAGGTCCTCGCCGGCCATCGGCCGCCGGCCCGCGCAGAGTGCGCCCGAACCGAGAGGGAAGCGACAATGACGGACGAAACGACGGCAACCGGGATTCCTCAGCCCGAGGGCGCCACGGATCTGATCGAGACCGATTACGAGATCGGCCAGGACAATATCGAAGGCAGCGTCGGTCCCTTCGGCTTCGACATCCACAATCCTGTCTTCATGATATCCGGGCTCGCGGTCGTCGCCTTCGTCTTTTACGCGCTGGCGCTGCCGGAACAGGCGACGGCGATCTTCGGTTGGCTGCGCCCGACGCTGACCTCGACCTTCGATTGGTTCTTCCTCGGGGCCGCCAACATCTTTGTCATTTTCTGCCTTTTCCTGATCGTCTCGCCCTGGGGCTCGGTCCGGCTCGGCGGCAAGGAGGCGACCCCGGACTACAGCTATCCCGGCTGGCTGGCGATGCTCTTTGCCGCCGGCATGGGGATCGGGCTGATGTTCTTCGGCGTGCTGGAACCCGTCTATCACATGGCCTTTTCCGAGCCGCTCGGCGTGCCCTCGCCCTTTGCCGAGGACGGCTCGATCATCGCGGCCAATGTCGATGCCGCCCGGCAGATGGGGCTCGCGGCCACGATCTTCCATTGGGGGCTCCACCCCTGGGCGATCTATGCCGTCCTCGCCCTGGCGCTGGCGCTCTTTTCCTTCAACAAGGGGCTGCCGCTGACGATCCGGTCCGCCTTCTACCCTATCCTGGGCGAACGGATCTGGGGCTGGTGGGGCCATATCATCGACACGCTGGCGGTGTTCGCGACGCTCTTCGGGCTGGCGACCTCACTCGGGCTCGGCGCGCAGCAGGCCAATGCGGGGCTCAACCATGTCTTTGGCGTGCCCGACACCATCACCGTACAGATCATCCTGATCACGCTGATCACCGCCGTGGCGCTCGTCTCGGTCCTGCGCGGGCTCGATGGCGGAGTGAAGGTCCTGTCGGAAGTCAATATGGTCATGGCCTTCGGGCTTCTGCTCTTCGTGCTGCTCGTCGGGCCGACCCTTGTGATCCTGCGCGATTTCGTCGACGGGCTCGGCGCCTATCTGATCGATGTCGTGCCGCTCTCGAACCCGATAGGGCGCGATGACACGGGCTACATGCAGGGCTGGACGGCCTTCTACTGGGCCTGGTGGATCAGCTGGTCGCCCTTTGTCGGCATGTTCATCGCCCGCGTCAGCCGCGGCCGCACCGTGCGCGAATTCATCATTTGCGTACTGCTGGTGCCAAGCCTCGTTTGCTGTCTCTGGATGGCCGTCTTCGGCGGTATGGCCATCGAACAGGTGCTGAGCGATCCCACCGGCAGCGCGGTCAAGGCCCAGGTGATCGATGCCTACAACCCGCCGCTGTCGCTCTTTGCGATGCTCGAAGGCCTGCCGCTCGCGGGCATCACCTCGACCCTCGGGATCATCCTTGTGATTGTCTTCTTCGTGACCTCCTCGGACAGCGGGTCGCTCGTCATCGACACGATCACCGCCGGCGGCAAGGTCGATGCGCCGGTGTCCCAGCGGGTCTTCTGGTGCACATTCGAGGGCGCCGTGGCGATCGTGCTCCTGATCGGCGGCGGTCTCACCGCGCTCCAGGCGGCCGTCATCTCCACCGGCCTGCCCTTCACCATTGTGCTCCTGCTGATGTGCTGGGCGGTGTTTCAGGGGCTGCGTACCGAGGCGCGCTGACCCGCGACCGAACGCCCGGACCCTGCCTCCCGGGGCCTTGACTGGCCCGGGAACCCCGCGCGCCGACGCCGCGACTGCCCGAACCCACGGCAGTTTCGGCGGGCGGCGTTTTTTCGGCGTTAGAGCCCCGTGATACCCCTGGCCGGCGCATTGACCGGTCACGGCGGAACGTCCCTCTTTCCCGTGCCTAGTGTTAGCGGAGACGTTCCATGCCCAAAGACACTCATCCCCCCGATCCGACCACACGCCAGCAAAACGCGCTTGAACGCCGTATTTCGGCGGCAAAACTCAGTTCTGCCGCCCCGCTAGCCACCCCGCCCGAAAACCCCGACGAGACCACGCCCTATCTGTTCAGCTTCACCAAGGGGCTCAAACATAGCGACCAGGGCATCGTCGATGATCCCGGCGATTTCGAGACCTTCCGCGACGGGACCAAAACGCCCGACCCGGCGGTCTTCGAAACGGTCGATCTCGTGACGGACCACACCTGCTGGAAGCTGCCCGAGCCCACCGACAAGTATGACGGCTACTATCGCCGCTGGGAAAGCCCCACGGGCGGGCACGCCTATGTCCTGCAGGGGCCCGACCCGCAGGCGGTTCCGATCCCGCCCGCGCCCCAGGCCGGGGGTGCCGAGCTCGCCGCCGAGATGGCCGAAGTCTACATGATGGCGCTCGACCGCGATCTGCCCGTCGGCGCCTTCATGGACGGGCCGCTGGTCAGTGCGCTCGACGATCCGTTTTCGTCCGCCTCCTTCGCCAAGGTCGAAGCCGACGCCACCCGCCTGAGCGGGATGCGCTGGTTCCAGGGCCAGGCCGAACCCGAGGACGCGCTGCTCGACGCCTATCGGTCCCGCCGCAGGTTCGGCGATACGCAGACCGCCCGGACGCTGTTCCGCGGCATCGGTGAAGGCACGCAGGACGGCCCCTTCGTGTCGCAGTTCCTGGTCGCCGGCACCAAGGGTCCGGGTGGCGAAGGCCGCGGCAGCGGCCAGGTTCGCTTCGGCAATCAGCGCATTTCCCAAGACGTGCGGATGGTCGCGCCGGGGCGCGATTTCATGACCGGCTGGGACGACTGGCTGAACGTGCAGAACGCCTTCGACGCCCGCCGGGCGCTGGAGCCCTCGGGCCAGGCGCCTGAATTCCTGGGGGCGGGCGGCAGCCTGCAGCACCGGCCGATCCTGACGCTGCGCGATCTCGCCACCTATGTGCATGACGACGCGCTCTATCAGGCGTATCTGAGCGCCGCGCTCACGCTGCTGGGTGAAGGCGCCCAGGCCGACAGTGGCATTCCCTACCACGCAATGTCGCACAATTCGTTCGGCGACAACCGGGCGCCTTTCGCCGTCTTCGGCGGACCGCACCTGCTGACCCTGGTGACCGAGGCCGCGAGCCGCGCGCTGAGGGCCGTGCGCTGGACGAAATTCACCCTGCACCGCCGCTGCCGGCCCGAGGTCCTGGCCGCCCGGTTCCACACCGTCTTCTCGGGCTACGATCCGAGCGGTGGCGGGGCGTTTTCCGACAGTGTCGAGGCGGAAAAGGCCGCCCGCGCGCTCCTGTCGGAAAAGATTGCGCCCTACACGCATCCCACCGACCAGCCCCCGCGCGAGCCGTCGCTCTATGACGTCCTCATGGACGTGCGCGTCGCCAATGCGGCGGCCAACGGACCGGACGCGGCGCCGAGCTGGCTCCTGCCCATGGCCTTCCCAGAAGGCTCGCCCATGCATCCGGCCTATGGCGCCGGCCATGCGACCGTTGCCGGGGCCTGCGTGACCATGCTCAAGGCCTTCTTCGAGATGGGGATGGAGGGCGACCGGATGAAATTCGTCGACGAAACCTCCGACGATGCCGACAAGCACCATGCCTACGTGCCCGTCGGTGCCGGGGCCGCCGATACCGGGCCGTTCCTGAAACCGCTCACCGTGCCAGGCGGGCTGTCGCTCGTCGGCGAGCTCAACAAGCTCGCCTGGAACATCTCCAACGCGCGCAACATCGCCGGTGTGCATTACTTCACCGACTCGGTTGAATCGCTGCTTCTCGGCGAGGCCATCACCATCGGCATCCTGCGCGAGCAGATGTGCACCTACGATCCGCGCGAAAAGGTCTCCATGACCGTGCCGCTGTTCGTTGAGCGCACGCTGCCCGCCGCGCTTCTGGTCGATGAGCATGGCAACCAGTCCGCGGACTTCAGCGATACCGATCCCGTCCGCGAGATCGAGATCCGCTCCGACGGTTCGCTCAAAAAGGTCTCCTGAGGCCTCTAACGCAGTCCCCCGACTGCGTGCGGCGCGCCCGTCACGGGCGCGCCTTTTTCCTGACGGAGCGGAAGCTCGGCCAAGAGCAGGGTCCGGTCCTCGGGATCGATCCTCAGCGTAAAACCCAGCCGCTCGGCGAGCCTGCGCATGCTGTCATTGCGCCGTGCGACCGATCCCCAGACCGATGCGCAGCCCTGATCTCGGGCGATATCGATGACGCCGATCAGCGCGCGCCGCGCGAGACCCAGAGCCCGCGCTTCGGGCCTGACCGAGACCGAAAACTCGCCCGCCTTGCCCGGTCCGACGCCGCTGATGCGCGCGCCTCCCAGGATCTCGCCGGCCAGGTCGCCCTGGCCCTCGATCACCAGACAGATCTCGTCATCGGGATCGGGGTTGCAATAGTCCTGCGCCATCTCCGGCGTCAGATGCGGCACCGCATGGAGCATGCGGAACCATTTCGCCTGGGGGCTGAGCGCATCATAGCCGCGCATCAGGCTCCCGGCATCCTCGGGCCGGATCGGCCGGATGCGATAGTCGTTGCCGTCCTTGCCCTGGATCACTGCGTCCATGGTCTCACCCCGTTATGGGCCGACCTCCCCGCAACTGACATAGGCGCTCGGGTCCGGAGTTTCACCCGCGCTAAAGCGACGCCTCATAGATCCGCGCGGCATCTTCGAACGTGACCTCGCGCGGGTTGTTGACTAGAAGCCGGGTCTGGCGCATCGCGTCCTCGGCGAGCTTCGGGATGTCGCCCGCGCCGATGCCCACGCCGCGCAATCCGGGCTCCAGCCCCAGTTCAGCATTAAGCGCGGCGAGCCGCTCCACCAGCTCCGCCGCCACGGTCTGGCTCGACCGGCCGGTATCGATCTCCGGAAAAATGTGCGGTGCCAGCGCGGCATACTCGGCCCCCGCCTCGGGCGCGTTGAACCGCATGACCTCGGCCAGGACCAGCGCGTTCGACAGCCCGTGGGGCACGCCGAAGAGGCTCCCCACCGGATAGGCCAGTGCATGGACGGCGGCGACCGGCGCATTGGCAAAGGCCTGGCCCGCCAGCATCGCGCCCAAAAGCATGTCGGCGCGGGCGCTCCGGTCCGATCCGTCCGCAACCGCACTCCGAATGGCCCCGCTCAAGAGCCCCAGGGCCTGCACCGCCAGCATCCGCGAGACCGGATTGGCGTTGGCGCTGCGCGAGGTATAGGCCTCGATCGCATGGACCATAGCATCGACGCCGGTCGCCGCGGTCACGGCGGGGGGCAAGCCCAGCGTCAGATCCGCGTCCAGCAGGGCCAGATCGGGCAGGATCAGGGGCGAACTGATGCCCTTCTTCTCCGCCGTGCCGGTGGTCAGGATCGAGACCGGGGTGACCTCCGATCCGGTCCCGGCGGTGGTCGGCACCAGCACCAGCGGCAGCCGCTTGCCCCGCGCCAGACCCACGCCGTACATCTCGTCGAGGCCCTGGTCGGAGCCCAGAAGCAGCGCCGCGACCTTGGCCACATCCATGGACGACCCGCCGCCGAAACCGATGATGCAGGCCGCACCAGCGGCGCGCGCGCGCTCCGCCGCGGCCTCCACCGTGGTCGCCTTGGGGTCGGGCTCGATCGCGTCGAAGAGCACCGGCTCAAAGCCCTGCGTCTCCAGATCCGCCAGGGCCGGGGCCGCAAGACCCAGCCGCAGAATGCCCGGGTCGGTGACGAACAGAACCGCCGCCCCCGCGGGCGCAAGCTCGGCCGCCGCGACGATCTCTCCCAGCCGCGCCGCGCCGCCGGGCGCCATCTGGACCCGCGGCGTGGTGTTGAACGTGAACTCGTGCATCGAAGTCTCCCGGTTCTGCCGCGCAACCCATAGCAAAGCCCGCGCCGGCGGCCACGGGTCCGCCATGTCGCACGAAAGGCCCCCAAGGGGCGCGACCCGAGACCGGCCGCGATCGCCCGGGCCCTCCGGCGAAACCGCGCCACCCGGGATGTCGCACTGGACCGATCGGGCCCGAATTTCCTTAACGTCATCAGCTTAGGAAAACTCAGATAACTATATGATATAAATACATATATTTGTCAGAAATGGCGATCACCGCGAAAGAC
>JBCDBB010000152.1:0-9481 GCA_039184415.1 Pseudomonadota bacterium
AGGAACCCGTCGTAATCGGGAATGACGGTGAGCTCTAGGAATTCCAGACTGTCGCCCAGTAGAAGCGATGCGTTGGCAAAGAGCGTGCCCGAACCCAGGATCTCCCGAACTCCGCCAAGGACAACCAGTGCGAGCGTGAAACCAAGGCCCATCATCATCCCGTCGAAGGCTGCAGGGGTCGCGGGCTGGCGCGACGCGAACGCCTCGGCGCGTCCGAGAATCGCGCAATTCGTCACGATCAATGGGATGAAGAGACCCAGGACCTTGTGCAGATCATGGAGCCAGGCGTTGAGCGCCATGTCCACCACCGTGACGATGCAGGCGATGATCAGGACAAAGGCAGGGATGCGGATCTCGGGTGTGATCACGTTGCGCAGTAGTGACACTGCAAGGCCCGACAAGACCATGACCGCCAGGGTCGCGAGCCCCATACCCAGCCCGTTGGTTGCGGTACCCGTCACTGCGAGCAGCGGGCATAGCGCCAACAGCTGACCGAAGACGATGTTGTTGTACCACAGACCGTTGCGCGTGATCGCGGCATAGTCGGGTGCCATCAGCGAGACTCCTTTTCTGTGGGGGGTACTGCCAGCAGCGCGTCGCGATGGCGGTCGAAGAACTCCAATCCGCGATGGACGGTCGCCACGACGGTGCGCGGGGTGATCGTCGCGCCTGAAAACTGGTCGAACGCGCCGCCTTCGCGCTGCACTTTCCATCCCGAAGGGCCTGGGTTTCTCAGCGAACGCCCAGTGAAGCCCAGGATCCAGTCGGATTTCGCCACCTCGATCTTGTCGCCCAGTCCGGGCGTTTCGGTATGAGCGAGGACCCTGGTGCCAAGTAGTCTGCCGGTTTCGTCGACCCCCAACAGCACTACGATGGGTCCGGCATAGCCGACACCGGTCATTTCAAAGGCCACGGCGTTTACGCGGTCTCCAAGACGGGCGCGATAGACCAGAACATCGCCTTCCGTCGCGTCGGAGATGGTCATCGGTCCGGCGGTTAGATCATTGTCGTGGATCTCACCGGGAATAACCTGGGCCAGGGAAGCTGTCAGATCCTCTGCCGCGCGCTGTGCGATGGGGCCGCGGGTGATATCGTCAACGAGCGACAAGACCAGTGCCGTGCAAAGTGAAAAGAGTGCCAAGATCGCGGCATGACTGAGAGGAGTGTCGCGCCATTGGGCGAGAAGTCCGCCTGCTGGTTGTGATGTCTGGGGCGCGGTTTCGCCTGTCATCGCTGTGCCCTTTCCGCGATGTCCAGCGGCTTGCCGGCGCGCGTCCGTCCGAAGATCCTTGGCCGCGTGTATTCATCGATCAGCGGAGTGCAGCCGTTCATCAGCAAGACGGCGAAAGCAGCGCCCTCGGGATACCCGCCCCAGGTCCGGATGATGACGATCAGAAGACCGACGCCCGCACCGAAGATGAGCTGCCCGAGGGGCGAGACCGGCGAGGTCACGTAATCGGTTGCGATGAAGAACGCGCAGAGCATCATCGCACCCGACGTCAAGTGCCAGATCGGCGAAGGGTAGAGTGATGGATCGCTCAGATAGAGCAGCCCGGACAGGGCTGCGGCGCTGCAGAGGAGCGACAGGGGAATACGCCAGCTGATGATCCGCATCGCGATGAGCAGCAGTCCTCCCGCCAGGAGAAGGAGTGCACTGGTCTCGCCCAGGCTGCCCGCGACATGACCAAAGAACAGCGCGTCGAGCGACGCGGTCTCGGGCATGATCTCGCCCAGACTGCGCCCATTGCCGAGTTCCGTACCGACATGGCCGAGGGTTGTGGCCCCGCTCAACGCATCCATGGGCGGTGCTAGGCCAAAGGTGATCGCGAGTGCCTCCTCAAGGGACGGCGCCGTGGCGCTGCCGAAGGGGGTTGGGCCGACCCAGAAGGTTATCTGAACGGGCAGCGCGATCAATAGCCCCGCCCTGGCAACCATGGCCGGGTTGAAGAGGTTCTGCCCCAGCCCGCCATAGACATGCTTGCCCACGACGATGGCGAGGAACGCCCCCACCGTGCCCACCCACCAAGGCGCCCAAGGCGGCAGGGTCATTGCCAGAAGCCAACCGGTCAGGACTGCCGATCCGTCGAAAAAGAACCGCGGCAGGGGCTGTTTCGCGATCGCCAGGCAGAGCGCCTCGAACAGCAGAGTGCTGAGTACCGTGACCGCGAAAAGCAGGATGGCGGGCCAGCCGAACTGATAGAACCCCATCCCCGTTGCCGGCGTGAGGCAGATCATCACCATGAACATCGTCTCGGTGACCGAGAACTTCGAATGAGCGTGGGGACCACTGACGATGGCTTGGCTGCTCATTCCGCGGCCTCCCGCGAGGGACGTTTGTCGGGCGCTTCGTCCGCTGCCGCGGCTTGCATGGCGGCTTCGGCCGCGCGCTTTTTCTTGGCAGCCATCTCCGCTTTCCGCTTGGCCATCGCGGCGCGTTTCGCGGCCGCTACGGCGTCCTCACGGGCTTTGCGCGCTTCGGCGAGGCGTTTGGTCTCTTCTTGCTGGTGTTTCTGGCTCTGCTTGGCCGCAAGACAGCCTTTGGCATAGTTAAAGCCTTGCACCAGTTGGATGTTGGAAGGGCAGATGAAGGAGCAGGACCCGCAAGCCACGCAGTCGAGAAGCCCGGCCGCGACTGCGCCGTCGAAATCCTCCGCAGCGATCCGCGCGTGAAGTTCCATCGGCATCAAGCCGCAGGGACAGGCCGATACGCAACTGCCGCAGCGGATGCAGGGCATGGCGTGCTTGCGGCGCGTCTCCTGTTCGGTCAGTGCCAGGATGCCGTTCGTGCCCTTAACCACCGGAACCCGCATGCTCCGGACCGGCAGGCCCATCATCGGACCGCCCAGCAGCAGCCGCTCCGGCTCGCCCTGCAGACCGCCGCAATGGGCGAGGATGTCGGCAACCGGCGTCCCGATGAGGACCTCGACATTGGCCGGACGCACAATTCCGTGGCCCGATACCGTGACAACACGCGAGATCAACGGCTCGCTGTAGCGGAGCGCTTTGTGCACAGCATGCGCAGTGGCGGCATTGTGGACGACCACGCCAAGCTCGGCGGTCAGCGCGCGGGCCGGCGTCTCCAGGCCGGTCACGGCTTGCACCAAGTGTTTTTCGGAGCCCATGGGGTAGCGCGTCGGCAGGGCGCGGACCTCGACCTCTCGCCCGGCCTGCATCTTGTGGTTCCGCATCGCCGCGATTGCGTTGGGCTTGTTCGACTCAATGGCAATGACGACCCGATCGACGCCAAGCGCGCGGGCGATGATCCCGGTCCCGTCGGCGACTTCCTCGGCGCGCTCCTGCAAGAGCCGGTCATCGCAGGTCAGGTAGGGTTCGCACTCGGCAGCATTGATGATCAGCGTGTGCAGATCATAACGCGCCCCAAGCCCGAGCTTTACGGACGATGGAAAGGTCGCGCCCCCCATACCCACGATCCCGGCCTCCATGACCCGCGCGGCGACCTCATCAGAACTCGCGGTTTCGGGATGTATCCGGGCCATGCGTGGCCCCCAGCGGTCCTCTCCATCGGGGCGGATGGTGACCGTGGTGACCGGCAGGCCCGACGGATGGGGCGCCACAAAAGGCCCGACAGCGAGCACCCGTCCCGACGTCGGGGCATGCACATTGGCGGACACGGGCCCGCTCGCCTTGCCGATGATTTGCCCTTTGAGCACGTGGTCGTTGCGCGCCACCAGCGGCACTGCCTCGGCGCCGATATGCTGTTGCAGCGGCACCCTGAGCAGCTTGGGCATCGGCATCTTTTCGATGGGAGATCTCGCGGCGAGGTACTTGCGCGTCTCCGGATGCACCCCTCCGCGCAAGGCGAGGGTGCCCGCAGTCCGTTTGAAAGCCGAGAGAGAGAATAGCTTCATCAGGCGGCATCCTCGTAAGTGTCGCCGGGTTTGGGCCAATGCCAGTTGCGCAAGGTCAGCGGTTTGGTGCGCAGGACGATTGCCTCGGTCGGGCACACTTGCGCGCAGGCGTCGCAGCCGATGCAGGCATCGTTGATGACGGTGTGGATCTGCTTGGCCGCGCCGATGATCGCGTCAGTTGGGCAGCGCTTGAAGCATTTTGTGCAGCCGGTGCAGTGGTCCTCGAAGATAAAGGCGACGATCGGCTCAGCGTCGGCGATGCCGGACGCGCCACTGCCGCCGGATGTCAGCTCCATCCCTGTGATATCGGCCAGCTGCACCGCCACGTCCCGCCCGCCCGGCGGGCACATCGTGACCGCAGCCGCTCCATCAGCGAGCGCCTCGGCCGCCGGACGGCAACCGGGAAACCCGCATTGCCCGCAGTTGGTGCCGGGCAGGACCTGTTCGATTTCATCGACGATCGGCGGCACCTCCACATGGAACCGCTTGGCCGCGATCCCGAGGATCAGGCCGAAACCGAGCCCGAGGGCGGCCATGGTGATGACGGCGGTGATCATGGGGAGGCTCCGGTCATGTCAGTTTGCGACCAGACCGGCAAAGCCCATGAAGGCCATGGACATAAGGCCGGCAGTGATGAAGGCGATGGACGGCCCGGAAAAAGGCGCCGGTACGGTCGTGCGCGCGAGCCGTTCGCGTAGCCCTGCAAACATCACCAGGACCAGTGTGAAACCGACGGCAGATCCGAACCCGTAGAGTAGGCTTTCGACAAAACTGTGCTTCTCCTGGATGTTGAGAAGCGCCACGCCAAGCACCGCGCAGTTGGTCGTGATCAGCGGCAGGTAGATCCCGAGCGCGCGGTAGAGCGTGGGCGACACCTTCCGGATAACGGTCTCGGTGAATTGCACGATGGCAGCGATCACAAGGATGAAGCTGAGGATGCGCAGGAAGCCGAGGTCGAGCGGTACCAGGATCAGGGTTTCGATGACCCAGCTTGTCGCCGCCGCGAGGGTCAGCACAAAGGTTGTGGCGAACCCCATACCGACCGCCGCATCGATCCGGCCCGAGACGCCCATGAATGGGCAGAGGCCAAGAAACTTAACCAGGACCACATTGTTCACCAGCGCGGTGCCGAGCAGGATCATCAGATAGTCTTGCATGCGCTATTCCCTGATTGTTCCTCTGCGCCGCCGTGAAGGGCGAGACGCGGCTGTCCCGATGATCAAGCAATCGCCATGCCAAGGTAGGCTCGCCCGACGGCTTCCTTGGCGTCGCTGTGGTTTGCGCGAAGGACAGGAGCGTCAGGGGTCGCCAAGAAAACGGTGCGCTAGCTGGTGCCTTCGACTTCGAAAAGTCGTGCGATCTCGCGCCAACCGGCAAAACGCGAGAAGCTGCAGGCTCTGTTTGCCCAAGAAAGTTGATCGCGCCCAAGGCTCATCCGACAGAGGTCGCTTTTGCGACAATTGTCGGACGCTGTCGCGCTGTTCTGCGGCTTGGATTCTCGACTTATTGACCAGGCGTGGTCTCTAGGGCGCTTCAGGCTCCAAGGGCCGCTTGCGACTGCGACTGGCACGACGGTTGCTTGCTAATGGGAAACTGCTTCGGATCCGGCGCGGAAAGGCCGCACAGCATTGAGGACTGCCAATTTGCCTTCGATTTCGAATGAACCCGGTCTTATTCGCCGGTCACCCTTGAAGGCCGCTCCGGCTCCCACTGCGTCGCGAGGACAATCGCCAAAGGTTTCAGCACTCGAACCAGCAGGAAGCGGATCCCCACGGAAGCTGGTCCCCGAAAAGACATCCTGCTCTGAAAAGGCGAGGGAGACGTTGCGCCAGCGGGCTCGATCTCCCGAACGGCCTTACCGGCAAGGCTCCGGCGTGGGCGTCCCCCTTCCGCTAACACCTGCCGAAACACCCGTAGACACTGAGGGAAGACCACATGTCCGCCACAAAACTGACCTTTGCCGACGTTGCAGTAACAGTGAACGTCCCGCCCGGAACCCGCATTATCGAGATTTCCGAAAAGGTCGGGGCGGGCATCACCTATGGTTGTCGCGACGGTGAATGCGGCACCTGCCTGACCCGCGTTGAATCAGGTAACGAGAACCTCTCCGACCCTTCCGCGCTGGAACAACGGGTCCTGAGAGAGAACCTCGCTGGACGCCACGATCGCCTGGCCTGCCAATGCCAGGTGCTGCGTGGCGAGACAAAGGTGCGCCCGGCATGACCAAAACCTGGCACAGTTCTTGCATGTGATCTTGCGTGACCCCTGGTCGGGGCGGATCCGGACCTGTGGTCGAGACACTAGAAAGGACATCGACATGGCAATGCTCATCAGCGCGGAACTCTGCTCGGCTTGCGGCGATTGCGAACCCGTTTGCCCGACCGGTGCGATCATTCCCAAGAAGGGCGTTTTCTTTGTGAAGGCCGATATCTGCACCGAATGCGAGCCCGACCATGACATGCCGCAATGCCTGAGCGTCTGCATGGAGGACGGCTGCATTGAGTTCGCGGAATGACGGACACTGCCAGGCCAGCGCTCGAATCGTTCTGCAAAAGCGACCGCGGTGTCCTGCGCCAGACACTGCGTGTGACTGCGCTGTCCGATGGCCAGGTGGCGCTCGAGGGGCGGCGCGCGTCGGCATGCGCAAGCTGTGCGGCCAAAACCGGCTGCGGTGCTGGTGCACTGGCCGAGATGTTTGATTGCAAACAGCGCGTTAGGGTACCGCAGACGTTTCCTTTGGGCGTCGGCGACGATGTGGTGCTCGCGATGGACCGCCGGGCGTTCTTGGCGGCGACCCTGCGCGCCTATTTGCTACCACCCGCGACCCTTGTCACAGTGGCCGGCCTGGCCGGCTGGCTCGGGCTGGGTGATGTGACGACAGCACTGCTATGCATACCCTCACTCGTGCTGGCCTTCCTGCCGCTCTGGCGCATCGATCGTCGTGGGCTCTCGGAGAGCAGCCTGTGGCTTGAACCCGTGCCGGAGCCATGACGCCGGGCCGTTGGAGAAACTGGGTCGTACTGCTGGCGATGTGCGTCGCGGTGCTCGGCGCATTGGCATATGTCCGCTCGCATGCGACCCCGCCGGTATATTCCCAGACACTCTACGTCTTTGGAACGATTGTGGAAATCGTCATAAACGGTGACGAAACGGCTGTGGCGGAGGCGGCCGCCACATCTGTCGGAAGCCAGCTCCAGATCGATCACCATGCTTGGCATAGCTGGCGGGCGGGGGAAATCACTGACCTCAGCGGGGCCATTGCACATGGCGAGGACTTTTTCGCTAGCGTGGATCTGGCGGCTCTGCTGCGTGAGGCGCAAAAGCTGTCGGTGGCAAGCGGCGGCCTCTTTGAGCCCGCGATTGGTCGTCTGATTGCGCTTTGGGGATTTCATTCGGACAGTCTTCCGACCGGTCCGCCGCCTACGACGGAAGACATTGCGCCGCTGTTGGCTGCACGGCCTCGCATGACAGATTTGCGGACAGTCGGGCGTCGTGTGTCGTCTGCCAACCCGAATGTCCAACTCAATCTCGGTGCCTTCGCCAAAGGCGTTGCCCTGGAGCGGGCCGCCGAGCTGCTTAAGAGTGCGGGGATCGAGGAAGCTGTTCTTAATGCCGGAGGCGATGTACTGGTTCTGGGGCGCCATGGCGCGCGCGCCGCGCGCGTGGCCGTGCGCGATCCGTTCGGATGGGGGGTCATGGCCAGCCTCGATATGCGTCCCGGTGAAGCGGTCTTCACTTCCAGCAATTACGAGCGATTTCTGGAGCATGACGGGGCGCGCTTCTCTCACATCCTGGACCCGCGCACGGGGCGGCCAGTGGGTGGGATCGTCTCCGCTACTGTTCTGCACCCCGACGCCGGCCGCGCCGATGCCGCTGCGACGGCTCTGAGCGTCGCAGGGCCCGAAGGCTGGGTCTCCGTCGCAGAGGCGATGGGCATCGATCTGGCGCTGCTAATCGACGATACGGGGCGGCTGTACATGACGCCCGCAATGGCCACGCGCCTCGAGCATCCGTCTGCGGGCGAGATCGCGCACGGCCGCCATTGGTCTGAGACGCCACATTCCGCCGCGGGGTCTTCGACAATGATCCTAGGTGTGAAGATGCGCTTCCCGGAGACAAATCCGAGGCGCATGAAGTTCGCAACACGCGACGGAGACCGATCATCCCAAGATCAGGAGGCTGAAAATGCATGAAATCACCCGCCGACGTTTTCTAGCCGCCACCGGCGCCGGTGCCATGGCTCTAGGCACGCCCAACCTGATCGCACCCACCGCGGCGGCGGAGCCGGTGCTGATCCTGGGCGGAGGCCCCGCCGGCGCTCAGGCGGCACTCTCGCTCGCTGGAAAGTCACTCGATCAGCCCATCATCCTAGTGGAGCGCGATCCGGCGCGCCTCTTGGGAAACGAGGCTGTTCCGAGGCCCTTTTCGCGGCCTGTGACTATGGCCGCATACGAGAAACTTGCCTCTACGGGGGTGCAGATTGTGCTCGACGATGTCGTAGCCATCGACTGGAGGGCCGGACGGACAGAACTCATTAGCGGGCGGCGCATTGCTTTCGGGCGGTTGGTAGCCGCGCCGGGCGTGTCGGCGCGCGGTGAGGGGATCACCGGGCTGGACCCTGTCGCGCGCCAGCTTTGGCCCGCGGCGTGGGGGTCCGCGCGCGAAGCCCGTCGCCTCGCCGGTCAGCTGGCCGCTATGCCCGACGACTCCCATGTCGTTTTTCGCCTGCCGCCCGATGCGGGCGGATATTCCGAAATCGCCGTGGAACGCATCCTATGGATCGCTAAAGATCTGGCGCGAACGCGACCCCGGGCACGGTTTACGGTGCTCGATCCCGATCACGGCTCGCCGGCGCGCCGCCTGTTCGCCGCGTGCCGGTCCGCTCATGGGGCGGCGCAGGTCACTTGGCTGGACCGGACAGCAGGCGGCCAGGTCCTGTCCGTAGATGCGCCGCGGGGCATTCTGGAAACTAGCGCAGGTACGCTCCGCGCTGACGTAGTAAATTTCATTCCGCGTCAGGGTGCTGCTGGGATCGTGCGTCTTGCCGGTCTCACAGATGACAGCGGCTGGTGCCCCTGCGATGAGATCGGGCAATCGCTCCTGCGGCCCGAGGCCCTGGTGCTCGGGGATGCCAGGAAGGCCGCGGTGCGAACAGTCGCAGCGGCGTCGCGCGATGGGGCGCGGAGTGGCCACGTACTATGACAGCCGGGAGTTTCCGTCGAAAACTAATGCGTCGTCCTTCATTCGAGCACTCATGAAAAAGGCCCGTGCGGAACAGCGCGGGCCTTCTCCGTCTGGACTTGCTTGTTTGCCTGTCAGGCGGCAACCGCCCGGTTGAGATAGGCGAGCAGGTTTTCGGGGCTGGACTCCCCATAGGGATCGTCCGGGCAATTGTCCATGAGCCCCGGTTCCTCGAACCAAGCTTCAATCAGGCCGTCATTGACGATCGCCGCATAGCGCCAGGACCGCAGCCCGAAGCCGAGGTTTTCCTTAGCGACGAGCATGCCCATCTTGCGTGTGAAATCGCCCGATCCATCGGGTATCATACCGATGTTCTCGACGCCCTGGCTTTCGGCCCACTTGTTCATCGTAAAGGCGTCATTGACCGAAAG
>JBCDBB010000153.1:0-9472 GCA_039184415.1 Pseudomonadota bacterium
CGCCCATGCTCTGGGCCTTCGGCTTCCTGTTCCTCTTCACGGTGGGCGGCGTGACGGGCATCGTGCTCAGCCAGGCGGCGATCGACCGGGCCTATCACGACACCTACTATGTGGTGGCGCATTTCCACTATGTGATGAGCCTCGGCGCGGTCTTCTGTATCTTCGCGGGCATCTATTATTGGCTGCCCAAGATGTGCGGTCGGATGATCCCGGAATGGGCCGGCAAGATCCATTTCTGGGCGATGTTCATCGGCGCGAACCTGACCTTCTTCCCCCAGCACTTCCGGGGCCGACAGGGCATGCCGCGCCGCTATATCGACTATCCCGAAGCCTACGCGCTCTGGAACTATGTCAGCTCTATCGGCGCCTTCCTGGCCTTCGCGAGCTTTGTGTTCTTCATCGTCATCCTCTTCCGCACGCTTCTCGCGCCCATGAACGCGACCGCGAAGAACCCGTGGAACGAGCATGCGGACACGCTGGAATGGACCCTGCCCAGCCCGCCGCCGGAGCATACGTTCGAGACGCTCCCCAAGCGCGAGGATTGGGACAAGGGCGCGGCCCACTAGACGGCCATGCCGCTCGAGTGGGTCGGATCACCAGACGGGGCCCCGGAGATTGCCGGGGCCTCCTGCTATGCCAGGGGGGATCCGCCGCTCGCGCGCTTGCATCTGTGGCCGCACCGGTCCCTGCCCAAACGGGGGTTCGTCTGGTTCATCGGGGCGACCTTCGTGGCGATCCTCCTGCCGCTTCTCGCCGTTCTGGGCACGCCGGTGATGTGGGGGCTCTTGCCCTTCATGCTGGGCACCGTGGCGCTGGTCTGGTGGATGCTGCAGAAATCCTATCGCGACGGCGAGATCCTAGAAGAGCTGTCGCTCTGGTCCGACCACGCGTCACTGGTTCGTCAGCGCCGCGGCGCGGATCCCCAAAGCTGGGACGCGAACCCCTACTGGGTGACACTTCAGGTTCACCCCAAAGGCGGCCCGGTGGAGAGCTATCTGACGCTGAAAGGGGCCGGACGTGAGGTCGAACTCGGCGCCTTTCTGTCCAGCGACGAGCGCGAGGCGCTCTACCCGGTGCTCGGAGACCTGCTGTCGCGGGTGGTCGCCACGGCGCCCAGGCTTAATTGAGCGCCTCTTAGCCCACAGCGGCGGGCGTTATGCTTCGATGGTGAAGGATGCCCCGAAGGCGCGGCGCTCGCCGATCAGATCGCCGGGGAACTCGCACCTATTCAGCATCGCCTCGCCCCCTGCGGGTTTCTGCACCGGCTCGTGGGCATAGCCAGGCTTGCCGCTGTCCAGCACGGACGGGTCTTGGGGGATGAGCGCATCGGCTATATCCGCCCACAGCAGCGCGTGGTCCCTATCGCGGGCCATCCGGTTGCCCGCGACGCTGCCAATCGTCTCGTTTCCCAAGATACGGGCGTCCGAGACGTCCTGGCCCGGAAGCCGACCGGCATGAGACTCATCACCAGAAGATCTGTCGAATTCAGCGGGCTCCCCTACTTTTGCAAACCGCGCAGCGGAGGGGCGAAAGCGAAGGCGCGATGGTTCCGAGACTGAAAGCTCGGACGCGCGCCAGTCTGAATGGGCCCAAAAGGCGCCTCAGCCTTTGCTCAGGCGTTCCTTCACCATCGGACCGGCAACGCCGAAATCCATCTGACCCGCATAGTTCTGCTTCAGCACCGCCATGACATTGCCCATGTCACGCAGGCTCTCAGCACCGGCCCCGGAGATGGCGGCGTCGATGGCCTTTGCCTGTTCCGTCTCGCTTAGCTGTGCCGGGAGGAATTCCTCGATCACGCCGATCTCGGCATTTTCCTTCTCCGCCAGTTCCAGCCGGCCGCCCTCTTCGTAGGCGCGGGCGCTGTCATGGCGCTGCTTGACCATCTTGGTCAGGATCGAGAGCACTTCGCTGTCCGACAGCTCGCGCCGCTCGCCTTCCTCGCGGCTGCGCAGTTCGATCTCGCTGTCTTTGACGGCGGCATTGATCAGACGCAGGGTCGACAGCCGGACGGTGTCGCGATCCTTCATGGCCTGCTTGAGCCCGCTCGAGATGCGTTTCTTCAGTCCCATGATGGTGGTCCCTGTCTTTGCTGCGTCGGGCACATAGGCGCTCCGGCGGGCCTGTACAAGCCCGGCGGTGTTTGCGCTGCGGCGCGGATCAGGCGGTTTCGGCCCTACGGCTTTGGCGTGTCTGCTTTGGCTTGACCGCTCTGTCGCGGCCCCCTACTCCGGCACCGCCACGAAAGGACCGCGCCCATGACCGACCTCCCCCGCCCGACGGCCTGCCTGGGCCTTGCCAACGGCACGGTGCTTTTCGGCATGGGGTTCGGCGCGACCGGCCAGTGCACGGCGGAGCTGTGCTTCAACACCGCGATGACGGGGTATCAGGAGATCATGACCGACCCGTCCTACGCCGGACAGCTCGTCACCTTCACCTTTCCCCATATCGGCAATGTCGGGACAACGCCCGAGGACGAAGAAGCGGCCGACCCGGTGGCGGAGGGCATGGTTGTGAAATGGTCCCCCACGGCGCCGTCGAACTGGCGCGCGGCCGGCACGCTGTCGGACTGGCTGCGCCGGCACGACCGGATCGGGATTGGCGGCATCGATACGCGGCGCCTGACGCGCGAGATCCGGCAGGCTGGCGCGCCCCATGTCTGCCTCGCCCACAGTCCGGACGGGGAGTTCGACATTGCCGCGATTGTCGAGGCCGCTCGTGGATTTAACGGCATTGTCGGGCGCGATCTTGCCCGCGAAGTGACCTGTGCACAGTCCTACCGCTGGGACGACACCCGCTGGGCCTGGCCCGAGGGCTACGGCAAAAAGGCCCCCGGGGGCCCACGAGTGGTCGCCGTGGATTACGGCGCGAAACGCAACATCCTCCGCTGCCTGGCCAGTGCCGGCTGCGATGTCACGGTGCTGCCCGCGACGGCTACCGCCCAGGACGTGCTCGACCAGTCCCCCGACGGTCTGTTTCTGTCCAACGGCCCCGGAGACCCGGCCGCGACAGGTGTCTATGCCGTGCCGATGATCCGCGAGATCCTGGAGCAGAGCGATCTGCCCGTCTTCGGGATTTGCCTTGGCCATCAGATGCTTGCCCTGGCGCTCGGCGCGCAGACGGTCAAGATGAACCATGGCCACCATGGCGCGAACCACCCCGTGAAGGACCTCGAAACCGGCAAGGTGGAAATCACCTCGATGAATCATGGTTTCACCGTGGACAGCCAGACGCTGCCGGAAAATGTGGTCGAAACCCATGTGTCTCTGTTCGACGGATCGAACTGCGGCATCCGCCTGCGCGAACGGCCCGTCTTTTCGGTTCAGTACCATCCCGAGGCCAGCCCCGGTCCCCAGGACAGCTACTATCTGTTCGAGCGGTTTCGCGCGGCGATGGTTTAATTATCGCAACTGAACGCAGAAACCCTCGATTTTAATAATAATTTAGGGGGCCGCCTGCCTAGATCGTCCGGTGATGACCCGGGGGAAGCCAGGTGCCGCCGCCGCCGCCGATCAGACTGGTCTCCCGGACCGACCAGGTCCGGAGCACGCCCCGCGTCACCGCGGACGAGGCGTCACGTCCGGCTGACCGGTCGCGAAGACCGCTTGGCCAGATCCTGACCGACCGCGGACTGCTCAGCAAAGACCGCCTGAATCACGCGCTCGAGCTTCAGACCCAGTGGGATGCGCGCCTGGGCGACATCCTATGCGCCGAGCATGACGTGACCCGCGAGGATATCCGCAGCGCCGTCGCGCAGCAGCATGACCTGCCCTTCATCGATCCCGGACGGGACAGCCACGATCCGGTGCTCGTGCGCCAGTACGGCGTCGCGCGCTGCCTGGCCGACCAGTGCCTGCCGTGGCGAAGGGTCGGCGCGCGTACTGTCATCCTCGTCGATGCACCCGCCCGCTTCGAGCGGTTGCAGCGCCAGCTGACCGCCGTCTTCGGCCCGGTCATCATGGGGCTGAGCGACGGCGAACGGCTGCATTACGCACTGTCCCGGCTGCACAAGCGCGAACTGCGCGACCGGGCCGAGACCCGGGTGGCGGAACAGAACAGCTGCCGCGACTGGCGCGGCCAGGCCTTCAGCCGGGCGCTCGCGACGCTGATCGTCATTCTGGTGATCGCGGCACTCGTGGTCCATGAAAAGGTGCTGATCGCCGTGACGGCCTGGGCGCTGTTCACGCTGGTCGCGGTGACGCTGCTCAAACTGACCGCGGCGCTCAACGGTGTGCGTCATGAGCCGGGGGTCGCGGCGCGGATTCTGAACTTCTCGGAAGGGCCGTCTGGCTCCAAACTGCCGGTGGTGACCTGCCTGGTGCCGCTCTTGCGCGAGGACGAGATCGCCGACGGGCTGATCCGCAACCTGTCGCGCCTGCGCTATCCGCGCGCCCTGCTCGATATCTGCCTCGCGGTGGAAGCCGACGACCACCGCACCTTGCGGACGCTGGAAACCACCGAGCTCCCCGAGGGATTTCGCGTGGTCAAGGTGCCTGCGGGCGAGCTGCGCACCAAGCCCCGGGCGCTGAACTATTCGCTCGACTTCGCCCGCGGCTCCATCATCGGGGTCTATGACGCCGAGGACGCGCCGGAGCCCGATCAGATCGACCGCGTCGTCGCCCATTTCAACCGCGCGGACCCGTGGGTCGCCTGCCTGCAGGGGGCACTGGATTTCTACAATCGGCGGCAAAGCTGGCTGACGCGCTGCTTCACGCTCGATTACGCCGTGTGGTTCCGCGCCGTGCTGCCGGGTCTGTCCCGTATGCGGCTGCCGCTGCCTCTCGGAGGCACGACGCTGTTCTTTCGGCGCGGGGCGCTGGAGGCGCTCGGGGCATGGGACGCGCATAATGTGACCGAGGATGCCGATCTGGGGCTGCGGCTCGCCCGCGCGGGCTACCGGACCGAGCTGATCCCGACCGTCACCCGCGAACAGGCCACGAGCGGCACGATCGCCTGGATCCGGCAACGCTCGCGCTGGCTCAAGGGCTATGCGATGACCTACGCGGTCCATATGCGCAATCCCGTGCAGCTCTGGCGCGATCTGGGCACGCGCGGCTTCCTGGCCGTTCAGGTGCTGTTTCTGGGCACGATTTCGCAGTATACGCTCGCCCCGGTGCTCTGGTCCTGGTGGCTGGTCGCCTTCGGACTGCCCCACCCGGTCGCCGATGCGCTGCCGGGAAGCTGGCTGATCGCGGTGGTCGCGACCTTCGTGCTGTGCGAACTGATCTCGATCGGCGTCGGGCTGACGGCCGCGCGCCGCGCCGGATGCATGACCCTCACGCCCTGGCTGCTGACGATGACCTTCTACCATATGCTGGCGACGGTCGCGTCCTTCAAAGCCCTGGTTGAGATGGTCTCGCGCCCCTTCTACTGGGACAAGACGCACCATCCCGAGCCGGTCATCACGGACACGGACATCGTACCGCCGCGCGAGCCGCCCTACGTCTAGATCCCCAGATCGTGCTTTTCGGAGTCGAGCTTGAGCCGGGTGGCGAAGGCGCGGGAAATGTGGGTCTTCAAGGCGTCGTCGGCCGCGTCGGCATCGCGCTTCTCCAGCGCCGAGACGATGGCGTCATGTTCGGCCAGCGCGGTCTCGCCCCGCCCCACCGCGGCGAGCGACGTGTTGGCCAGCAGCGCCATGGACCGGTGCACCAGCTCCAGTTGCTGAACCAGAAATCGATTGTGCGAGGCCAAGTGAATCTGCTTGTGAAACCGCCGGTTCGTCCGCGCCAGCGCCGACGTGTCGTCGAGCAGCCCACGGTCCTCTTCGACCATGTCGCGCAGCACCTGGATTTCTTCGTCAGCGGCATGTTTCGCCGCCAGACGCGCGGCCAACCCCTCCAGTTCCGTCCGCACCACATAGAGTTCGGCCAGCTGGTTATGGTCGAGGGAGGCGACGATCAGGCTGCGCCCGTCCCGCGCCAGCAGCGACTGCGTCTCCAGACGCTGCAGCGCCTCGCGGATCGGTGTGCGTGATACGCCGAACCGCTCCGCAAGGTCGGATTCCACGAGCCGGTCGCCCGGTTTGTAGATCCCGATGTCGATTGCGTCGAGGATCAGCGCGTAGGCGTCTTTTTGCGGCGGTCTTGGAGATGTCATCCGTTTAGTCCTCGCATGCGCAGCCAGCCTAGCCAAGCCTGCGACAATTCTGCAAGCGATCACCGTTGCAGCGCCGCGCCGACCACCTAGGTCTGAGCCATGCCGAAAGATGTCCTAGCGACCTGCCGGGCGTGGGTGTTCGACCTCGACAACACGCTTTATCCGCCCTCCGCGCGCCTCTTCGACCAGATCGAGGTGCGCATGACCGCCTTTGTGATGGAGGCGCTCGGCGTCGACGAGGCCCGCGCAGATCAGCTGCGCCGGGACTACTGGCACGCCCATGGCACGACGCTCGCCGGTCTGATGGCCGAGCATGGCATCTCCCCCGAGCCCTACCTGGAAGAGGTCCATGACATTTCCTTTGCCGTGCTCGATCCCGACCCGGATTTGCGCGAGGCGATCGACCGGCTGCCGGGACGGCGTATCGTATATACCAACGGATCCGCCCCTTATGCCCGACGGGTGATCACGGCCCTTGGACTCGATGGGCTTTTCGACGCGGTCTATGGGGTCGAGCATGCGGATTACCGCCCCAAACCCCATGCCGAGGCCTTTGCGTCGGTCTTCGCGCGCGACGGCCTGACCTGCGAGGGCGCCACCATGTTCGAGGACGACCCGCGCAACCTTGCTGTGCCCCATGCGCTTGGCATGCACACGGTTCATGTCGCCGAAACCGCGGCCCCTGCACCGCATATCCGCTTCCATACCAGCCGGCTGGACCGTTTTTTGAGCGATCTGACCTGACCGCGCGGCCGCAGGCGGAATGCTGCGCTGCGGCATTGACCCGCACCGACTTGGCGCGCCCTCCATGCCATCCAGTAACAAAGCTTCAGTGAAAGGATACCCCGTGACGATCACCTCCGAGATGCCCGACACCGTATCGTCTGAGTCCAAGGCGCCGTCCTCCCTGCCGGCCCCGCTGCGCGCGACGCCGGACGAGATCAAGGCCTATGGCTTGGTCGGGCTCATCGCCGCACTTTGGATCGGCGCGACGCTGCTTTTCGGCTTCGGCGGTCTGATCACCGGCGCACTGATCATGGTGGCCGTGGTCTTCGTCATGATGATCCTGATCTCGCGCGGGTGACCGCGAACAGCATTGCCACCGGCGCGCTGTCTCCTAGGATCTGATCGGAGAGGTGGACATGCGCTTTGACTACGACATTCTCGTGGCCGGCGGCGGGCTGGCCGGAATGTGCGCCGCCGCGGCCTTTGGCCAAAGCGGCTTTTCGGTTCTGTGTGTCGATCCGACCCCGCCGGTGACAGAGCGCGATGCCGTGGGCGCCGACCTGCGCACCACCGCGATCCTGCAGCCGTCGCGGGACTTTCTCGACGAGATCGGCCTTTGGGACAACCTCGATGCCGAGGCCGCGGCCCTGCAGATCATGCGTATCGTCGATGCCGGCGGGGTCGAGAACACACCCCGCGTGATCAAGAATTTCGATGCCGCGGATCTTGGCGAGCGGCCCTTTGGCTGGAACCTGTCGAACTGGCTTCTGCGCCGCGAGCTCTCCGCACATCTGGCGGAGATGCCCCAGGTCGACATGCGCTTCGGACTGGGCGTTGCCCGGGTCCAGACCCGTACGGAGGAGGCCCGCGTCACCCTTAGCGACGCCAGCCGGCACCGGGTTCGCCTGGTGATCGGGGCGGACGGGCGTACCTCCGCCGTGCGCCGCGACGCAGGCATCGGGGCGCGCACGATGCGCTATGGCCAGAAGGCGCTCGCGTTCGCCGCCACCCACCCGATCCCCCATGATCATGTATCGACCGAGATCCACCGCAGCGGCGGCCCCTTCACGCTGGTCCCCCTGCCCGACTATGAGGGCCGGCCCTGCTCGGCCGTGGTCTGGCTAGAGCGCGCAGCCGAGGCACAGCGGCTCAACGGGCTTGAGGAGAACGCGTTCAACGCCGAGATGTCGGAACGCTCCTGCCATCTCTTTGGCCCGCTGACCCTGGTCAGCCGCCGCACGATCTGGCCGATCATCAGCCAGATCGCCGACAGGTTCGACGGCGAGCGGATCGCGCTGATCGCTGAGGCGGCCCATGTCATGCCGCCCATCGGCGCGCAGGGGCTCAACACCTCGGTCGGCGATCTGCGGGCGCTGCACCGGCTCGCCGCCGCCACGCCCGACCGGTTGGGCGACGCCGAGATGCTCGCCCGCTACAACCGCGCCCGCTGGGCCGAGGTTCAGCTGCGCGTGGCCGGGATCGATGCGCTTAACCGCGCTTCCATGGTCGAGGCGCAGGGGCTGCGCGACCTGCGCAAGACCGCGCTCGATGCGCTCTACGGGATCGCGCCGGTACGCAAGGTGCTCATGCGGACGGGGCTTGGCGCGCTCGGCTGACCCGCGAGAGACCGTGGGCGATCTGCTTGCACCCGCCCCCCCTTGGCGATACCTCCCGCCGGGACCACACTACGCCAAGCTGAAGGGACGAGGGGCATGCGCGTCTACTACGACCGGGATTGCGACATCAATCTGATCAAGGACAAGAAGGTGGCCATCCTGGGCTATGGCAGCCAGGGCCATGCCCATGCGCTGAACCTGCGCGACAGCGGCGCCAAGAATCTCGTCGTGGCGCTCCGCGACGGATCGCCCTCCGCCAAGAAAGCGGAAGCCGAGGGGCTGCAGGTCATGGGCATCGCCGAGGCCGCGGCCTGGTGCGATCTGATCATGTTCACCATGCCCGACGAGCTGCAGGCCGAGACCTACACAAAGCATGTCCATGACAACCTGCGTGAGGGCGCGGCCATCGCCTTTGCCCACGGACTGAACGTGCATTTCGGTCTGATCGAGCCGAAGCCCGGCGTCGACGTGATCATGATGGCGCCCAAGGGCCCGGGCCACACGGTGCGCGGCGACGCCGGGCTTCGGCTCGATCAGACCGAAATGGACGTTCAGGCCGTGCGCAAAGGCGATGGCGGCGCCATCCTTCAGATGATCGTGGACGTGGCGGCGGTAGGTTTCGGCCTGCAACTCGTCCGGCATCGTGAACATCATCAGGTCGCACCAGGCGGCGGCTTCGGAGATGCCCATCACTGTCAGACCTTCAGCTTCGGCCTTCTTAGCCGATGGCGAGCCCTCGCGGAGCGCCACGGTAAGGTTCTTTGCGCCGCTGTCACGAAGGTTCAGCGCGTGCGCGTGACCTTGGCTGCCGTAGCCGAGGATGGCCACTTTCTTGTCCTTGATCAGGTTAATGTCGCAGTCGCGGTCGTAGTAAACGCGCATTTCGTCCGTCCCTCCGGGTCTCGCTTGTTTTTAAACTCACGCGCTTCTAGCGAAACCGAGGGCGGATGCAATGCGTTTGGTCGTTTTCCTGTTCCATAAGCCGAAAGCCGGTGTTCCCCGCGGCATGCGTGCTGCGTCGATTTGTGAGC
>JBCDBB010000154.1:0-9426 GCA_039184415.1 Pseudomonadota bacterium
TCAGCATCAGCTCGATGCTCTTGGACGTGGTCGGATCGTCTTCCACCAGCAGAACGCGCATTGCCAGGCTCCGTCATTACCGTTTCTTTCACCTGACTTTTGGTGAAGAACCCTTAACCTTGAGTTACCATAACTGTTACCACACCAGAAACAATGTAAACTTGTCCATAAGTCGAAAACGTTACGTTAACTATGTCTGTATTTTTGCACACTTGTCGCTTTCAGTGCAACTTCTCCATGCGCTTCAACGGCCTGTTCCCAACTGGTCAGCTCTTCATCAGATAAGCCATAGCTGTTCAAGGCCTCCGATTCACTGATCAATCCGTGTTTTACGGCCTTGACGACAAGCGCCTTCCGGCTTGCCACCCACCGGCGGGTTTGCGGCGACGGTAGGTCCGCCCGCGTCAGCATGGTCCCGTCCGGTAGCTTCACGACCCGCGGCCCGTCCACTTTGCGAATATACATGGTCATCCCCTCGTACTGCACGGGGGGAAACTGCCAGACCGGTGGTAAACGCGGGCTGAGGCTGCGCCTTGTTCTTACGGAAGATTTTCCTATATATCGGGTTTGATTTTTCAGGTCAGGACCTGCCCTCCCATGACGTCAGCGCTCAATTCGCTCGGCCTGCCCAAGCCGGTGTCTCAGACCCGCGTCGTCGTCGCCATGTCCGGCGGCGTGGACAGTTCCGTGGTCGCCGCACAGCTCGCGGAAGAGGGCTATGACGTGGTGGGCGTGACCCTCCAGCTCTATGATCACGGCGCCGCGCTGGCCAAGAAAGGCGCCTGTTGCGCGGGACGCGACATCCATGATGCGCGCAGGGTCGCGGAACGCATGGGATTTCCGCACTATGTGCTGGATTACGAAAACACGTTTCGCGACGCGGTGATTGACGAATTCGCCGACAGCTATCTGGCCGGGGCGACGCCTGTGCCCTGTATTCGCTGCAATGAGCGGGTGAAGTTCCGCGATCTGCTGGAAACAGCGCGCGATCTCGATGCCGATTGCATGGCCACCGGACATTACATTCAGCGTAAACTGGGACCGGCGGGAGCGGAGCTTCATTGCGCTGCCGACGCGGCACGCGACCAGAGCTACTTCCTGTTTTCGACGACAGCGGAGCAGCTTAGCTATCTGCGCTTCCCCCTAGGCGGCCTGCCCAGCAAGGATGCGACCCGCGCGCTGGCCGAAAAATACGGCCTCCCCGTGGCCGACAAGCCCGACAGCCAGGACATCTGTTTCGTGCCCAACGGCAACTATGCGGCGGTGATCGAAAAGCTGCGCCCCGGCGCTGCGGAGCCAGGCGATATCGTTGACATGCAGGGCCGCGTCCTGGGACACCATGACGGGGTGATCCACTACACGATCGGTCAGCGCCGCGGCCTGGGGATCGGGGGGCTCGCGGAGCCGCTCTATGTCGTGCGGCTCGACCCGGAAAAACGTTGCGTCATTGTCGGCCCGAAGGCGGCGCTGTGCACGCGCATCGTACCCGTTCGGGAGATAAACTGGCTCGGCGACAATCCGCTGATGCCGGGTCGTGAACAGGCAATCTCGGTCAAGGTCCGCTCCACGCGCCCGCCGCGCGAGGCGATTCTCCGCCCTCTGAGCGAATCCGAGGCCGAGGTGGAACTGCTGAACGCGGAGGAAGGCGTCAGCCCGGGACAGGCCTGTGTCTTCTATGAGACCGGGGGCAGCCGGGTGCTCGGCGGCGGCTGGATCTGGCGTGGTGCTGCACAGGCCGCTGCCTGAGCCGCTAGTTCCCGGTCGCCCGCACCTGCGACAGCGCGGCGCTCAGCGCGCGCGCGGTCTGCGGCGTCAGACACTCGATGTCGAACGCTTCCGGATCCGCTTGGAGCCGCCCGCTCTCCTGCAGATCCCGCGCCATCGCGTCGATGATGGCATCCCCCAGGCGCAGCAGCTCGGGCCGGATCTCGGCCAACAGGTCCTGCACCGGTTGACCGGGTTGGCCCGTCTCCGTCCAACGTGAGATCCAGCAGTGCTGGATCTCCTTGGCCGCATCGATCTGACTCTGAAAGAAGACGCGAACTCCGGGAGGATCGATCCCGCGTTCGGCGGCCTGCGCGCTTGCTTCGTCCAGGACCACCGCCTCGCGGGCGAGGTCTTCCACCGGGCGGTCGTTTTCGACCTTCCAGGCAGCCACCGGACGCATCAGCGCAAGCCGCTGGGCGATCAGGTCCGAGAGATCTGCCGTCTGGGCATTCACCGGCACCGACAGGACGCTTGAGAGAAACAGGAGGCGAACGAAACCGATCATCTGCCAGGTCCTTCCCCGTTCTCGGCCAATCCGTCCAGCACCGCCCGCGCCGCAAGCAGTCCCGGGGCCGCACCGCCGCGCCCCAGCCGGTCCATCGTCAGCCGCGCGGCCTCCCGCTGCGCATCTGGCGCGTCCAGCACCTGCAGCAGGCTTGGCGCAATCAGATCAGGCCTGCAGTTCTCGGCCAGAAACTCCGGCACGGCGCGGGTTTCGGAGACCAGGTTGACGAGCGTCACCGTGTCCACGCGCAGCATCCGCCGCAGGATCTGCCGCGTCAGCCAGGCCATGTCATAGGCGATCACCATGGGCGTGTCGGCGGCAGCGAGCTCCAGCGACACCGTACCCGAAGCCGCCAGCGCGACATCGGCGGCGGCAAAGGCCGCGCGCTTGTCGGCGCCGTCTGCGTCCTCCGCGGGGTCGACCAGATGGAGCGGCTTGGGCCAGTCGGCGGTGCGCTCGCGCAGCAGATCCACGACGGACGGCGCAGCGGGCAGGACGAACTGCGCCTCCGGATGCGCCGCCGCAACGCGGGCGAGGCTTTCGCCGAACACATCCGTCAGGCGCGTGACTTCCCCCCGGCGCGACCCCGGCAGGGCCAGGATCAGCGGCCCCTGCCCCGCGCCGATCCGCGCGCGGTACGCCGCGGCCTCCGCGGCGCTTGCCACCGGCTCCGTCGTCACCGGATGCCCGACGAAATCGCAGCGCATCCCGGCGGTCTCCATATAGGGCGGCTCGAAGGGCAGAAGCGCCAGCACCTGATCGACAAACGGCGCCATCTTCGCCGCCCGTCCCCGGCGCCAGGCCCAGACCGAGGGCGCCACATAATGCACGGTCCGGATCGACGGATCTGCGGCGCGGACACGCTTGGCCACCCGCAGCGAGAAATCCGGCGCATCGATCGTCAGCAGCACATCGGGGCGCGCGGCCAGCACCGCCTCGACCGTCTGGAGCATCCGGCGGCGCAGATGGGGGTATTTCGGCAGCACCTCGGTCAACCCCATCACCGACAGCTCCTCCATCGGGAAAAGGCTCTTCAGCCCCTCGGCCTGCATTTTCGGTCCGGCCAGCCCGGCGATCTCCGCCTCCGGCTCCAGTGTGCGCAAACCCTGCACCAGCGCCGCGCCGAGCGCATCGCCCGACGCCTCGCCGACCACTATGAAGAGCCTGGTCACGGATCGGCCTCCCGCGCCCAGAGAAAGAGCCCCAAGTCATCGCAGGACGCGATCACGGCCTCGCGCTCCAGCACGATCACGCCGCCGGCTTCAATGACCAGCCCTGAGAGCCCGGCCTTTGCGACCCCCGCGACGGTCTGCGGCCCGATGGTCGGCAGGTCGATGCGGCGCTCCTGATCCGGTTTCGGCGCCTTGGCAAAGACCCCGCCGGTCGCGCGCCGCTCCGCCGGCAGCGCGGCCACCTGGGCCAGCATCACATCGGTGCCCGGCGCGGCCTCCACCGCGAGGGGTAGACCATGGGCCACGACCGCGGACTGGCCGAGATCCGCGGGCCCGAGCATCCGCAGCAGCGCCATGGCGCGCGCGGCATCGACCCGCGCCGCCTTGTCCGGGGCGGCGCGCGTCAGCACCTCCGGCGCAGCCACCAGCCCCGGCACCAGCTCGTGGGCGCCCCGGGCGGTGAAGCCCTCGGCCTCGAAGAGCCCGATCACGACACGCAAGAGCGCGTCGTCGCCCCGCCGCAGTGCGGGCAGGAACCTGCGCGCCAGCCATGCCGTTTTCAGATCGAAGCACCGGGGGTCGAGCGCGGGGCGCGCGACGGCGCCGGCGAACACCACCTCGCTCACGCCCTCCCGGCGGAGCTCTGCAAAAAGCCGGCCCAGCCGTTCCACGCGAAAGGGGATGGTTGTCCGGCCGGGCTCTTCGGGTTCCACACCGACCATCACCGCCAGCACGACCCGGCGCCCCTCGGCCTCGGCGGCCTCCGCGATCACCCCCGGCAAAGCGCCCCGTCCCGCGATGATGCCGAGAACCGGCGGCCCGGCCATCTCGCCCTACCGCGGGGTCAGAAAGGAGCGGTCGGTATGGCCGAGGATGAACTCCACGATCTCGCGCACCTGCGGGGTTTCGGCCCGATCCGCCAGGGCGCGGGCACGGTCCATGAAGGCGCCGTCGGCTTCTGCCAGATGCTTGTAGGCCGCGCGCAGGGCCTCGATCTCGGCCCGCTCGGCGCCGCGGCGGCGCAGGCCCACGAGGTTCAGCCCCTCCAGCTCCCCGCGCGAGGCATGCACCAGCCCGTAGGGAATGACGTCATGGGTCACCATGGTCAGCGCGCCGATGATCGCACCGCGCCCCAGACGGACATGCTGATGAATGCCGCTCAGCCCGCCGATGATCACATCGTCCTCGACGATGCAGTGGCCCGCGAGCGCGGTCTGGTTGGCGATCACCACGCGGTCGCCCACCTGCGCATCATGGCCGACATGGGCGCCGGTCATCAGCAGACAATCGTCGCCCACGCGGGTGACGCCGCCGCCGCCCGCGGTCCCGGTGTTTAGCGTCGCGCCCTCGCGGATGCGGTTGCGCTTGCCCACGATCAGGCGGGTCTCCTCGCCGCGGAACTTCAGATCCTGGGGGATCTCACCCACCACCGCGCCCGGAAAGATCACGGTTTCATCGCCGACCTCGGTCAGGCCGGTGACCACCGCGTGGCTCTTCAAGACGACGCCTTGGCCTAGCGTTACCTTGGGGCCGACGATGCTGAAGGGGCCGATCCGGCACCCCGGGCCGACCACGGCGCCGTCCTCGATGATGGCAGACGGATGGACCTCTGCCGTGGCGTCGACACCCACGCTCAGGCGTCCTTCGGAACGTCGATCATCGCCATGACCTCGCAGGTGCAGGCGATCTCGTCACCGACCTTGGCCTCGGCGGCGAGCTTCCAGACCTTGCCGCCGCCGCGCAGCGCCGTGATATGCAGCTCCAGCACATCGCCCGGCACCACCTTGCGGCGGAATTTGCACTTCTCGATCCCCATGAAATAGACCAGCGCATTCTTGCCCACCAGATCGAGCGAGAGCCCCACCATGACCGAGGATGTCTGCGCGATCGCTTCGACGATCAGAACGCCCGGCATGATCGGCGCGGTCGGGAAATGGCCGGTGAAATGCGGCTCGTTCACCGTCACGCATTTGATGCCCACAGCGGATTTGTGCGGCACGATCTTTTCGACCCGGTCGATCAGCAGGAACGGGTAGCGGTGCGGGATGACCCGCCGGATCAGGTCGATATCCGCGGTCTCCGGGATCGCTGCGGTGTCTGTCTGCTCAGTCATGGTCTGGTTCTGCCCCCCTCGCATCGGCGCCGTCCCTAGCAAGCCGGTTCCGGCGGCACAAGCGCCGCGCATGGCCGCCCCGGTCCGGGCTACTCGCCCTCACCGTTCGGGCGCGACAGCTGCGCCGGCGGGGCGAGCTTTTCGCTGCTGCCGCTGCCGATGGCCGCATCGATCGCGGCGATGGCCTCTTCGGTGATGTCCACGCCCTCGAAGGAGAGCAGGATGACGCTGCGGTCCAGCACGACATAGGCACCGCGGCGCTGCACCAGCGTTGCGATCACCGGGCCGGCCTCGGCGAGGAATGTCTGGCGTTCCCGCTCCAGCCGCTGCTGCAACAGGATCGACTTGCCGTCCTGGGTCTCGCGCACCTGCTGGACCTTGCGGTCGAACGCGTTGGCAAGCTCGGCGAACTCTTCGGGCTCGGTCGTCTCGCGCTGCTGGGTCAGGGCGAGCTCTTCCTCCACCAGCTCGGCCTCGATCCGCCGGTTTTCCTGCGCCAGGGCCGCCCGGTCTCGCTGAAGTTCTTGCTGCACGCGCTGACCGAAGGCGGAGCCCGAGAAAAGCGCGTCCTGATCCAGCGTCAGGACCGGACTGCCAAGACCGGCCGCGCCGTCCCCTCCGGGCGGCTGCACCGGGGCGTCGATGACCGGACCCAGCGGCTGCGCGGGCGCCTGAGCCTCAGCCTCAGCCTCGACCTGGCCCTCTGCGGGACCGGCGGCCGCGAACAGCAGGGCGCCCAGGGCCAGCGCGGCGGCGTCAGAAGCGGCTGTTGATCGTGACGTCAAAGTTCCGGGTGTCGTCATAGGGCTCGCTCTGGAGCGGCGCGGTGAAGTCAAAACGCAGCGGGCCGATCGGCGTGGTCCAGAAGATCGACGCGCCGATCACGGAGCGCAGGATGAAACTGTCATCGACCGGAACGCCGTTGGTGCCGATATTGTTGTCGAGATCCCATACCGATCCGGCATCGAAGAAGACGCCGCCCCGGATGCCGTATTCTTCGGGCAGACCGAGCGGGAAGTCCGCCTCGACCGAGAATGCGACAAAGCGGTTGCCGCCGAGCGCGTCTTCGTTCAGCGCCGCGAGGTCGCGCGGGCCAAGGCCGTTGCGGTCAAAGCCGCGGACCCGTCCCCCGGCCGTGTAGCGGTCGAGAATGCGGCTGTCGGTATCGCCGAGCGAGGTCAGATCGCCTCCGGCCAGCGTGACCGTCAGCCCGACCTCTTCGCGGAAGAGCCGGGTCTCCCCGGTCACAGAGGCCTGGGTGCGGATGAACTCGACATCGCCACCGACCCCTGCGAAGTCCTGGCTGAACTCGAACGCGATCCCCGCATTGGGGTTCAGACCGGTCCGACGGTTGTCCCAGGAATAGGTATAGCCCACTGCCGAGGTCAGCTTGGTCCCCTCTTCCTCCTGCAGGATCGCAGAGCTGAACTGCGTCACGTCGCTGATCTCGTCCTGCGAGATCCGGTAGCGCAGGCCCAGCCGGCCGTTTTCGCTGAGCGGAAAGTTCAGCCCCGGCTCGAACCCGATCTGCTGGGTGTCGAAATCCTGCGCGAACTGGTTCGTGGTCCGGTAATAGATGCTCGCCGAGCCCACCAGATCCCGCCCGAACAGGTAGGGGTCGGTGAAGGTGAGCGAGGTATCGGCATTGTCCGCCCCGGCCCCGAGCTGGAAGGCGAGGATCTGGCCGCGCCCGAGGAAGTTGCGCTCGGTCAGACCGAAGGCCAGTCCGACACCGTCGCCGAAGGAGAAGTTGACGCCGAAGCTGAGCGAGCCCGTCGGCTGCTCCTCGACATCGACATCGACGATGACGCGGTCCGGGGTCGTGCCCTCTCGGGTATCGACGCTGGATTGCGAGAAATAGCCGAGCGCCCGGATCCGCGCGGCCGCCTGCTGGATCTCGCGCGGGTTGAACGGGTCGCCCTCGACCACGCGGAACTGCTGTCGGATCACCCGGTCGAGCGTGGTGGCGTTGCCCTCGATATCGATGCGTTCAACAAAGACGCGCGGGCCGCGCTCCATGACAAAGGTGACGTTGAGCCGCCGGTTCTGATCGTCACGTTCGATCTGGGGCACCACCCGGACGAAATCCAGACGGTCCTGGATCGCCTTGCGCTCAAGGCGCGCCACATTGTTCTCGATCAGGTTCGGGGAATAGGTCTGGCCGGTACGCATCCTCAGGATGTCGCGAAAGCGCTGCGGATCGACACCGGGCAGGTCGGACTGGACACGGATATTGCCGATCTCGTAGCGCTGTCCCTCACGCAGATTGAAGGTGATGAAGAACCCGTTGCGCTCGCGCGAAAACTCCGAGGTCACCGAGACCACCTCGAAATCGATGAAGCCGCGCGACATGTAGAAATCCTCCAGCAGCTGCTGGTCGAACTGCAGCCTGTCCTCCAGGAACGTGTCGCGCTGGATGACCTGGCGGAACAGCCCCGCCTGCTTGGTTGCCAGCACCTGCCGCAGCCGGCGGTCCGAATAGCTGCGGTTGCCGACAAAGCTGATCCGCTCGATCTCCACGACGGCGCCCTCGAGCACCTCGAAGACCAGATCGACGCGGTTCTGGCTCCGCGCGATGATCTTGGGCTGCACGGTCGCGGCCAGTCGGCCGGCCTCGCGGTAGGCTTCGGTCAGGGTGCGGGCATCGGCCTCGGCCTGGGTCGGGCTGTAGACGCGGCGCGGCTGGGACCGCACCAGTTCCAGCAGGACCTCGTCATTGATCCGCCGGTTGCCCTCGATCGAGATCTCGTTGATCGTCGGAAACTCGTCGACATCGATGACCAGCCGCCCGCCGCGGGTGTCGATCTCGACCGACTCGAACAGGTTCGACGCCAGGATCCGCTGATAGGCCGAATTGAGCTGCCCCGCCGTGATCGGCTGGCCCGGCGTGATGCCGGCAAAGGACAGCACCGTGGCATCCTCCACCCGCTCGTTGCCGCGCACCTCGATGGATGAGAATGTCACCGTCTGCGGCACCGCGGGCAGCGCCCAGACCAGTGCCAGAGACAGGATCGCAACTACCCAAACCGTTGACCGCCTGTACCGCCCGAACCACAACATCTGCGTGTCCTCTGCCCGTTTATTCTATTCTTTGGGGCAAGTGGGTAGGCAAGAGCCGGTGATTTGTCAAAGCACGAGGCGCGTTCAGCGCTGATTTGCGCAGCCTGCGGCGGTCCTGCCGCAGATCACCGGTGACTTAGGGGCAAAACAGGTCGTTTGTGACCGCAAAGACCATCAGCGTGAGGATCAGCGCCAGCCCTCCGGCCATCAGAACCCGCAGCGCGCGGTCGCTCGGCGGTTGCCCGGCCACGGCCTCATAGGCGTAGAACACCAGATGGCCGCCATCGAGCACGGGGATCGGAAAGAGGTTGATCAGTCCGACCGCCGTCGACAGCACCGCGATGAACCAGATGAAGTTCACAAACCCCTGGCTTGCCGCCGCGCCCGAGGTCTCGGCGATGCCGATGGGTCCCTGCAGGTTGCAGCTCGAAATCGCGCCGGTCACCATGTGCCAGACGCCCGAGAGCGACTGCTCGATGATGAACACCGTCTGGGTCACGCCCCGTCCGAGCGCTGCAATGACTCCCGGCGACACGGTTTCAGGCTCGAAAAACAGCCCCCCCGAGACGCCGATCAGATAGCGTTCCTCGAACCCGTCCTCTGTGGGCACATCCATGCGGCGCGGGCTGAGCGTCAGATCAAAGCTCTCGCCGGCGCGCCAGACCGTGAGCTCGATCGGCGCACCTTCGGAGATCAGAACCGCGCTCCGCAGGTCCTCGAAGGAAGAAATCGGCACACCGCCAACGGCCGTGATCACGTCGCCGCGCTCCAGCCCCGCATCCTGGGCCGCCGATTGCGGCGTGACCGCA
>JBCDBB010000155.1:0-9111 GCA_039184415.1 Pseudomonadota bacterium
AGAAAGGATCAAGCGGAAGACCATCGAAAGCAGGCGCTTGCTTCACCGCAAATCCGCCGCATAATCAAACCGACCAGATGAGCCGGATACTCGCTTAGCTCAAGCTGCTCTTTGGCCCAAAATCTCTGACGACGGACAGGCTTTGCCATCCGGCACGGCCGAGTTTTGGCCAAGCCTGTTTTGACCGGCGCCTGTTTTGACCGGCGTCTGCTTCAGGGTTAACGGAATCTTTCCCGTGAACGCGCATCACGGGTCCGGATCATCACCGGCGCATCGGTGACCTTCAGGGGCGCCGCCGGGTGCAAGGCCGGGTGCAAGAACGGATGACAGGACGGGTGACAGGACGGGTGACAGGAACAGGGATCCGGCGTTGAACAGATAAAATTAACCCGTATTGTCCGGTTCCCGGTCCGGTTCCCGATCCGGGGCTGGACCGGATGAACGGCAGATCATGGGTATTTTCGGCAGATTCTTCTCGGCCGCCTCGGCGGCACCGACCTTCGAGCCCCCGGCCCCGGCGCGCGCCGTCTATGCGATCGGCGACGTTCACGGCATGGCGCAGCATCTCGACACGGTGCTGGCGATGATCGATGCCGATGCCACGCAGCGCGGGATCGAGGCGGCGGATCTGGTTCTGGTGGGCGACTATGTCGACCGCGGCGATGACAGCCGGGCGGTGCTCGAACGGCTCCACGAGCTGACCGCCACGCTGCCCGAATACGTCACCTGCCTGATGGGCAATCACGAGCGCATGATGCTGGACTTTCTGGACGATCCCGAGCGGACCGGCGAACGCTGGGTACGCAATGGCGGGCTCCAGACACTGGCGAGCTTCGGGGTCGGCGGCATCACCGCGCACCCGAACGCCGCCATGCTGGTCGAGGCCAGCGCGGCGCTCGAGGCGGCGCTGGGCCCGGTGCTGCGCCAATGGCTGGCGGCGCTGCCCATGCACTGGCAGAGCGGAAACGTGGCCGTCGTCCACGCCGCCGCCGATCCGGCCCTGCCGATCGCGGACCAGCCCGACAGACTGCTGCTCTGGGGGTGCGCGGCTTTTGAACGCACGCCCCGGCGCGACGGCATCTGGATCGTGCACGGTCATACGGTGGTCAACGCGCCGGGGGTGAAGGACGGCCGGATATCGATCGATACGGGGGCCTGTTTTAACGGGCATCTGACCGCTGTTGCGCTCATTCCCGGCGAGCCGCCGGCATTCCTTACAACCTAAACAAGAATGACTCCGTAGACTCATCCCTACCGATGCGTTAACCACTTCGTAGGGGGAAGGGGGTTCCCTTGTGCAGAACGCACATCAATGAGGGTTGAGACCAATCATGACGATTTTTCTTTCCTGACACACACTGCTTGCACCTTCGGAATATCAACATGCTGTGTCGGGTCGACGACATTCCACGGGGTCTCAAGAGACTGATCATCCTGGGTTTTGACCTGGGCTGCGTGCTCTTGGCGCTCTGGCTCGCGCTGGCGCTCAGGATGAGCGATATCTGGCCGGCGCCGAATCTGGCGGATGCGGGCGCACTCTTTCCGGTGATGGCCGGTCTGGGCGCGGCGGTGCTGCTCGCGCTCGGGGTCCCCAGCCTGAGACTGTCGGCCTTCGATGCGGACGCGATGTCCAAGCACGGGCTGGCCGCGCTGACGCTGGCCGGGCTCGGCACGGCGCTGAACGCCGGCATCGATCTGGGCGCCCCGCGCACCGTGCCGGCGATCTTCGGCCCGCTGTTCTTCGCGTTCAGCGTGGGCGGCAAGCTGGGCGTGCTGTTCGGCCTGCGCCGCTGGAACTGGGGCAGCGCACCGCCGGTGCCGGTGGCGATCTACGGTGCCGGCGCAGCCGGGCTGCAGCTGCTCGGCGCCCTCAACCAGGTCCGCACGATCCGCGCCGTCGCGATTGTCGACGACAATCCGGCCCTGCACGGCATGATCATGAACGGGCTGCGGGTCCAGGCACCGGCCATGCTGGGCGAGTTGGCCGAGCGCGGAACGATCCGGCGCGTGCTGATCGCGATGCCCTCCCTGCCGGACGCCCGGCGCGCGCGGCTGCTGGCCCGGCTCGACACCCTGCCCTGCGAGGTGCAGGTGATTCCGGGCTATGCGGAGATCATCGAGAAGGGCGGGCTGATGCAGGTGCTGCACCCGGTCTCGGCCGATGATCTTCTGGGCCGCAGCACGGTCGATCTCGACGTGCCCCGCATCGCCCGCGTCTATGCCGGCGCCTCGATCCTGATCACCGGCGCGGGCGGCTCGATCGGGTCCGAGCTCTGCCGCCAGGTGCTGGGCCTCGGACCCCGGCGCATCGTGCTCTACGAGCAGAGCGAATACGCGCTCTACGCCATCGACCGCGAGCTTCGCGCCCTGGCCGAGGACACGCCGGTCGAGATCGTCTCCCTGCTCGGCTCGGTCTGCGACGGCGCCCGCCTGCGGTCGGTTTTCGGGCGGTATGCGGTCGACATCGTCCTGCACGCCGCCGCCTACAAGCATGTCCCGATCGTCGAGGAGAACGAAACCGAGGGCGTGCGCAACAACGTTTTCGGCACGCTCAGCGCCGCCGAGGCGGCCGAGGCCGCGGGCGTCCCGCATTTCGTGATGATCTCCACCGACAAGGCGGTGCGCCCGACCAATGTCATGGGCGCCACCAAGCGGATGGCCGAGATGGTGGTGCAGGACCTGGCCAGCCGCACCCGCGGCACCTGCTTTGCCATGGTGCGCTTCGGCAATGTGCTCGGCTCGTCCGGCTCGGTCATCCCGCTCTTTCGCGAGCAGATCGCGTCGGGCGGCCCCGTCACGGTCACGCATCCGGATGTCACCCGCTATTTCATGACCATGCCCGAGGCGGCACGGCTGGTGCTGCTGGCCGGCTCCTATGCGACCGGCGGCGATACCTTCGTGCTCGACATGGGCCAGCCGGTCCGGATTCGCGATCTGGCCCGCCAGATGATCGAGTTGTCCGGGCTGACCGTGCGCTGCCCCGCGCATCCGGAGGGCGATATCGAGATCCGCTATACCGGCCTGCGCCCGGGCGAAAAGCTCTACGAGGAATTGCTGATCGGCGACGGCATGCTGCCGACACCGCATCCCAAGATCCTGCGCGCCGACGAGGCCTGCCCGCCCCGGCTCGAGGTCGCGGCACTGCTGCGCGAGCTGCGACAGGCGCTCGAGACGCAGTCGCCCGATGCAGCCCGGCGCCAGATCGAGCGCTGCGTCGAGGGCTATCACCGGCCAATACCGGCCGCAGCGAATGTTGCCGCCGAGTAGCGGCGGACGGCCTGCTCCCGGCACAGCCTGGCCCCGCCACGGGTCCGGGATACCGCCAAGACCTGTGCCAGAACCTGCGCCAGAACCTGCGCCAGAACCTGCGCGGAAATCTCTGCAAAGGTCTCTGCAAGGGTCTCTGGAAAGGTCCCTGCAAAGGTCCCTGTCCGGACCCGAGCCGAGATCTTCGAAACAACTCTCGCGACAATCCTCGAAACGACACTCGAAACGGCACTCGAAACGACACTCGAAACGACCTGGAGATCCTTCATGACACGACCGCTCCCCGCCTCGGTCCTGATCACCGGCGGCACCGGGTCGTTCGGCAAGACCATGCTGCGCCGGCTGCTGGCCGACGGGGTGCCGGAGCTGCGCGTCCTGAGCCGGGACGAGGAAAAGCAGGACGCCCTGCGCTCCGAGCTGCGCGACTGCCGCGTGCGGTTCTATATCGGCGATATCCGCGATCGGACGTCGGTCGACCGGGCCATGGCCGGTGTTGAATGCGTGTTCCATGCCGCGGCGCTGAAACAGGTGCCAAGCTGCGAGTTCTTCCCGCTCGAGGCCGTGCGCACCAACATCATCGGCTCGGAGAACGTGGTCCGCTCGGGCGTCGAGGCCGGCGTGCGCTCGATCGTCTGCCTCTCGACCGACAAGGCGGTCTTCCCGATCAACGCCATGGGCATGTCCAAGGCGATCATGGAGAAGGTCGCCAGCGCCGTCGCGCGCGAGATCGGGCCCGATGCGGACACCACCATCTCGGCGGTGCGCTACGGCAACGTGATGTACTCGCGCGGCTCGGTGATCCCGCTCTTCGTGCGCCAGATCCGGTCCGGCCAGCCGATCACGGTGACCGAGCCGACCATGACCCGCTTCCTGATGCCGCTGCGCGACAGCGTGGCGCTGGTCCACCACGCCTTCTCCCATGCCCGACAGGGCGATCTGTTCATCAAGAAGGCGCCGGCGGCGACGCTGGCCGACCTGACGACCGCGCTCTGCCGGCTGTTCGGCGTGCCCGACCACCCGGTCCAGGTGATCGGCTGGCGCCATGCCGAGAAACTCTACGAAACACTCGCCTCGGCGCAGGAAATGGCCCAGTCCGAGGATATGGAAGACTACTACCGCATCCACATGGACGCCCGCGATCTCAACTACTCCGCCTATTTCTCCGAGGGCGACGAGGCCCCGCGCAACCTCGCCGACTACCACTCGCACAACACCGAACAGCTGGACGTCGAGGCGGTGATGACGCTCCTGAAGACCCTGCCCGAGATCCAGGCCGAACTCGACACCTGAAAGACACGGTCAAAGACACGGTCAAGGAAGAGACAGAGGGACCCGGACGACCGGGCAGGTGCACCGATCCTTGGGCAGGTGCACCGATCCCGCGCCGCTGCCCGATCCTGACCCCCAAACCGCCCAGGCGCGAACTTGGCAACAGTGTCAAATTCCAGAGCAGGCCTCGGTTCTTGGCGGGACCTTCCACCCTACTTGAGTCGCAGGTGCAGCGTGTCAGAATTCAGATGCGCCCCAGCCGCATATGATGTGACGGTGACAGTGTTCAAACCTGCCATTCGAGGTTCCTTGCAACTTTGGCGTATCGGTACCGGGCGGGCGGTGTTGACGCGCCGTCGCCATCGCGCAATCGGGAATCGGGGCCTGGGGGTCTCTCAGGCCGTTGAAGCGTTCATTATCGCGGTTCTCCCACGGCGAGCCGGGAGACCATGAGAGTCCGGGGTCCGTGAGAGTCCGGGGTCCGTGAGAGTCCGGGGTCCGTGAGAGTCCGGGGTCCGTGAGAGTCCGGGGCCAGTGAGAATCCGGGGTCCATGAACGGCGTCTTTGCGCTGACCTTCCCGAACCGCTCCCGTTCCTGCGTCCACTCCTGTGCCCGTCCCTGTGCCCGTCCCTATGCCCGTCCCTGTGCCCGCGATAACAGGATCAGAACCGGCATCTGCACCAGGGGCACCAGTCAGGGAGAAGCAAGAAATGGCCGAGACGATCAGCCAGAAGCCGCACGCCGCAGAAATCGCGATCAACGACAGGACCATCGCGGTGAAAGGCGATCTCGACAGCGAAGCGTCTGGCGAGGCGCTTCGGGTCCCGCACGACAAGGTGACCGGCACATCGCCCGCGGGCCACACGCTTGCTGGGCTGGCCGGATCGGCAGCCGGGTCAGCGCGCCGCCGCTCGCGACGAAGCGCGCGGTTGACCGGGGCGGGCCCGGGGCCGGATAAGCCTCGTGCATCCGAACGGGGCGAGAGAACAGAGGCGGCTATGGGCGGCCAGAAGAAGATCGTCATCACCGGGGCAGCAGGCCTGTTGGGCTGGCATGCCGCGGTGCGGGTTCATGCACAGAACTGCGCCGCCGGTTTCCGCGGCGACCCGGCGCCGTTCCGGATGGTGCGGCTGGACCGCACGGCCTTCAACGACGACGCAGCGCTGGCCGAGGCGCTGGCCGGTGCCGGTGCGGTCCTGCATTTCGCCGGCGTCAACCGGGCGAACCCCGAGGATCTGGAGGCGATGAACCCCGGGATCGCGCAACGGCTGGCCGCTGGCTGCCACGCGGCCGGGGTCACGCCCCACGTGGTCTATGCCAACACGATCCACGCCGGGGCAGACAATCCCTATGGCCGGTCCAAGGCGCGGGCGGGCGAGATCCTGACCGGGATCGGCGGACCCTATACCGATCTGGTGCTGCCGCACGTCTTCGGCGAGGGCGCCCGGCCCCACTACAACAACGTCACCGCCACGCTGGTCGATGCGCTCCATACCGGTGCAACGCCGGAGCTGAACCCCGAGGGCCGCGTGCGCCTGCTCCACGCCGGAGCGGCGGCGCAGGCGGCGCTGGATGCGGTCACCTGTGGCGGGACGGGGCGGATCGAGCCCGAACCGAGGCCCGTCCCGGTGCCGGATCTCTGGGAAAAACTGCAGGGATTTCACGCCTCCTACGAAGGCGGGGTCTACCCGGACCTGTCCGATCCTTTCGACCTTGCGCTCTTCAACAGCTATCGCGCGGCGGGCTACCCGAACGGCTGGCCGCGGCCGCTGACGCTGAACACCGACGCGCGCGGCACGCTGTTCGAGGCGGCCAAGGGCGGCGGGGGCGGCGGGGGCGGCGGCGGCGGCGGGCAGACCTTCCTCTCGTGGACCAAGCCCGGCATCACCCGCGGCGATCATTTCCACCTGGGCAAGGTCGAACGTTTCCTGGTGGTCCAGGGCGAGGCGGTGATCCGCATCCGCCGGGTCCTGCATGCGGATGTCTGGGAATACCGCGTCACCGGCGAGGCCCCTGCCCCGGTCGACATGCCGACCCTGCATACCCATTCGATCGAGAATGTCGGCGACGGCCCGCTGCTGACGATGTTCTGGACCCACGAGATCTTCGACCCCGCCCGTCCGGACACCTATGCCGACGCGGTGCTGGCGGCCTGATCCCGGAGACGCACGATGCCCCTCAAGGTCATGACCATCCTCGGCACCCGGCCCGAGATCATCCGTCTCTCGCGCACCATGGCCCGGCTCGAGCGGCACACGCAGCATGTCCTTGTCCATACCGGCCAGAACTGGGATTACGAGCTGAACGAGATCTTCTTCGAGGATCTCGGCGTCAGGAAGCCCGACCATTTCCTGGGCACCGGCGGCGGATCGCTGGGCGAGACGCTGGGCGCGATCCTGAGCGAGACCGAAAAGGTGCTGGCCGCCGAGAGGCCCGACGCGGTCCTGATCCTCGGCGACACGAACTCGGCGATCGCGGCCCTGATGGCGCGGCGCATGAAGATCCCCGTCTATCACATGGAGGCCGGCAACCGCAGTTTCGACCGCAACGTGCCCGAGGAGACCAACCGCAAGCTGGTCGACCACATCTCGGATTTCAATCTGGTCTATACCGAGCACGCCCGGCGCCACCTGCTGTCGGAGGGCATCCACCACCGGCGCATCCTGCTGACAGGTTCGCCCATGCGCGAGGTGCTGGAGCATTACCGGGACCGTATCGAAGGCTCGGACGTGCTGGCGCGCCTCGGTCTCGCGGCGCGCGGATATTTCATCGTCTCGCTGCACCGCGAGGAGAATGTCGACCACCCCGGCCGCCTGACAGCGCTGGTCGAGGTGCTGAACACGCTGGCACGCGCCATGCCGGTGATCCTGTCGACCCATCCGCGCACGCGCAAGAGGCTGGATGCCCTCGGACTGGCGCTGGACGCCGGTGTGCAGGACATGAAGCCGTTCGGGTTTCACGACTACAACCACCTGCAGATGCACAGCCACTGCGCCATCTCGGACAGCGGCACGATCGCCGAGGAGGCCTCGATCCTCGGCTTTCCCGCCATCACCCCGCGCGATGCCATCGAACGGCCCGAGGCGCTGGATGTCGGCACGCTGATCATGACGGGGCTGGACCGCGACACCATGATGGCCGGGATCGAGGCCGTCACCGCGTTCTTCGCCGACCGCGGCGCGCCGCCGGTGCCCGCCGACTACCAGGTGACCAACACCTCCGAGCGAGTCGTCAGCCTGATTCTGGGCACCGCGAAACTGTCGAATGACTGGGACGGTATCCGGGTCTTCTGACGCCCGGCTCCCTCACCTCTCTGCCTGCCCCGCAGTCCCGGCCCGCACCGGGCTGTCCGCAGCCGGTCGCGGACACCGCTCCGCCACTGCCCGGATCACTGCCCGGATCACTGCCAACACCTTGAATCAGTTCAGAATATCTCCGTTCAATCTCCTTGAAGTTCAAGTACTTATACCCAAATTTTGGGGGTAAATATTACTTATACAACCGGTTCAGACTATTCATTGAAAGCAATTTTCGTATTGTGCCGCCGGAAGATCGAACATGGGACGTACCTTTGCTGTGGGAGCGGGGACGAATGCTTTGCAGAAAAAAGAGCATGCCATGGATATTGATCTTCACGTTGCGAGAAAAAAGCTCAATCCGGTGATCATGGTGGATCGTGCATGGAGATTCGAATTCGGTCATGTCGTTCCGTATCGTCACCGCAAGGTCATGGACTGCGTGGTTCTGGCAGTGGCACAGGAGCCGGGCGGGGCGCTGCCGCCGCTGAAGCGGCTGGTGCCCCTGGTGATGGAGGCGCTCGACGTCCGGTCACAGCAGACGGCCGAGAAATACATCGACGAGACCCGCATGAGCGGCCTGCTGACCACACGGCGGTCAAGCACGGACCGCCGGGTCATCCACTACGTCTTCGCCGAGGGCGTGCTGGAGAAGATCATGCGGGTCGAGGACCGGGTCCGGGTCATCCACGAGGTGGTCGGGCTGCAACTGGCGAACATGGATGATCCGAATGCCGGATACGAAAAACTGCCTGCTGGCATCTACTTTAACATCACATCCGCACAAGCGGAGTGAGGGGGGCGCCGGGGCCGAGGTTCCGGTGCCCCGCCTTTTGGAAACCGGACTGTTGAAGCAATGGAGACTTCAAATGGGTATCGATCGGACTATCGCGTTGTGTGTCGGCATCGGCGCCGCCATGGTCTCGGCGGTGGCGGCCATCTCTGCCGTCGCCGCCGATCTGAAGCGCGATTCCACAGGATATGCCAACGCGGCGCATAACGCCGTGACAGGCGGCAATGCTGTCGGCGGTTCAGGACTTGCGGCCGGTAGCGGATTGCTGGCCGGTAGCAGATTCCTGGCCGGTAGCAGATTCGTTGCCGGCAGCAGATTCGTGGCCGGCGGTGGGTTCCTGGCCGGTGGCGGATTTCAGGCCGGTGGCGGATTTCTGACCGGAGGTGGATTTCTGACCGAAGGTGGCGCGGCCGGCGGCAATGCGGGCGGCGATACAGGACTGGCCGACACCGGTCCGGCCGCGCATGATGGCGCGACCGCGACGG
>JBCDBB010000156.1:0-9051 GCA_039184415.1 Pseudomonadota bacterium
ACCTTTGGCGACGCAAGCGGGCCTCTCGATCCTGCAGCAGGGCGGGAACGCGGTGGATGCCGCCATCGCGACGGCGGCGACGCTGACGATCGTCGAGCCTACGGGCAACGGGTTGGGATCCGACGCCTTCTGCATCCTTTGGGATGGCTCGGCGCTGCACGGGCTGAACGCGTCGGGCCGGGCGCCCGCGGCCTGGACGCCGGAGCGGTTCGGCGGCAGCATACCCCAGCACGGATGGGACAGCGTGACCGTTCCGGGGGCCGTCAGCGCCTGGGTTGATCTGTCGGAGCGGTTCGGCAAGCTGGGGCTCGCCACGGTTCTGGCGCCCGCGATCCACTATGCCGAAGAGGGGTTCACGGTCTCGCCCGTCATCGGAACCTTGTGGGGCAAGGCCGCCGAAATCCTCGGGACACAGCCCGGATTTGCCGAGACCTTCATGCCGGATGGCCGCGCCCCGAAACCGGGCGAACGGTTCCGGAACCCCGGCGCCGCGCGCACCTTGCGGGCAATCGCCGAAACGAGGGGCCGGGCGTTCTACGAGGGCGAGATCGCCGAGGAGATCGCCACTTTCGCGCGCACCCATGGCGGGGCCATGGCGCTGGAGGATCTGGCCGGGCACCGCAACGACTGGTGCGGCACCATCAGCCAGAGCTTCGACGGGGTGGAGCTGCACGAAATCCCGCCAAACGGGCAGGGTATCGCCGCACTGATGGCACTGGGCATGCTCCGCCACACCGCGATCCGCGACTATGGGCCCGACGATCTGCCCGCCATGCATTTGCAGATCGAAGCGATCAAGCTGGCCTACCGGGACCTGCACGCGTTCGTGGCGGACCGGGATCATATGACGGATGTGGACGAGGCCGCGCTGCTCGATCCCGGCTATCTGCAGGAACGGGCGGGCCTCATCGACCTGGGCCGGGCGCAGGATTTCGGCGCGGGTGCTCCGAAACGCGGTGGAACCGTGCTGCTGACCGTCGCGGATGCCGCGGGCATGATGGTCAGCTTCATCCAGTCGAACTATGCCGGCTTCGGCTCCGGCGTGGTCGTTCCGGGCACGGGGGTGTCGATGCAGAACCGGGGGTTCGGCTTCACCGCCGCGGCCGGGCACCCGAATCAGGTGGCCCCCGGCAAGCGGCCATTCCATACGATCATTCCCGGTTTCGCGATGAAGCAGGGCGCGCCGCTGATGGCCTTCGGCATGATGGGGGGACCGATCCAGGCGCAAGGGCATCTGCAGCTGCTGCTACGCACCGAGCTTTGGGATCAGGATGTGCAAAGCGCCGCGGATGCGCCGCGCTGGCGCGCGATGGAGGGGCTGGAGATCGCGTGCGAGCCGACGATGCCTGCGGGCCTGCTGGCCGGGCTGGCGGAGCTTGGCCATGCCATCCAGATCGAGGCGCCCGACAACGCATTCGGCTTCGGCGGAGCACAGCTTGTCCGCCGGCTGCCATCGGGCGGTTATGCGGCGGGATCGGACCCGCGCAAGGACGGGCAGGCCGCGGGGTTCTAGGACGCCCTGCCGGGGCGAGACTGGGTGTGACGCGGTGGCTTCAGGCGGCGCGGCCCCGTGAAGCCGGACCGATGACAGGCCCGAAATGTACCATTGCCATGCCTGGGGTCAGGTCACCGGGGTCAGCACGATGCCCGCACAGGCCGCCGTGGCGCGGATATGGGCGCGCATCGCTTCGCCGGACTGCACCGGATCCTGCGCCGAGAGCGCCACAACGATCCGCTCATGTTCCTGGATCGAACGTTCCATGCGTGTGCTGTCGGTCATCGGGATCGGACTGCGCTGGCTTTCGGTCATCATGCCGATCAGGGACTCGTAGATCTGGTTCAACAGACCGTTTGGACTGGCCGCGGCGATCTGGCGGTGAAAACTCAGGTCCGCTTCGACATGACCGATCAGATCGCCTTCCTGATAGAGCTTGCGAAACTGCTGCTGGGCGGCCCGAATACCGGCAAGGGCGTCTTCGGAGATCCCCGCGCCCGCGGTCGCGGCGAGCTCTCCCTCCAGGACGGCGCGGGTTGCGTAGACCTCGTTCAGGGGAACGGAGTTGATCTCGCGAAAGGGCAGTCTGGTGACTAGCGCCCGCACGCTCGGCCCGGTCACAAAGGTGCCGCGCGCCGGTAGGGTGCGTACCAGCCCGAGAGTTTCCAGCGACAACAGCGCCTCGCGCACCGATGCCCGCGACGCGCCGAGCTGCTCGGCCAGTTCGCGTTGCGACGGAAGCCGCTCGTCGGGCGCGTAGGTGCCGCCCCGGATCATGTCCTGAATGCGACGCGCAACAGCCTGAGGAACAGGCAAACGATCCAAATCTAGCTCGATAGGCAGTTCCAAGCTCCTTTTAGTCCGAACAGAACGTTGATTCCCCGGTGGCTCTTGATTTGCAAGGTGAGCTATGAATTAGTCCGGTCTGTCCGGTCTGACCAGTTAACCCAATCACATCACTCACGCAGGGAAAACACCATGAAGTCCATAGTGAAGAGAACGGCAAAGCTCGGTCTGGCCTTGGCGCTCGGGGCGTCCTTGGCGGTTGCGGCGCAAGCCGAAACGCTGACGGTCGGAGCCAATGTCGGCAATGTTCCCTGGGAGTTCCAGGATGCGGACGGCAATATCGTCGGCTTCGAGGTCGATCTGGCCACTGCCGTTGCCGAGAAGCTCGGCCGCGAGATCGAGATCGTGAACATCCCCTTCAATGGGCTCTTTTCGGCGGTGCAGTCGGGGCGCATCGACATGGCGATGTCATCGATCACGATCACCGAGGAAAGGCTGGAGTCCGTCTCTTTCGCCCAGCCCTACTATGACAGCGACCAGTCACTGACGACCGCCGCAAACGGACCTGCCTCGCTGGAAGAGATGAGGGGCAAGGTTGTCGGTGTCGATACCGGATCGACCGGCGACATGTGGACGACCGAGAACAGTGACGCGATCGGGTTCGACTCCATCAGCCGCTACGAGGGGCTGGCGCCCGCGATGCTCGACCTCGCAGCGGGCCGGATTGATGGCTATATCTCTGACATCCCGGCGCTTCTCTACTTCGTGCGGGACAAGCCCAACCTGCAGGTCGTGGAGCGTATCGAGACCGGCGAGAAGTATTCGTTCATGTTCGACAAAGACGCGCCGCTCGCCGCCGAGGTCAACACGGCCATCACCGAGCTGAAGGAAGACGGCACCGTCGCCGCGCTGCACGAGAAATGGTTCGGCAAGGCACCGGAGGCCGGAACCTCGACCGCAACCGTTCTCGACATGCCCTGAGGCACAGCGGCCGGCGGTCCGGGATCGGTCCGCCGGCGCAGCCTTTGAGACATGGACATATTCGATACGTTCTTCAACGCCGGTGTCATGGCACAGGCCTGGCCGATGCTGCTGCGGGGGCTCTGGATCACGCTGCAGCTCGGCGTGGTGTCGATCCTGCTCGGGCTCGTGCTTGGCTTGATCCTGGCGCTTTTGCGTCTTTATGCGCCAGTCTGGATCGCTTGGCCCGTGCGGGTCTATATCGACATCTTTCGCTCGATCCCGCTGCTCGTCCTGCTGATCGTGATCTACTATGCGCTGCCCTTTGTTGGTCTGCGTCTGTCGGCCTTTGCCTCCGCGACCGCGGCGCTGTCGATGGTATCGGGCGCCTATTCGGCGGAGATCTTCCGCGCGGGCATCCAGGCGATACCCAGGGGTCAGTTCGAGGCCTCCGCCGCGCTCGGGCTCGGGCCGGTTCAGACCATGCGCGATGTCATTCTGCCCCAGGCGGTCCGCATCGTGATCCCGCCGCTGACCAATAACTCGATCAATGTCGTCAAGGACACCGCGCTCGCGTCGGTCGTGGCTATGCCCGACCTTCTCAAGCAGGCCACGCAAGCCCAGGCGCTCGCTGCGAACCCGACCCCTCTGATCGGCGCCGCGATCATCTATGTCGCGTTTCTGTGGCCCCTGGTTGCCCTGGTGAACCGGATGGAGTCCCGTCTCGGCGATGGACAGGGCCGATGACCGCTTTCATCGAAATCCGCGCTCTCCACAAACGCTATGGCGCCTTCACGGCCCTCAAGGGCATCGATCTGGTGGTGGCCAGGGGCGAGGTCGTCTGCATCATCGGGCCGTCCGGATCGGGCAAATCCACCCTGATCCGCTGCATCAACCTACTGGAGGACTTCGAGCCCGGCAGCCAGATCACCGTCGACGGCACGATCGTGGGGCGCGGTCCCGGACTGGCCAAGGTCCGGGCCGAGGTCGGCATGGTGTTCCAGTCCTTCAACCTCTTTCCCCACCTGAGTGTTGCGGAGAACGTGATGCTAGCCCCCCGGCGCGTTCGCGGAAAGTCGCGGGATGCGGCCAGGCGGCAGGCGCTTGAGCTTCTGGAACGCGTGGGCATTGCCGATCAGGCCGACAAACATCCCAGCCGACTGTCTGGCGGGCAACAGCAGCGCGTCGCCATCGCCCGCGCGCTCGCGATGGAGCCCCAGGTCATGCTGTTCGATGAACCGACCTCGGCGCTCGACCCCGAGATGGTCGGCGAAGTGCTCGATGTGATGCGCGGTCTTGCCGGCAGCGGCGTGACCATGGTGGTCGTCACCCACGAGATGGGCTTTGCGCGCCAGGTCGCCGACCGCGTGATCTTCATGGACGAGGGCGAAATCGTTGAAGCCGGCACGCCCGAGACCCTTTTCGACCGGCCGACCGAGCCGCGAACGCAGAATTTTTTGCGCTCGGTTCTGAACCACTGACAGTCAAGGACGTATTGATGGACCAACTCAACCGCGCGCTGGATCTCGACTGGGCCCAATCGCAGTTCCCGGCCCTGTCCGGTCCCTGGACGTTTTTCGACAATGCCGGCGGGTCCCAGACCTTGCGTGGCGTCGTCGACCGGATCTCCGAGTTCCTGTTGGAGCGCGATGTCCAGATCGGCGGTAGCTACGAGATAAGCCTGAAGGCGGCCGAGGCCCTGCGTGCGGGGCGGAGTGCGGCACAGACGCTGATGAATGCGGCGCGCCCCGAAGAGATCGTGTTCGGGCACTCGACTTCGGTTCTCGTGATGACGCTCGCCGCCGCCATGCGGCGCCAGTTCTCGCCAGGCGACGAGATCGTCCTCTGCCGGGCGGACCATGAAAGCAATATCGGTCACTGGGAACGGTTGTCCGAGTTCGGTGTGGTCATCCGCTGGTGGGATCCTGATCCGACCGGGCGCCTGTCGTTGGCCGATCTCGAAGCCCTGCTGGGTGAAAAGACACGGCTGGTCTGTGTTCACCATGTGTCCAACATCCTCGGGCTGATCAACCCGATCGCCGAGATTTCGGAACTTGTTCACCGATATGGTGCGAAGATCGTGGTCGATGGTGTCGCCTTCGCTCCCCACCGGGCCATCGACGTGCGCGCCTGGGATGTCGATTACTACATGTTCAGCATCTACAAATGCTACGGCGCCCACACAGCGGTAATGTACGGCAAATACGATCTTCTGGCCGAGCTTGACGGGCTCTATCACTATTTCTACGGCAAGGAGATGGTGCCCGGAAAGCTCGAACCCGGGAACGCCAACTACGAGCTGAACTACGCCATCACCGCCATCGTCGCGTATCTGGCCGAGCTTGGGCGGCGCGCCGGTGGCTCGGGCGACGACCGTAAACTGCTGGAAGCCGGTTATCAGGCGATCACGGCGCAGGAGGATGTTCTCACCGCGCGGCTGCTGAGCTTTCTCGACGCCCATCCCAAGATGCGCGTGATCGGTGTGCCCCAGAACGAGAACAGCAGACGAGTACCGACCATAGCATTCCGCGTCGACGGAATGAACAGCAAGGATGTCTGCGCGGCGATGGACACGCATCACATCGCGATCCGGCACGGTGATTTTCATTCCCGCCGTCTGGTCGAAGCGCTTGGCGAAGCACACGCAGGTGGCCCCCTGCGGGCGTCCTTGGTGCATTACAACTCGCTGGCGCAAGTCGACCGGCTGACCGAGGCGCTGGACGAGCTGTGCAGCTAAGCGGCATGACCGCGCCGTGATGGTCCGCGCAGTCCCATCCCGATGGGCGCCGGCCCGGGTCACGTGGGAAACTGAACAACCATTTCAACTTCGACCCGAAGGTCAGACCCGGCCAGCGCTGCAACGCCAATTCCGGTAAGGCTCGGGCGCGCGCCATCAAGAAATGCCGCAATGCGGGACATGACGACAGTCTGCGCCTCGTCATTGAGGTCCGTCATGTAGATGCGCATCTGAACGATCTCCTGCGGGCCGACCCCCAGGGCCTCCAGCGCCGCGCCGAGATTCGCGACGACCTGGTCGGTTTGCCCCTCAAGTGTTGCCGGAACGGGCGCTCCGTCGGCCGACTGCGCAACCTGTCCGGAGACAAATGCCAGCCTGCCAGGAGCCGTCACCGTCATTTGCGAGTAGCCGACCTTTCCGGCATCGGGCAGCGTGTCAGGGTTCATTCTGGTGAGTGTGCTGGACATTTCGAACCTCTTGTTTCGCGATCACCGACCGCACATAACATCTCGGATAGTCGAACGATATTCGCTTCTGGGGCGAACTGATTTCTGCAAAACGGGTTTCATGTCCGGGTCCAAGGTAAACGATATCCTGATCTACATGTCTGTGGTCGATGCCGGGAGCTTCGTGGCGGGCGGGAGAGCCTTTGGTCTGTCTCGCTCGGCGGCGGGGAAAGCGGTTGCAAGGCTCGAAGCGCGATACGGTGTGCGTTTGCTGAACCGGACGACACGCGCAATCAGCCTGACGGAGGAAGGCCGAAACCTGTATCAACACGGGCAGGCGATCCACGCAGCGATCGAAGCCGCAGAGATGAGCATGGCGGGTTCCGAGGGTGTCCCAAGCGGAACCCTCCGAATAGCGGCCCCGGATGCCGTGGGACGCAAACTTCTCTTGCCTGTGATGTCGAATTTCCTTGAGACATGGCCAGATGTCCGGTTCGAAATCAGCTTCTCGGACTGCGTCGTCCGTGTCGTCGAGGATGGGTTCGATCTGGCGATCCGGCTTGGCATCACCGCGCTGGACCGCTCGCTCATTTCGCGCACCTTGACAACTTTAACGCCGGTCCTCTGCGCATCGCCGCTCTACTTCCGTGACCGCGACCCGCCGAAAAATGTCGAACAGCTTAGCACACATGACCTGTTGCAGTTTTCGAACATGGGCGAGCGTCAACTGTGGACCCTGCAGGATGCGGGTGAGATCTGGGGACATGCACCGGGACAGGTGCGGGTCAGGATCGACAGCGCAGAGGGGCTGCGCGAGGCCGCGCTCGCAGGTATGGGGATCGCCCTTCTGCCGCGTGTCCTGGTCGAGGGCGACATCGCAAAGGGCAGTCTTACACGCGTCTTGCCAGACATTGGCTGCGGCAACGTTCCGGTCGTTGCACTTTATCCGCACCGGAAGTTTCTGGAACCGCGTGTGCGCCATTTCATCGATGCGCTGGCGGAACATCTATCCATTGACCGCGTATGATACCGGCGAATGCAGGAGGTGCAAGCAACCCTTTTTGGGCGTCGCACCGGGCACATTCTGCTGTTTGAGCGCACCGTGGTTTGAGGACACCGTGGTTTGGCACTGCAGTGTTTGGTGGTTAACGATTCTGCTTTCCGCCGTCGTCCTCGAAGAGGTCTGACAAGACGTCCTCCAGAATCTTCTGAGCCCGGGAGAGGCGCGCGCCTGCCGGGAACACGGCGTCGAACCGCGCGACATAGCCGTAAATGTCAGGTTGCACGGTCTGAATGCTGCCATCGTCGAGATAGGGTTGCGCGACTTGCTTGGGCAGATGTCCCAGAAACCGCCCCGATAGAATGGCGGCGGCGATCCCTTCCATGTTGTCGCTGTGGACCGGACCGGCGGTCGCACGCAGACGTCCGGCATCCAGAGCCCCACCGTAGTAGGTCCGGGAGGCATAATCGGCACTTTCGATGGCTTCGCGGGCGGGGGGTGACTCGGCGTCGAAGAATGGATGTCCGCGGCCGCAGTAAAGCTCTTGCGCCTCCGTGAACAGTGGCATGTATCTCAAGCCCGGCGCCCGATTGGGGAATGTATGGATACCCAGATGCAGCCGGTTTTCCAGAACCAAACGCTCTATCTCGAGCGGCTCCATCACCCTCAGCAAGAGGGAAACGCTTGGCATCCTTTCCCGGAGTTCAAGAATGAGCCGGTCATAGAAAAAACCGGGGTTGCCGAGCAGCGCATCGGCCACCGCGATACGGAGCTCGCCCGAAATGTCGCCGCGCAGGTTGTTCAGCCGGCCGACGAATGTGTCGCAATCCCGCAGCAGATCGGTCGCGAGCTGATAGACTTCGTGGCCTTCCTCGGTCAGCGCAAATCCGGCCCGGCCCCTGCGGCAGAGACGCATGCCCAACCGGGTTTCCAGATCGATCATCTGGGTGCTGATTGTCGATTGACTGACATTCAATGCGAGCTGCGCGCGCGAAAACCCTCCAGCCTCGGCCACCGTTACAAAGACTCGCAACAGATGCAGGTCAGGATTTGAGAGGGCGGTGAGCATTGGTGCATTCTACGAAAGGCGTCGATGTTATGATAGTTTATCATGTATGGTTTGGCGATAAGTAAGCATGGTTGCTGGGCGCGAGTGTCAACACAAGGTCAGGACGCGTGACAGATTTCCCATCGCCCGGCACCCCCGATATGTTCGCCCCCCGCTATGCCGAACTGGCGAGTTTCATGCGCGCGCCGCTGGCGACGACGCTGGACAGTCTGGACATCGCGCTGCTGGGTATTCCCTATGACGGGGCGCTGACAAACCGGCCCGGTGCCCGCCACGGCCCTCGCGAAGTGCGCAATGCTTCCAGCATGATGCGGGCGATCAATCACGCCACCCGCGTCAATCCTTATGAGCTGTGCCGGGTGGCGGATGTCGGCGATGTTCGGTTCGGGTCAGTTTTCGACATCGAGAAGAGCCACGCGGACATCCGGCAGTTCGTCGAGATGCTTGTGGGCGCCGGGGTCGTGCCGCTCGCCTGCGGCGGCGATCACTCGGTGACGCTTCCGATCCTGCGCGCAGTGGCCAATGCGCCGCTTGGCCTGATCCATATTGATGCCCATA
>JBCDBB010000157.1:0-9004 GCA_039184415.1 Pseudomonadota bacterium
CCCGCGGGTTCATCTCGATCACCACCATGCGCCCGTCGGCGGGGTTCACCGCCCATTGGACATTTGAGCCCCCGGTTTCGACCCCGATCTCGCGCAGCACGGCGATGGAGCCGTTGCGCATGATCTGGTATTCCTTGTCGGTCAGCGTCAGCGCGGGCGCGACAGTGATCGAGTCGCCGGTATGAACGCCCATCGGGTCCACATTCTCGATGGAGCAGACGATGATCGCATTGTCGGCGACATCGCGCACGACCTCCATCTCGAACTCTTTCCAGCCGAGCAGGCTCTCGTCGATCAGGATCTGGCCGACCGGCGAGGCGTCGAGCCCGGTGCGGCACAGATGCTCGAACTCCTCGCGGTTATAGGCGACGCCGCCGCCGGTCCCGCCGAGGGTAAACGCCGGACGGATGATCGCGGGCAGGCCGATATCTTCTAGGGCGGCGCTACATTCGTCGAGCGACGTGGCGATCGTGGCGCGGGGGTTCTCCAGCCCGATCCGGTCCATCGCCTCGCGAAAGAGCTTGCGGTCCTCGGCCATCTCGATGGCGGCGCGCTTGGCGCCGATCATCTCCACGCCGAATTTCTCCAGAACCCCCATCTCCTCGAGCGCCAGCGAGGTGTTGAGCCCGGTCTGGCCTCCCATGGTCGGCAAGAGCGCATCGGGGCGTTCGGCCTCGATGATCTTGGCGACGATCTCGGGCGTGATCGGCTCGATATAGGTGGCGTCCGCCATATCGGGATCGGTCATGATCGTGGCGGGGTTGGAGTTCACCAGGATCACCCTGTAGCCCTCTTCGCGCAGTGCCTTGCAGGCCTGGGCGCCGGAATAGTCGAACTCGCAGGCCTGCCCGATGACGATGGGGCCGGCACCGATGATCATGATGGAGGAGATATCGGTGCGTTTGGGCATGGGGCGGTCCTTCGCGGTTCGGCCAGACGGGCGCAGGCAAATCGCTCGCGTTATAGGGATGCGGCGGCGCAGGGCAAGCAGGCAGCGATGCGGCGGATCATTCGCGACCCCGTCCAGGGGCTGGCGTCGGGCAAAGCTTCGCTGTCTTCAGCTGATCCGGCGGATCGGGCCGGATAGGGCCCCGAGCTCAGATCGCCCGCCTGGTGATCCGCTCCATCAGATGGCGGATGCGGCCGAACGGGGGCGCTGCATAGTGGGCCGCATCGAACGCCGCTGGCAAAAGCTCCCGCCGCGCCATCTCGCGATAGTGGGAGTATTGCATGCGTTGCGCGCCATAGCGTCCGGTATTCGCCAAGTAGGCGGCGAGGCTCGCCCCATGCATCTGTGCGTCCACCATGAACGCGATGCGTTTCACCGCGCCAGCCGGATCGCCGATGACCTCGGCGTAGGGCATCACCGTCGGACGCAACCCAGACAGGGCGAAGAAGCGCTGAAAATTGGCGTCCTCTCGCAGGATGCTGGCCACGGCGCGGCGCAACTGACGCATACTGGGGGCGGGCAGGACGCGCTCGACCAGATCGCTGTCGAGGCTGCCCGCGTCATGGGCGACGGCAAGCGAAACCGCCTGCGCCTGCGCGTCCCCCCGGGTCAGGTAGATCAGGTGGGCGCCTGCGAACAGCGCCTGGCCCGCAGGATTGCAGAGCGCGCGCTGGAGCTGCCAGAACTGAAGCTTGGTCGCGAAGACACCGTTGATGCTACGCTTCTCCATCAAGGTGCGGACATAGCGCGCAACCGACGTCGGGCGCCCAGCGGGCGCCGGGATACCCCAGCGTTCGGCCAGACGCTTTTCATGGGCCGGCAGGAAGTATTCCATCGGAATGCCGAGCCCCGCCGCGAGCATCGCGCGACCCAATGCATTGGAGCCGGTGCGCGGACCGGCGCAGATGATCACCCGCGATGGCGTGTCGGACGGGGCCGGCTGATCGAGCTGCGCGTCACAGGCTCTGGGGCGGTTGGGCGAAATCGCAGCGTTCCAGGCCGTGGCCGGCGTGGCCAGGAAAGGAGAGGACGTCACATGGGGCGGTATGACCGACATTGTGCGCACATTCGCAAGTAAAAGCGCCTGCAAATCAGATTAGCCGAGGCTGGGCGGGCTGCATAGCTGCGCCCCGTGCATGCGCTGAAATCCGCGCCCGGGCCAAAGGCGACGCGCGGTAAGGCATGGGGCGGCCTCGCGGCCCGCTTTTGGTGCTTGCTGTTGCCGTCGGCCCAGTGCCCGCGATCTGCGGACGTTCGACAGGTCCGCCGAATTGTCCGCCGGGCAAAGCCATAGGTCTGACCGGGCGCTGGCATGCCGGTTCTGTTCGATCAGAAACCGTGCATAAGCATGGCAAAAGCCGCGCCCGCCCCTAGGCTAAGGCCCGGGCAGTGGGCCCGATCTGGGATGGGTGCGTCGTGGTCATCGGAATTGGAAAGCAGGCGGCACCCCGGGCGTGGGTGCGACGGATCGAAGTCGCGCTCTTCTTCGTCGTGGCGCCGGTGGCGGGGGCGGTCTTCCTGCCGCCGAACCAGATGTTCGCGATGCTCTTCGCGCTCACGCTGGTGGGGCTGGTACTCCTGGCGATCACGCCGGGCTTCCGCTGGGGCGAGCTGGTCCAGGGGTGGGCGGCGCTGCGCCCGCTGCCGATTCTCGCCTTTTGCGCGATCGTTCTGGCCGTTTGTGTGCTCATCATCCGCGCGACCCGTCCCGAGGCCGAGTTCTTCCTGATCCGCCAGAACCCTGGCCTGATGCTGATGATCGCGCTGCTCTACCCAATCCTCTCGGCCCTGCCGCAAGAGATCGTCTATCGCGCGCTCTATTTCCGACGCTATGGCACAATCCTGCCGGGCGGGGGCCGGGGATTGGTGCTGAACGCGGCGCTCTTCAGCCTCGCGCATCTGATGTATTGGAGCTGGATTGTGCTGGCGATGACCTTTGTCGGCGGGATGGTCTTCGCGTGGGCCTATGCGGTGCGCCGCAGCTTTCCGCTTGCCGTCGTGCTGCACGCTCTGGCGGGGGTCATCCTCTTTGCCGTAGGGCTGGGAGTGTTCTTCTATTCCGGCGCAGTGACGCGGCCCTTCTGAGCCCGCCTGCGCCACCCGGCCAACAAGGAGCCTGCCCATGCCCTGGATCTATCTCGCCCTCGCCATTCTGGGCGAAGTCATCGGCACCACGGCGCTGAAAGCCTCCGAAGGCTTCACGCGCTGGCCGCCCTCGATACTGGCGGTGCTGGGCTATTGCGTGGCCTTCTACTTTCTGGCGCTGGTGCTCAAGACCATCCCGGTGGGCGTCGCCTATGCGATCTGGGCCGGGGTGGGCGTGGCCGCGGTGTCGGTGATCGGGGTGGTTCTCTTCGGCCAGACACTGGATCTGGCGGCCGTCGTCGGCATCGGGCTAATCGTCGCCGGCGTGGTGGTTCTGAACACGCTTTCGGACAGTCTGGTGCATTGATGGCACAGCTGTAAGCTTGGCCGATTTGATTTGTGTCAAATGAAATTGACAGATGAGGGCGCATGCTGGGGCTGACAGATCAGGGAGTCGGCCGATGCGTATTGTCTTCATCCATCCCAACTACCGGTCGGGCGGGGCCGAGATCGCCGGGAGCTGGCCGCCGGCTTGGGTCGCCTATCTGAGCGGCCATCTGCGGGCCGCGGGCTTCGATGACATCCATTTCATCGACGCGATGACCAACGATCTGTCCGAAGGTGCGATTGCCACGCGTCTCGAAGAGCTGAGGCCCGACGTCGTCGGCGTTACCGCGATCACGCCTTCGATCTATACGGCCGAACGGCTGCTGGAGATCGCCCGCGACCATGTGCCGGACGCGCTGCGCGTTCTGGGCGGGGTGCACGCGACCTTCATGTACAAGCAGGTCCTCTCCGAGGCGCCCTGGGTCGATGTGATCGTCCGGGGCGAGGGGGAGGAGATCTTCCTGGAGCTGATGAAATCCGTGCGCGACGGCCATTTCCCGGCCTGTCGCCATACCATCAAGGGGCTGGCCTACCGCGATGGTGAGGAAATCCGCGCCACGCCGGCGGCCAGTACGGTCAAGGATCTCGATGCCATCGATCCCGACTGGTCCCTGCTGGAATGGGAGAAATACATCTACATCCCGCTGAACACGCGGGTTGCGATACCGAACATGGCGCGGGGCTGCCCCTTCACCTGTTCCTTCTGCTCGCAATGGAAGTTCTGGCGCGATTACCGGGTCCGCGACCCGATCAAGGTGGTCGACGAGATCGAGCGGCTGGTCAACGAGCAGGATGTCGGGTTCTTCATCCTCGCCGACGAGGAACCCACCATCAATCGCAAGAAATTCGTCCAGTTCTGCGAAGAGCTGATCGCACGCGGCCTGCCCGACAAGGTCAAATGGGGCATCAACACGCGCGTGACCGACATCTACCGCGACCGCGAGCTGCTCAAGTTCTACCGCGAGGCGGGCCTCGTCCATGTCAGCCTCGGCACCGAGGCGGCGGCGCAGATGAAGCTCGACCAGTTCAACAAGGAAACCAAGGTCGAAGAGAACAAGACCGCGATCCGGCTCTTGCGCGAGGCCGACATCCTTGTCGAGGCGCAGTTCATCGTCGGGCTCGACAACGAAACGCCCGAGACGCTGAACGAAACCTACAAGATGGCCTGGGACTGGCAGCCGGATCTTGCGAACTGGGCGATGTACACGCCCTGGCCCTTCACGCCGCTCTTCCAGGAGCTGCGCGACAAGGTCGAGGTGTTCGATTTCTCGCGCTACAATTTCGTGACGCCGATCATGAAACCCAAGGCGATGGAGCGGGGCGAACTGCTCGACGGGGTGATGAACAATTACCGCCGTTTCTACATGAAAAAAGCGCTCTTCCATTACCCCTGGAGGGGTACCGGGTTCCGGCGGCGTTACCTGCTGGGCTGCCTGAAAGCCTTCGCCAAGGCGGGTTTCGCGCGGACCTTCTATGACCTCGGCAAGGTCGGCTACACCGGCCCGCAGAGCAAGAACCGGCTGGATTTCCACTTCGACGAGAGCCGGACCATCGCGGATGCGCAGATGGAAGACTGGGAGGCCAGCGCCGACAAGGCGGCACGGGCGGCGGAGCGGCGCGAGGCGATCCGCGCCCAGGGCAAGGCGCGTGCGGCCGAACGTAATGCCACCGCAGGTACGACCTTCCGGATGCCGAACGGCGCCGAGATAAAGATCTGCGGCGGCGGGACCGAGCAGTTGACCGAAGAAGAGATGTCAGCGGACGTTCCCGTGAAAGGACAGGCCGCGGATGGGCAAAGGCAGAATGCCTGACGGGGCAGCGCCGCCCGCAGTCGGCGGCGCGCTGATCGGACCCAATGCGCTCCTGCAGCTGATCCCGGTGCTGGACCGGGTCGGCGGCCCCGATCTGCGCGCGCGGATCTTTGCCCGGGCAGGCGTGTTCGAGATCCCCGGCCGCGATGGCGGCCTGATCCCCGAAGGCCCGGTCGCCCGGGTCCATCAGGAACTGCGCAGGGAGCTGCCCGACATGGCCCCGATGCTGGCCTGGGAGGCGGGCAAACGGACCGGCGATTACATCCTGATCAACCGGATCCCGCGCGGGGCGCAGGCCCTGCTCAAGGCGCTGCCCGCCTGGGCCGCGGCGCCCATCCTCGCCCGCGCGGTCGCCAAGCATGCCTGGACCTTTGCCGGGTCGGGACGCTTTTCGGTGGTCTCCACCCGTCCCCTGGTCTTCGAGCTGGCGGACAATCCGGTGGTGCGGGGCGAACATGCCGGCCACCCGCTCTGCCATTGGCATGCTGCGGTGTTCGAGCGGCTCTTCACGCGGCTGGTCGATCCGTGCCTGCGCTGCGCCGAGACCGCCTGCTGCGCCATGGGCGCGCCGGCCTGCCGGTTCGAACTGTCGCGTGAGGCCGTTGGCGCAACGTAAGCCGCGCCGGGCGCGCATCCGCTAGCAGAGATAGTCCCGCGACAGAGGTACAGCTGTCTGCGTCTTGGCCAGCTGGAGCTGGTAGACCGCCTGGGCCCCTTCGCGAAAGGTCATCTCGGAGGCGGCGAGGTAGTACCGCCACATCCGGTAGAAGCGCGCGTCATACAGGGCTTCGGCCTCGCCCCGCCGCGCGGTGAACCGGTCGAACCAGTGGCGAAGCGTTGTGGCATAGTGCAGCCGCCAGACCTCCATGTCGCAGCACCACAGATGCGCGCGTTCCAACGGACCGAACACCTCGGACATTGCCGGGGTGTAGCCGCCCGGAAAGATGTACTTGAGGATCCAGGGCGATTGCGGTGCGGGCTCGAAGGCGCGGCCGATAAAATGGATGAGCGCGATCCCGTCTGCGCTGAGCAGCCTCTGAACATGGTCGAAATACTCGCGGTAGTGGGGCGGGCCGACATGTTCGAACATGCCCACCGACACGATCCGGTCGAACTCACCGGTGACCTCGCGATAGTCGCAGAGCCGGATGTCGACCTGGTCGGTGAGCCCGGCCTCGGCCATCCGCGCGCGTGCGAGCTTGTGCTGTTCGTGGGAGAGCGTCACCCCTGTCACCCTGGCGCCGTAGTCCCGCGCCAGCGTGATCGCCATCCCGCCCCAGCCGCAGCCGATATCGAGCACGCGCGTACCGGGGCTCAGGCGGAGCTTGGCTGCGATATGGCGCTTCTTGGCTTCCTGCGCTGTATCGAGATCCATGTCCGGGTCGGGAAAGTAGGCGCAGGAATACTGCCGGTCGCTGTCCAGAAAGAGATCGTAAAGCCCGCCGTCGAGATCATAGTGATGCGAGACCTGGGCGCGGGCCCGGTGCACCGGGTTCCAGTGGTCGATGCGTCTGCGTGCGGCGCGCCCGAGATTGTCGATGCGCAACAGCCAGCCCGGATCGCGGACCCGGTTGCGCAGCAGGAGGCCGAACATGCCATGCAGATCGTCGTCCTGAAGCCGCAGCGTTCCGTCCATATAGGCCTCGCCGAGCGCGAGTTCGGGCGACATCACAAGGCGCCGAGGCAGGGAGGCATCGCAGAGCGCAAGGGCAAAGGCCGGGGCCTTGGGGTCGCCATAGTCGCTCACCCGCCCGTCGGGCCAGGTCAGGCGCAACCGGCCGACGCGCAGGAAGCTGCGCAGATATCGATCGAGCAGCAGCGCCCAGGGCTGGAGCCCCGAAGAGGTCCGGTGATTTACTGTGTGTTCCATCGTCAGGCCTCCTTCTGCGGCATCCTGCATGGCGTAAGTTTTCGCCGGCGCCTTGACACGCGCCCGGGCGCAAGGTGTATCGGCGCGACCTGATCCACCCCTGGGGAACATTCATGCATTCTTACCGCAGTCATACCTGCGCCGAACTGACCAAGGACAATGTCGGCGAAATCGTGCGCTTGTCCGGCTGGGTGCACCGCGTGCGCGACCATGGCGGGGTTCTCTTCATCGACCTGCGCGACCACTACGGCATGACCCAGGTGCTCGCCGATCCCGACAGTCCGGTGTTCTCTCAAGTTGAATCCGTGCGCTCGGAATGGTGCATCCGCGTCGACGGCGAGGTCAAGGCGCGCGACGAGAGCCTGATCAATCCCAAGATCCCCACGGGCGAGGTCGAGGTCTTCATCCGCGATATCGAGGTGCTGGGCGCCGCCGAAGAACTGCCGCTGATGGTCTTCGGCGAGCAGGAGTATCCCGAGGAAACCCGCCTGCGCTATCGCTATCTCGACCTGCGCCGCGATGGGCTCCATGACAATATTATGCTGAGATCCCATGTGGTTGCCTCCATGCGCCGGCGGATGTGGGAGATCGGCTTCACCGAGTTTCAGACCCCTATCATCACCGCGAGTTCGCCCGAGGGCGCGCGCGACTTCCTTGTGCCTTCGCGGCTCCACCCGGGGCGGTTCTACGCGCTGCCCCAGGCGCCGCAGCAGTTCAAACAACTCACAATGGTCGCAGGATTCGACAAATATTTCCAGATAGCGCCCTGTTTCCGCGACGAGGATCCCCGCGCGGACCGGTCGCCGACCGACTTCTACCAGCTCGATATCGAGATGAGTTTCGTCACCCAGCAGGATATTTTCGACACGGTTCATCCGGTGATTGCGGGCGTGTTCGAGGAATTCGGCCAGGGGCGGCGTGTCGATACCGACTGGCCCCAGATCTCCTATGCCGACGCCGCGCTCTGGTACGGAACCGACAAGCCTGACCTCCGCAACCCGTTGAAAATGCAGGTTGTATCCGAGCATTTCCGCGGATCTGGCTTTGCCATTTTCGCCAAACTGCTGGAGCAGGAGGGCACCGAGATCCGCGCCATCCCCGCACCCACGGGCGGCAGCCGCAAGTTCTGCGACCGGATGAACGCGTTTGCCCAGAAAGAAGGTCTGCCGGGCATGGGCTATATTTTCTGGCGCGAGAAAGACGGCGAGATGGAGGCCGCGGGGCCGCTGGCGAAGAATATCGGGCCGGAGCGGACCGAGGCGATCCGCCAGCAGCTGGGGCTCGGGGTCGGCGATGCGGCCTTCTTCCTAGGCGGAAAACCGTCGACTTTCCAGGTGGTTGCGGGCAAGGCTCGGGTCGAGATCGGCAATGAGCTGGGGCTGACGGACGAGAACCGGTTCGCCTTTGCCTGGGTTGTCGATTTCCCGGTCTTCTACCGGCATGAAGAGACCGGCGAGATCGATTTCGAGCATAACCCCTTTTCCATGCCCCAGGGCGGGATGGCGGCGCTGGAGGGCGACCCGCTGGAGGTCAAGGGCTTCCAGTATGATCTGAGCTGCAACGGCTACGAGATCCTGAGCGGCGCGATCCGCAACCATCGCCCCGAAATCATGGAAAAAGCCTTTGAAATCGCGGGATATTCGAAGGCGGAGGTGGACTCGCAGTTCGGTGGGTTGGCCACGGCGTTCAAATATGGCGCGCCGCCCCATGGCGGCTGTGCGGCGGGTATCGACCGGATCGTGATGCTCTTGGCCGATGAGGCCAATATCCGTGAGGTCATCATGTTCCCGATGAACCAGCGCGCCGAGGATCTGATGATGGGCGCACCGTCCGAGCCGCTGAACGAGCAGCTCCGCGAGCTGAGTCTGAGGGTCGTCGAGCAGGAGTAAGGGTTCGGCAAGC
>JBCDBB010000158.1:0-8904 GCA_039184415.1 Pseudomonadota bacterium
GCCATGGCGATCAGCATCTTGGTCAGTTCGGTCGCCCGCGGGCTTCGGGCAATGACTTGCGCCGCCAGAACCTCGGCGGCGGCCATGCCCTCGCCAGTCCCGACAACTTTGTCGACAAGGCCGAGCGCCAGCGCTTGATCCGCCGAAAAGACCTCACCGAACAGCGCCATGCGCCGGACAGTCTGTGCCCCGAAACGGCGCACGGCCCGCTGCGTGCCCGACCAGCCCGGAATGATTCCGAGCCCGGTCTCGGGCTGTCCGATCCGGATCTGCGCCTCCGCGACGCGCATATCGGCGCAGGCTGCAAGCTCCAGCCCGCCACCTAGCGCATGACCGTCCAGCACCGCGATCACCGGCTGATGCAGCCGGGCGAGAGTATCGAACGCCGCGTGACCGTCGCGCACCCAGTGGCGCCCGAACTCGTCAGCGCTCGTATCCGACCAGGCATCGATGTCTCCGCCCGCGCTGAAAGCCTTGCCCTCGCCCGACAGGATCACGACCCGAACCCGGGAGTCGCGCTCGATCCGGGCGCAACAGCGCGAGAGCTCCGCCACCATCTCCGCGTCCAGCGCGTTGAGCTTGTCGGGACGGGTCAACCGCAGGTGCGCGATACCGTCGTCGACTGTCACGGCAATACGGTTGTCGCTCATGGCGTCAAACCGATGGGCTCGGGCCGGAAGAGCGCGGCGTTCATTTCGCGCAGATCATTGGAGACCCGCAAGGGTGCATCGGCCTGATCCAGCACATCCCGTTGCAGATCGACGCCGGGTGCGACCTCCATGACCTCAAGCCCGTCCGGGGTCAGCCGGATGACGCAGCGCTCTGTGACGTAGAGCGCCTCCTGCCCCTGCGCGACGGCACGGCGGCCGGAAAAGCTGACCTGATCGACTTCGGGGACGATCTTGGCGATCCTGCCCTCCCGATCGATCACGAGCTTGCCGTTGTCGACCCGCATTTTGGCGCCGGCATTGAAGTTGCCAGAAAAGATGATCCGCTTGGCCCGCGCCGTGATGTCGACGAAACCGCCTGCCCCGGCAGTCCGGTGCGGTGTCGCGGCAAGCCGCGAAACATTGACCGACCCGTCTGCACCGATCTCCAGGAAGGACAGTAGCGAACAGTCGAAACCGCCGGCCTGGAAGTAGGCGAACTGATGCGGCGAACTGACGAAGGCCTCTGCGTTCGAGGCGCACCCGAATTTGAAGTCGAGCAGCGGCACACCGCCTACGGCACCCTGCTCGATAACCCAGGTGACGGCGCCATGCTGGCCTTCCTCAAGGAAGATACGTGGCACATTGGCCGACACACCAAAGCCGATATTGACCGCCCAGCCGCGCCGCATCTCCTGGGCGACGCGCCGCGCGATGACCTTGCCGACGCCGAATTCGGGCAGGTTGAAGCTGTCCAGCGGTCGGATCAGTTCACCCGAGATCGCCGGGTCGTAAGGCGTCGCGGTGGTCTGCAGCATTTCCGGTGCCTCGACGACCATATCGACGAGGATTCCCGGCACATGAACGTCATGGGGCCGCAAGGATCCTGACTTGGCCACGCGCCGGACCTGAGCGATCACCTTGCCGCCGCAATTGTGGGCGGCCAGCGCCATCTCCATCGCTCCGAGGGTCGCGCCCTCGCCTTCGAAACTCAGGTTGCCATTCTCGTCTCCGGTCGTGGCCCGGATGATCGCGACGTCAGGCTTCAGGGCCGGAAAATGGAGCCAGTCCTCACCATCGAATTCGCGGCGTTGGACGATTGGCCTTGCGCGGGCAGCATCGTTCATCGCACCGCCTTCGAGATCGGGATCAACGAAAGTCTCCATCCCAACTTTAGTCAGCACGCCCGGACGGTGGCCCGCGCCCTCGCGCAGCATGTCGAAGATGATGCCGGAGGGCAGATTGTAGGCCTCGACCTCGTTGGCCCCGATCATCTGCCAAATGAGCGGCGGCTCTGCTTTGGAGGGGCCGGACGGATAGGACCCGCCGATGATGCGCGTCAGACAACCCGGACGGGCGTAGTGGTCCACGCCTTTGGTCCCGAAGAAGTCGCCCGCCGCGATCGGGTGAATGCTGGTCAGTCCTCGCGGTGCGCCTGTAGCTTCGAACCGCTGGCCGAGCGCCTCGAGCACCGCGTCGGGGCAACAAAGACCGCTTGAGGAATTCACCGCGATCACCGCGTCGTCCCGAATGATCGCAACCGCATCTTGAGCTGAACACTGCTTGATCACGGGTCTGAACTCCGAAGTCTGCGTCGCTTAAGTAACCATTTGGTTATAACCTGATGGCATGGCGACGCAACGAATTCAAGGGGCCGAGTTTCGAGTGTCGGCCTCTCGTCGCGTCGCGCTCGAGAAGCCGTACCAAGAATTCGGTGCCGGTTTTGGAGAGCGGGCGGCTCTGGTTTGCAAATCAGGTCGCGAAGAGCAGCGTATGGAAGCCTGGGGATCGGAACGCTCTCAGCGCCCCATCCATCCCCCGTCGACTGTCAGGATCTCACCATGGACATAATCCGACGCCGACGACGCCAGAAAGACCGCCGGTCCGACGAAATCCTCGGGCCGGCCCCATCGCCCGGCCGGAATGCGTTCCAGAATGGCTTTGGAGCGGTCGGGATCATCCTGCAACGCCTGGGTGTTGTCGGTCGCGATATAGCCCGGGGCAATCGCATTCACGTTGACGCCTCGGGACGCCCATTCATTGGCGAGCGCCTTGGTCAGCTGCCCGACACCGCCCTTCGACGCCGCATAGCCGGGAACGGTGATGCCACCCTGGAATGTCAGCAGCGAGGCCGTGAAGATGATCTTGCCCGAGCCGCGGGCCACCATCTTGCGCCCGATCTCGCGGCTCAGGACGAACTGCGCGGTCAGGTTCGTTTCGATCACCTCGTCCCATAACGAATCGTCGTGCTCCGCAGCCGGCTTCCGGCGAATCGTACCCGCATTATTGATGAGAATGTCGGGAACGATCCCCTCCGCCTCCAAGCCGGACGTGAATGCGTTGAGCGCAGCACGGTCCGAGAAGTCGCAGGCGTAGCCGCGAAAAGACCGGCCTTTTGCCTCGACCACCTGGCCGACGGCGCTACCCGAACTCTCGAGTGTCGCGCTCACGCCCAGAATGTCGGCCCCGGCCTCGGCCAGTCCCTCGGCCATGGCTCGGCCGATCCCGCGCTTGGCACCTGTGACGAGAGCGGTCTTCCCGGCTAGATCAAACAGGCCGCTCATGCCTCACCTCCGACACGGATCAGGCTCTTCAGCGCGGTTGGGCTGCGATCCAGCGCCTCGAACGCCTGCTGGATCTCCGCCAGCGGACTGACATCAGTGATGACCGTGTCCGCATCTATGGCACCCCCTGAGACCAACGCAATCGCTTGCTCATAGTCCTCCGGTTCATAGACCCGCGCGCCGATCAGTTTCAGTTCGCGCCAGAAGAACTGAAAGAGATCGATCTGCGGCTTGGTGGCATGAATGGCAACCATAACGATCCGCGCGCGCGTGGCAGCGACCGCCGTCATGGCGTCGACTCCGGGCTGCGTGCCGGAAACCTCAAAGACGACGTCAGCCCCCTTGCCGCCCGTCCGAGCGTCGATGGCAGCGAAGAGATCCTCCTCGACCGGGTTCACGACATCGAACCCCAGCGTCCGGGCAATCGCCAGCCGGTTGGGATTGACCTCCGAAATCACGACATGGCCGCCCGCCTCACGCGCGACCATGGCGACCAGCACTCCTATGGGGCCGCCGCCGATGACAACCGCATCCTCTCCAGCCCGCAGGCTGGACAGGCGGACGTCGTGGCAGGCAACGGCGACGGGCTCGATCAGCGCAGCATGGTCGAGCTGCATTCCCTCGGGCAATCGGTGAACCGTATGCGCCGGCACCACCCAGAAATCCTGCATCGCACCGTCCGTATCGAGGCCGAGGAACTTCAGCCTGTGGCAGAGATGGCGATGCCCTGCGACACAGGCCGGACAGTCGCCGCACGGATCAAGCGGCCGCACCACAACTTTTTCCCCAACAGTGACATCGTCCACATGTGCCCCAACGGCGGCAACCGTACCGGACATCTCGTGGCCGACGATCCGGTTCAGCCCGACGCGGGCGTCCATGTTGCCGTGATAGACATGCATATCGGTGCCGCAGATGCCGCAATAGGCGATGCGGATCGCAACCTCACCCGGTCCCGGATCGGCTGACGCGACGGGCTCGACGTCGAACTGCTTGTTGCCCCGGTAGAAGGCGGCGATGGGATTTGCCGGCATGGGCGGGTCCTCTATGAGAGCACTGGGCTGAGCCGACCGGCCTGCGCGGCCTCCAGCATCTCCCAGTCGAACGTAACGCCGATGCCCGGCTGATCGGGAGCGACGGCCAGATGATCTTGGACCACCAGGGGACGGGTCGTGTAGGTGTCGATTGGAAAGGAATGCACCTCCAGCCAGCCCGCACTGGGCCGAGCCGAGACGAGGCTGACATGGAGCTCCTGCATGCCATGGCTACAAACCGGGATGCCGCGCTGTTCGCACAGGTCCGCCACCTGAAGCCATCCGGTGATCCCACCGCAATTCGAGGCGTCCGGCTGGAGAAAGCTCAGCCGTGCATCGGCAACCGCATATTCGAACTCGTGGATCGTGTGCAGGTTTTCCCCCATCGCCAAGGGCACCCCGGTCGCCTCGGCGATGCGCCCGAACCCCTTGTAGTCGTCGGGGATTGTGGGTTCCTCGAACCACAGCACGTCATAGTCCTTGAAGCCCCGGGCGGCCACGATCGCCTGGTCGACAGTCATGGCGTAGTTGGCATCGACCATAAAGGCGCGGTCGGAACCTAGAACCTCCCGCACGGCGCGGGCGCGCGACAGATCCTCCGTCAGATCGGGTAGACCCACCTTGATCTTCACGCCGTTGAATCCGCGGTCGAGATACCCTTCCGTCTGGCGCAAGAGCTTTTCCAGGGGAAAGTTGAGATCAATACCGCCGGCATAGGCCTTGCAGCGATCCGAGGCCCCACCCGCCATCTCGACCAGGGACTGGCCGGTGCGTTTCCCACGCAGGTCCCAAAGCGCGATATCCACCGCCGAGATCGCGAAAGAGGCGATCCCGCCCCGCCCGACATAGTGGACATGCCATTGCATCGCGTCATGGAGCGAGGCGATCTCAGTCCCGTCCCGGCCCAGCAGCATGGGTGTAAGGTCATGCTCCACCATGGCCCGGATGGCGTGCCCGCCCTTGCCACCGGTGTAGGTATAGCCCGTCCCGTCGGAACCATCTGCAAGACGGATCGTGACGGTCACCAGTTCAAAATGGGTATGGTCGCCATGCTTGGCGTCATGGAGCACCTCCGGCAGGGGCACCCTGTAGAGACGGCACTCGACGGACCGGATCGCGCTCATGCGGCGGCCTTCTGGTGCCGGGCCATGAGACGGGCCTGGAACAGGATGACCACGAAGAGAAAACCGCCGCGGATCACCATCTGCCAATAGGCGCTGAAACTGATCGTGCCGCGACCGTTCTCGAAATTGAGGATGTTGAAGACGAGCCCCAGCAGCAGCGCGCCGGCCACTGTCGCAGGCACGGACCCCAGCCCGCCGGTGAGCAGCGTCCCCCCCACGACGACCGAGGCGATGGCCGAGAGCTCCCATCCGATCCCTTCGAGGGGCTGGCCCGCGCCAAAGCCCGAAGCGAGAAACAACCCGGCCAGCCCCGCACAGCCACCCGAGAGGATGTAGACGAAGGCCTTGGCACGGTTGACTTTCAGCCCCATGAGCGCGGACGCATCCTCGCTGCCGCCGATCGCGAGTACCGTGCGCCCGATCGTGGTCTTTTCCAGCACGATCCATAGCACGACGGCCAGAACGCCGACGATCAGGATCGTCCAGGGCAGGACTCCGCCCGCCTGTTCCATGCCGAGCTTCGTGAAGTTCGAGGTCCAGTCGACCGAGATCGTCTGCGCGCCCGAAATCACCAGCGCCCCGCCCTTGGCACCAAGCATTGTCGCCAAGGTCGCGATAAAGGGCGGGATGTTCAGTACGATCACGAAGAGCGCGTTGATCGCTCCAAAGGCGAGACCCGCGGCAATCGCGCCGGGCAGCGCAATCTGAATACCATAGGGACTGAGATAAGCCGCCACGACCGAGGTGAAGGCCGCCACCGAGCCCACCGACAGATCGATGCCCCCCGTCATGATCACGAAACACATGCCGAGCGCGATGGCGATGAACATGGCATTATAGTTCAGAAAGGAGGTGATATTGTAGGCGCTTCCGAAATTCTCGTAGCGCATCAGGCCAAAGGCTATGAGAGCGAAGAGCACGACCCAAACCGTAAGGGAGGCGGAGTTGCGTTGCAGTGTGCGGCGCAGATCGAATGCACTGTCATCGAGCATGTCTCAGGCCTTCCGTCTCTGCTGAATCCAGACTGCCGCCACGATGATCAGCGCCTTGACGATCAGCGCGACCTCGTCTTCGACCCCGTTGGCCAAGAGCGTGTATTTGACGAGCTGGATGATGATGGCGCCGAGGATCGCGCCAAAGATCGGGGCCCGCCCACCCTGCAGCAATGCGCCACCCACCACAGCCGCGGCGATGGCGTCGAGCTCCATGAGGTTGCCGTTGCGCGCCGCGTCGGAGGCGGAATTGATCGCGACAACGATCAGCCCCGCAAGCCCTGACAGCATCGCACAGATCACATATGCTCCGATCTTGACCCGCCGCACCGGCCCACCCGACAGGTAGGCCGCCCGCTCATTGCCGCCGACCGCCAGTAGATACCGGCCCCAGATCGTGCGCGTGATGATCAGAAACAGCACGCACGCGATCGCCAGCGCCAGCCATCCCTGAAACGGGAGACCGAGGATCTTGCCGGTGCCGAGATAGCTGAAGGCTGGGTTCGAGAAGGTCTGCAGGTTGCCGTTGGTCAGCACCTGCGCGATCCCGCGTCCCGAGATGAACAGGATCAGCGTCGCGATGATCGGCTGAATCCCCAATATGGCGACCATCGCACCGTTGAACAGCCCGCAAAACCCCGCGACGATCAGCGGCAAAACAAAGGCGGCCGCCACGCCGAGCGTCGGATAGGCCATCCCGAAGTCCGACAGAAAAATCAGCGGCGCCAACGCCCCGGCGAGGGCCATGACAGCCCCAACGGAAAGGTCGATCCCGCCGGTTGCGATGACCAGGGTCATGCCCATGGCCACGATGGCGATGGTCGCCACCTGGCTGATATTCACGAAAAGTGTCTGCAACTGCAGGAAGTTCGGCGTGACGAGCGCGTTGAAGGCCACCAACAGCACGAGCGCCAGAAGCCCGCCATGGAGACGAAGGCCGGGCCGGACCGAAGGCTTTTCGATGCTCACGGACTGGTCCATACCGCCGCCTCTTCGTCATGCTGCGCCAGGGCACTGACCAGCATGTTTTCCGTCACGCCCGGGTTGGTCAGCTCACCCACGGAGCGCCCTTCATGCATCACGATGATGCGGTCGGCGCCCTCGACGATCTCCTCGAATTCGGAGCTGATGAGCACCACGCTGAAGCCCTTTTCGACATAGCCGCGCACAAAGGCCTGAATCTCGCGTTTGGCGCCGACATCCACGCCCCGGGTTGGCTCATCGAGGATCAGTATGTCCGGCTCCGTGGCGAGCCAGCGGGCAAGCAGGACCTTTTGCTGGTTACCTCCGGACAACTCGCGGATCGGCTGATCCATATCGGTGGTCTTGATGCCGAGCGCGCGGACGAAGCGCGCGACGATCTCGCGTTCCCGGCCGAAATCGATCTGTCCGCCGGATGCCAGTTTGGGCAGGAGTGCGAGAGTCAGGTTCTCGCGGACCGACATGTCGGGGATGATGCCCTCCGCCTTACGGTCCTCGGCCAGAAACCCCATCCCGGCGCGGATGGCCTCAGCGGGACCCTCCAAACGGACACCCGCGCCTTCGATCTCGACACTGCCTGACTGCGCGGCGTCGACACCAAAGAGCGCCCGGGCCGCTTCGGTACGCCCGGATCCCAGAAGCCCGCCCAAGCCGACAATCTCTCTCTCGTGCAATGTCAGATCGAAATGCTTGAGCCGTGGCCCGGTCGCCACACCCTCGGCATGCAGCCGCACGGGGCCGCGCTTGGCCGACGCCCCGCCGAACTCGGTCATGCCCTCGGCGGCGACCTCATCTGGATTGCGTCCAAGCATGTCGGCGATCATGTCGAGCTTCGTCGCCTCGGACAGCTGGCGGGTCGAGATCGTCTGGCCGTCGCGCATAACCGTCACCCGGTCGCAGATCTCGAACAGCTCGTCGAGAAAATGCGACACGTAGAGAACCGCAACACCCTGGCGTTTCAGCTCGCGGATGACGCCAAAGAGGATCTCCACCTCCTTGGCATCGAGCGAGGAGGTCGGCTCGTCCATGATCACCAACCGTGCATCAAGCGATACAGCCCGGGCGATGGCCACAAGCTGCTGGATCGCCGTCGCGTAGCTCCCCAGTGGCGCGGTAACGTCAATGTCGATATCGAAACGGGCCAATATCTCACGTGTCCGACGATGCGCTTCGCGCCAGTTGATCAAGACGCCCAAGGCTTTGGGTTCGTAACCCATCACCACATTTTCGGTGACCGAGCGGAGCGGGACGAGGTTGAGCTCCTGATAGATTGTGGCGATGCCCGCTTCCTGCGCCTCGCGCGGACTGACGACGTCGCTTGGATGGCCCGCGAAGCTGATCCCTCCGCCATCGCGGCGGTAGACCCCCGTCAAAATCTTGATCAGCGTCGATTTGCCTGCACCGTTCTGCCCGATCAGCGCATGCACCTCGCCAGGCGCGACGTCGATCCCCGCGCCGCGCAGCGCGGGGACACCGCCGAAGGACTTTTCGATCCCTGTCATCGACAAGAGCATTGGCCGTCACTCCCGCACCGGCTGTCTGGAAAGAACGGGGCCGCCGAA
>JBCDBB010000159.1:0-8896 GCA_039184415.1 Pseudomonadota bacterium
CCTCGGTCTCGAACGCATGGAGCAGGAGCGCCCCGGGCGACGCCATGGACAGCCGGTAATGCCCGCTTTCGGCGACATCGAGCAGGATGAACTGGCTGAGAAACGCCTCCGGCGCGATCTTTCCGGCGGCGCGTACGGTGCCCAGATCCTCGAACCGGAACTCCTGTGCCCGCAAGGGCCCCGCCGTGGCCAGCCCCAGAGCCAGCCCAGCAGCCAGCACGCCTGTCCCGACCGGCGCCCGGAGCCGTGTCCGGAACGCGGTCCGGAGCGAGGCCCGGAGCGAGGCCCGGAGCAGGGCCCAAAGCAACGCCAACTGCTGCAGCAATCCACTGTCACGCATATCCGTTCACCGCGCCGTGGCTGGTTTCGGATCAGCATGCACCGAAGCGCCGATCCGCGCAAATGTTCGCGCCGGCTGACGGAGGTGATGCGTTTTCGGGCCCCCTGGCTGCGAAAATGCAGTAAAAACAAGGTGCAGGTCTGCGTTCCGGGCGTGGGTCCCGCCACTTTGCAATTCCCTTTTAACGCCACTGCTGGCAACAAGGGACCAAAGGAGACGCCATGGCCCGTAGCATCACCGAAAGCCTGCTCGATGTGCTGGCGCATGCCGGCGCGCGCGATGTCTTCGGCATCGTGGGCGATGTCATCAACCCGTTCGTGAGCGGGGTGATCCAGGACCCGCGACTGCGCTGGATCACGGTGCGCCACGAAGAACACGCGGCATATGCGGCCAGCGCCCAGGCGCAGCTTACGGGGGCCATCGGCGTCTGCGCGGGCACCGCGGGGCCCGGCGCGCTGCATCTGATCAACGGGCTCTACAATGCCAAGGCGGAGGGCGCCGGGGTCGTCGCGATCACCGGTCAGGTGCCGCGGACCGAGCGCGGCAGCGAGTATCACAAGGAGATGGATCTGGCGAAGGCCTTCGACGATGTCTGCGACTATCAGGCGATCATCGAAAGCCCGGCGCAGATGCCGCGGATGGCGGCGCTGGCGGTGCAGAAGGCGCTGACGGAACGGGTGGTGACGCGGATCGAGATCCCCGCCGATGTCATCGTGCAGGACATCACGAGCGAGCATTACGAGCGCCCGGTGGTGCCGGCATGGCCGGTGACGGCGCCGGATCCCGATCAGCTGGCCGAGGCGGCGGAGATCATCAATTCCGGCAAACGCGTGACGTTCTACTGTGGCGTCGGGTGCCGCGGCGCGCGCGCCGATGTGCTGGCGCTGGCCGAGCGCACCGGCGCGCCGGTGGCCCATACCCTGCGCGCCAAGGAGGTGTTCGAGCCGGTCGAGGGGCCCATAGTCGGGATGACCGGCAATATCGGCAATCCCGCCGGGTTTCACGCGGTCTCCGATTGCGATGTTCTGGTGATGCTCGGCACCGATTTTCCCTATGACGAGTTCCTGCCCGATGGCCGCCCGATCATCCAGGTGGACAACAGGCTGCACCATATCGGGCGCCGTGCGCCGGTCACGCTCGGCATCGCGGCGGATGTCGGGGAGACGGTGCGCGCGCTGCTGGACAAGCTGGAGCCCGGCCGGTCGGCCCGGTTCCGCGACCACCTGTTGCCGATGCGGGACAAGTGGCGGGCGCACATGTCCCAGCAGGCCAGCCTGTCACGGACGGACGAGCCGCTCCATCCCCAGCTCTTTGCCCGCGCAGTCAGCGATGCGGCGGCGTCCGACGCGGTCTTTGCCTTCGATGTGGGCGAATGCACGGTCTGGCTCGCCCGGCAGATGGAGATGGCGGGCGAGCGGCGCATGGTCAGCGGCTTCAACCATGGCTCCGTCGGCTGCGGGCTCCCCGTCAGTCTCGGCGCGGCGGCCCTGCATGCGGATCGCGAGGTCTGGGCGCTCTGCGGCGATGGCGGGTTCGGCATGTCGCTCGCCGATTTCGTGACCGCGGCGCGCTATGGCTGGCCGATCAAGGTCATCGTGCTGAACAATTCCGAGTTCGGCTTCGTGAAGATGGAGATGGAAACCTCGGGCATGGCGCATGATTTCAAGGCGACCGGCCTGGTCAATCCCGATTTCGCGGCCTTCGCGCGCACCTGCGGCGGAGACGGCGTGCGCGTGGAGCATGCCGCCGATATCGGACCGGCCATCGCGCGGGCGAAGGCATCCGACAAACCCTTCATCATCGACGCGATCGTGTCGAGCGGAGAGCTGGTGATGCCGCCCAAGATCAAGACGGGCGAGGCCTGGGGCTTTGGCATGGCCAAGGTCAAGGAAGGTCTGCTCGGCGTGCGCGGCGACCATGAGGTCTGGGAAGGCTGGCGCGAGGAGTACCGGGCCCTTATGGGATGATACCGACCAAGCATTGATCGCAAGGAATTCTCGGCCATGACACTGATGCAGAAATGGTTTTGGTTCATCGCCCTGGGGGTCAACCCGGCCCTGGCCGTGATTTCGTACCTCTACTGGCCCCTGGGGTTCTGGATCGTGGCGCTCTTGTCGATCTATACGGTCGTCGGGCTGCACGATCTTTTCGTGAGCCGCCACACGCTCAACCGGCTCTACCCGGTCGCGGCCTATATCCGCTATGCGCTGGAATCGATCCGGCCCGAGATTCACCAGTATTTCATCGCCAGCGACACCGACGAGCTGCCCTTCAGCCGGGAGGACCGCAATCTGGTCTATCGCCGGGCGCAGAATCTCGACGACACGATGCCCTTCGGCACCGAGCATGACATCATGGAACCGGGCTATGGCGGGGCGCCGCATTCGATCGCGCCCACCACCGTCCGGGAAGAGACCAAGCGGGTGATGATCGGCGGCGACCAGTGCAAGCAGCCCTATAGCGCGGCGCGGCTGAACTGTTCGGCGATGAGCTTCGGCGCGCTGGGCGCCAATGCGGTGCGGGCGATCAACCGCGGCGCCAAGGTGGCGGGGTTTTACCACAACACGGGCGAAGGGGGCCTGAGCCCCCACCATCTGCTGGAGGGCGGCGACATCGTCTGGCAGATCGGCACCGGCTATTTCGGCTGCCGCACGAAGGATGGCGATTTCCATCCCGAGGAGTTCCAGAAGCGCGCCGCGCACGATCACGTCAAGATGATCGAAATCAAGATCTCCCAGGGCGCGAAACCCTCCCATGGCGGGGTTCTGCCGGCGGCGAAGGTGACCCAGGAGATCGCCGATATCCGGCTGGTCGAGATCGGCAAGGACGTGATCTCGCCGCCTGCGCACCGGACCTTCGAGACGCCCAAGGGCCTGCTCGATTTCGTGGTGCAGCTGCGCGAGCTCAGCGGCGGCAAGCCGGTGGGGTTCAAGCTCTGCATCGGGCACCGCTACGAGTTCATGGCGATCTGCAAGGCGATGGTCGAGACCGGCATCCTGCCCGATTTCATCACCGTCGACGGGGCCGAAGGCGGCACCGGCGCCGCGCCCGTCGAGTACAGCAACCGGTTCGGGGTGCCCTGCATCGAGGCCACCCATTTCGTGCATAACTGCCTGCGCGGGATCGGACTGCGCGACAAGATCCGGGTGATCTCGTCGGGCAAGACCGCCAGCGGCTACGAGCTGGTGCGGAAAATCGCGGTCGGCGCGGATCTGGTGAATGCGGCGCGCACCATGATGCTGTCGCTCGGCTGCATCCAGTCGCAATCCTGCAATACCAACAAGTGCCCGACGGGGATCGCGACGCAGGACCCGGTCCGCAGCCGAGCGCTGGACATCGATACGCGCCATCTGCGGGTGGCCAATTTTCAGCGCAACACGCTGAAGGTATTCTTCGACATGGTCGGCGCCATGGGGCTGGACGATCCCGACAAGCTCGTGCCCCATTTCATCTGGTACCGCGGCACCAACGAAGCGAAGTTCCATTTCGATGAAATCTATCCCTCGCTTGAGCGGAACGCGCTGCTCGACGGAAAGGCGGAGGGCGATTTTGCGCGGGAATGGGCGCTGGCTTCGGCCGAGAGTTTCGCCCCCAATGTCACCGAGACGCGCGCGGGCGCGCCGGTGTGAAAGGGGCCGCGCGGGCGCCCGGGCCCGACCGGGAACTGCCGCTGACACTCTGCGAGGCCAGCCGCGCGCCTGCGCCCATGGCGGGGTGCCGGCCCCGCTTTGGCCTGCGGTCGGGTCCTCTTGGGTGATCCGAAGCGTCGTTCCGGCGGGGGAGCGCTAGAACCCCATGATCCGCTCGACCGTCCAGAAGGTGGCGATGCTGCCGACCGCATAGCCGATCGCGACCCGGCCGGGGGCGTGGGGCCCCGCCCAGAGCGTGCGGAGTGCCGGCAGAGCCCGGCGGAGCAGCGCGGCCAGGCCGGCGATGGCGATGACGAAGGCCAGCTGTCCGGCCTCGACGCCGAGATTGAAGGCCAGGAGCGCCGTGGCGAGGTCCTGCCGGGGCAGGCCGATATCGCTGAGCGCCCCGGCAAAGCCCAGACCGTGCAGGAGCCCGAAGAGGAAGGCCACCACCCAGGGCGCCCGTTCGGAGAGCCGCTCCGCGTCCGGGCCCGATTTCAGGATCTCGATGGCGAGAAAGACGATGGAGAGGGCGATGACGGTCTCGACCGGGGGACCCGGTACCGTGATATGGCCGAGCGTCGCCAGCCCGAGCGTGATGGAATGGGCGACCGTGAAGGCGGTGATTGCGCCCACCAGCCGCCAGAAACTGCGGATCAGCACGAGGAGCGCGAAGACGAAGAGCAGATGGTCCAGCCCTTCGAGGATATGCTCGAACCCCAGCAGGAGATAGCTGGTGAAGACGTCCCAGCGCGAGGGCGTGGCGGGCACGGCGAAGCTGGGACTGTCGGGGGTCAGCCGGGTCGTGGCGACGGACTGATCCAGCGCCTCGATACGGACCAGCGCATCGGCGCGCTGGGCGGAGAGACCTTCGATCCCGATCTCCTGCCCGGCGAAGCCTTCGGGACAGCGCGTCACCCAGCGGGTGATCCAGGCCGCCCCGTCGAACCGCGGTTCCGGCCCGGTCGCCGGCGCGCATCCGCCCGGCAAGGTGGCGCCGATGGCCATCGGGCGGCCGGCAACATCGGGGATGCGCCAGAACACCTCCCAGCTCGTCTCTCCGGTCTGGCGGATGCTCAGAAAGGCGGGGTCGAGCGCGTGGCCGAGCGCGCCGGTCCAGGAGACCAGGGTCAGCAGAGCCGCCAAAAGGGTCGCGCGCAGCGTCATTGCGCGAGCTTCGCGGCAAGCTCGTCTGGGGGCAGCACGGTGATCTCGTAGCGTGCGCGCAGGGCCCGGCGCTGGTCGTCGAGCAGGTTGGCGACGAGGTCGCGCCGCCATTCGAAGAGGACCTCGTCGCGGATGTCCTCCAGCGGCGGCAGGCGGTGGTCCTCGACGGCATCGACCCGGACGATATGGAGCCCGTAGCCCGAGCGGACGGGACCGGCCCATTGCCCGGCCGGTGTGCGGCTGAGCTCGGCAAAGACCCCGGCGCCGAACATCCCGTCGATCTGCTGCTGGCCTGAAAGGGGAAAGCTCTCGGGCAGGAGGCTGGGCGCAGCGACATCCGCGGGCGGCGCGCCGCCGTTCAGCGCCGCGATCGCTGCGTCGACCGTCCGGCTGTCGGGGTCGGGGCCGAGGGCGATTTGCCGGAAGGCGATCCGCCCGGGCTCCTCGAACCGCGCGGGATTGTCGGAGAGAAAGGCGCGCAGGGTCTCCTCGTCGGGCTCCGCCGCCTGCGCCATGGAGGTCATCAGAAAGACCATCTTCTGGCTGAGCCTTTGGCGGACGACGCTGTCGCCCCGGTCGAGCCCGAGGGCGCGCGCCTCGCGGACCAGGATCTCTTCCTGCACGAGCGTGTCCTGGAGCTTTTCCAGTTCCTGCAGGCTGGGGGGGCGGTTCCAGGTGGCGCTGTAGAGCTCGATCAGCCGGTCGATATCACCCTCGTCGACGGCAATCCGGTCGGCTGGCTCGGGCGCGGCCTTGTCGGGGTTCAGATAGGCAAACCAGGCGAAGACGGTGAGGCCGAGCAGGAGGAAGTGAAACAGGGGCTCTTTGTAAAAATGCATGGACCGCATCGATGACCGGAGAGGGGGGACGCGCCGAAGAAAGCCGTCCCGCGCCCGTGGCGCAAGGGTGACGTGGGCGCGGGGCGGAGGACCGGTATGGCGATCGTTGCGTCGGGGCGGACCGGGACGCATGCGGACCGCGGGCGCAACAGGTCCCGTTTCGGAGTTTGAGGGCAGGCGCGGCCGGCCGCTAGCGCAGGACGGACAGCACCCAGGCGGCGAAATCGGGCAGGATCTGGTCCGCCGCGGCGTCGAAGGCCACGATCAGCGGGTCGGTTGCCGTCGTCGTTGTGGCCGCGCTGGCCGCGAAGGTCCTGCTGGCCAGGATCTGCGCGTCGCTTTCCAGGACGATGCGGGAAATCAGTCGGATATCGACGGTCGCCCCGCCGCTGCCCGGAATGGCCTCGGCCTGAAAATCGACGATTTCGGTGACGAGCGCATAGTCGCCCCGCGCGCCCAGCGGCCGCCGGCCGACATAGCGCAGCCCGCCGGTGTCTTCGATCGTGCGCAGGAGCAGGGTCTGGACCATGGTCGGGAGCTGGCCGCTCCACCGCACGCCGGGCAGATACTGCGCCTGGAGCGGGTTGGGGCGGATCATGATCCGTTCGGTGTCGAGCGCGCCGCTGGTCGTGGGGACCTCGATGATGAGATCGCGGGCCAGCTGGCCGCGCGCGGCAGGAATATTGTCGGGCGGGCGCAGTTCGAACACCTCGAGCGGTCGGGCGGCGTTGCTGATCGCCGAGATGGCGCTGCATCCGCTCAGTGCCGAAAGGGCGAGGATCATGGCGATCGTGCGTAAGATCGCGGCCTGGGTCACTGCCATGCTCACCTTCTGAACTCCGGCGTTTCGTTATCGAGAAAGAACCGCGCCGGATCGCGTTCGATCTGCAGGGTCAGGCGGTCGAGATTGTCGACCAGTTCCCGCGTCTCCTGCCCCAGCCGGGTATAGATGGGCAGCGCGGTCGTCGCGAAGGTCTCGACCGCGGGGGCGGAGGCTTGCGCCATCGCCTGGAGCTCGGCGAAGGCCGAGGCGGCCGAGTCGCTGGCATTGCGCAGGTCCGCGGAGATGCCGGGGATGTCGTCGGAGACCTGGCCGATGGTCTGTCGGAGCGTCGCGAGCGTCTCTTCCAGCCCCGAGATGATGCCCGAGAGGTCGTCATTGATCACCCGGCTCGCCCCGGAAAAGGCGCTTTCGGCGGCGGCGAGCGCGCGGTCGCCGGTCTCCATCGCGCGGTTGATCTCGGTCAGCGTCTCGTTGGCGTTGGAAAAGGCGGTGGTCGCGGCGCTCAGCGCCTTCTCGGCCTCATCCACCACGCCGTCGATGCGCCCGCTGGCCGAGGTCAGGTTCTCGCCGAGCTCGGAGATCACCGTGGAGGCCGTGTCGGTGGCGGAGCGGATATCGGCGATGATGGCGGGCAGATCGGTCTGGACCGTGGCGTTGACGGTGGCGACCGCGCGCGTCGCTTCGGCCACCATCACGCGGGTTTCGGCCAGGAGCGGGCCGCCTTCGCTTTCGATCAGCGCGTCGATACGGGCGACGGTATCGGTGACGACGACAGCCGTTTCATCGACGCGCGCGATGAGCCGGTCGACCGTCTGGAGCGTGACGCGCGCCTCCTGGAGCCCCGCGGTCGCGGTCTCCCCGGTGGTGTTGTAGGTGCCCATCAGTACCCTTGCGTCGGCGCTGAGCACATTGGCCTGTTCGCGCAGATCGGCCAGCGTTTCCTGAAGCTGCTGGGTCGTGTCGGTCAGGCTGCCGGTGACATAGTCGCCCGCATCCTCCACGGTGGTGCGTACGCTCACCAGCGCCTCGGAGCCGTCGGAGACGAACGTCTGGGCCTGGTTGGACAGCTCACCGATGGAATCGAGCGTCGTCTTGGCCGCCTCCAGCACCCCGGTGATGTCGCCGGTCAGGCTTTCCAGCGTGGTGTTGAAGCGGCTGATCTGCTGGGCGAATTCGGTCACCGTCTCGGCCACGTTGGAGAAATCATTGAGCGTCTTGGCGAACTCGTCGGAGGCGTTTTCGACATTGACCAGGATGTTCTGGATCCGGCCCTGGTTCTCGCCGTCGAAGAGATTGCCGATTTCCCGCGCGATGGTCAGCGCCTCGTCCAGCAGTTGCGGGGCATCCTCGGTCAGGGTCTGGAGCGTGGAGCGGCCGGCGGTGATCTTGGGGATCTGCCCGTCCTCGCGCGGCACCAGCAGCGGCGCGTTCGGGGCGCCCGAACTGATGCCGACGAAGGCCACGCCGGTCACGCCCTGGGGCTCGATGGTGGCGATGCTGTCGGTCCGCACCGGCGTGTCGGCGTCGATCTCGATCCGGACCTGGATCGTGCCGGAGCGGTCGGGCGCCAGACGCACATCCACCACCCGGCCCACCGGCAATCCGTTGAAGCGTACGTCGGAGGCGTTGCCGAGCCCGGACACGGAGGTGAAGTCGATGTCGTAATAGTCGTACTGCTGGTCGAGCTGGAGGCGGGAGAACAGCAGGACGAACGCCACGATCCCGACAAACCCGGCGATCGTGAAGGCCCCGATCAGGATGTACCTGGCGCGCGTTTCCATGCCTGCTCTGCCCTCAGTCGCCCGCGCCCTGCGCCTGGGCGGCGCGCGCTCTGGGTCCGTGGAAATACTCGTGCACCCACGGATGATCGACCTTCAGCATATCCTCCATCGTACCGGTCACCAGCACCTTTCGCTCGGCGAGCACGGCGACGCGATCGCAGACTGCGTAGAGCGTATCAAGGTCATGGGTGACCAAAAAGACCGTCAGACCAAGCGAATGGCTGAGCCCGCGGATCAGCGCATCGAACTCCGACGCTCCGATCGGGTCAAGCCCCGCGGTCGGCTCGTCGAGAAACACGATCTCGGGATCGAGGGCCAGCGCCCGGGCCAGCCCCGCCCGCTTGCGCATCCCGCCC
>JBCDBB010000160.1:0-8888 GCA_039184415.1 Pseudomonadota bacterium
CGCGCCGGGCAGGATCTGGTCGACGAGGGCCGCGAACTGATGCTCGTCGCCACCGGTGCCGTGAAAGGCAAAGACCAGGGGCGCGCCCGGCGCAGGCGGCCGGGCGAGATGGTGATAGCTGTCACGTGTCATACCGTCTCTCCTTCTCAGTCCGTGATGGGCGCGAGATGCGCTTCGAGCTGCGGGCGCAGATGTTCGTGCTGGACCGGCAGGCGCAGCGCCTCGCCCAGATGCGCGGTGTCCTCGTCGCGGTCGAAGCCGGGCTCGTTGGTGGCGATCTCGAAGAGCACGTTGCCCGGCGTCCGGAAATAGATCGCCCAGAAATAGTCCCGGTCGATCACGGGCGTCACGGAATAGCCGGTGTCCAGCAGCGCCTTGCGCACCTCAAGCTGGGCCGCGCGGTCGGGCACGGCAAAGGCGATATGGTGCACCGATCCCGCCCCGGGCCGCGAGAAGTTCGCGCCCGGGTGCACCTCCAGATCGATACTGTCGGCGCCGTTGCCGTCGGGCAGCTGAAAGCGCCGGACGCCGTCGGCGACATCCGTGGCCTCATAACCCATGAAGCTCAGCAGCTCGCCCGTGGCGTCGGCATCGCGCAGACGCAGACGGGCGCCGGAGAAGCCCTTGATCGCGGCCTCTTCGGGAACGTCCGAGCCGGTCCAGGGGGCGCGGGTATCCTCGGTCTCGACCAGGGCGAACCCATCGCCGTCGGGCCCGTCAAAGCGCAGGCGCGCCTGACCGAAATCGCTGTCGGCTGCCAGCCCGGTCACGCCGAGACGCTCCAGCCGCTCCTGCCAGTAGGGCAGCGCGCCTTTGGGCACGGCAAAGCCGGTCTCGCCGACCTCGCCGATCCCCGGTCTGCCGCGGGCGGCATTGGGGAAGGGGAAGTAGGTCATCACCGAGCCGGGCGTGCCGGCCTCATCGCCGTAATAGAGGTGATAGACGTCCGGCGCGTCGAAATTCACCGTCTTCTTGACGCGGCGCAGGCCGAGCGTCTTGGTGAAGAACGCGTTGTTCTGCTGGGCATCGGCGGCCAGCGACGTGACGTGGTGCAGTCCTTTGATCTGAGTGAGCATGTCTGTCTCTCCTGGCGGGCGTCGACGGACACCCGTGCTTGCCCCCGATATGGGGTGGTGCATCACGGAACGGAGAGCAAGATCTGCACAGGACTTGCGCATGACGGAACAGAAGCGCGCGGCGCGCCTCGGCGCTTGCCGACCGGGCGGCTCTGGTGCTTTCTGGGGGCCATGGGGACGCAGTGGCAGAGGACCGGGTTTTCGGGCACGCAGGGGGATAGACGGTGAGCGCCGCGACCCCCTCCGAGCGGCGCCGTGCCGCGCCCGCCGACTGGTGGCGGGTCACGCCGGTGGGCGACGGGATCAGCCGGATCGACGAGCCCCATATCCTGGAGTTCTATCGCTGCAACTGCTGGCATATCCGCGGGCCGGACAGCGATCTGCTGATCGACAGCGGCATGGGGGTCGTGTCGCTGCGGGACTGGGTGCCGCTGGTCAGCGAACGGCCGCTGCTGGCGGTGGCGAGCCATACGCATTTCGACCATATCGGCTGCCATCATGAATTTGCCGACCGCGCCGTCCACCGGGCCGAGGCGGCGCTCTTGGCGGATCCGGAGCGGCGCGCGGTGCTGGCCGACCCTTACGTGACCGACGAGATTTTCGAGACGCTGCCGCCGGAGCCCTACCGGTCGGACCGCTACGGTGTGACAGCCGCCCCGGCGACGCGCATCCTGGAGGATGGCGATGTGCTGCCGCTGGGCCCCCGGCGGTTCGAGGTCATCCATACGCCCGGTCACAGCCCCGGCGGCATCGCGCTCTGGGAGGCGGCGACAGGCACGCTCTTTGCCGGTGATATCGTCTATAACGGGCCGCTGGTGGAGGACCTCTATCACAGCGATGCGGCAGACTATATCGCCTCCATGCGGCGGTTGAACGCGCTGCCGGTGCGGGTGGTCCATGGCGGGCATTTCCCGAGCTATTCCGGAGAGGCGCTGCACGCGCAGATCGGGGCCTGGCTGCGCGAGAAGGGCGTCTAGGGTGCGCCGGACCCGGCCTTGCGTGCTAGATTGACCGTGACCAAGACCGGAGTGCCCCGATGTATGCCGCCATCCTGATCCGTCGTCTGAAACCGGGCAAGAGTTATGCCGATTTCGTCGATGCCTGGTATCCGGACAAGGGCTTTGGCGTGCCGGTGCAGGGGCCCGATCTGGGGATCAGCCTGACGGACGACCGGGAAATCGCGGCGATTGCCTATGTCGATCTGCCGGACGGTACCAGCGTGGAAGAGGTGATGGCGCGGGTCGCGGCGCAGGAGGCGCTGCGCCATGACCGGATTGCCGAGGTGATCGAGGAGACGACCGTCCGCGGTCTCTACGAGATCCGCGACCGGTTCGATTTCTCGACCGATGAGAGCGTGGCGGCCACCGTTCCGCCCGGTCTGGAGCGTCGCAAGTAACCGGCTTGTGCGATGGGGTCCTGTCGTAGTAACCAGATGGTGCATTAGACCGGGCGGAGCGACTCGCCGCACCACGGAAGCCGAGGTGCAGGCGGGACCAGCCCAGGGGGAGGAGAATGGCGATGGACACGACCAGCAGGGTGCTGAAGCTGCCCGAAGCGCCGCGCGATTTCGCGCTCTGGATCGACGGACGGCCGGTCGAAGCGGGGGACCGCGAGATCTATGTGCGCCATTCGCCGGCCCATGAGGTCCCGGTCACGCGCATACCCATGGGAACGGCCGAGGATCTCGATACCGCCGTCGCCGCGGCGCGCCGGGCGTTCGACGACCGGTGTTGGTCGGGGCTGTCGGGCGCGGACCGGGCGGCGGTGCTCTTGCGCGCGGCGGACGGTATTCGCGCGCGGGCCGAGGAGCTGGCCTATTGGGAGGTGCTGGAAAACGGCAAGCCCATCGCCCAGGCGCGGGCCGAGGTCGGTGGCTGTCCGGGCATGTACGAATATGCCGCCGGAGTGGCGCGCAGCCTCCATGGCGACAGTTTCAACAATCTCGGCGACGGGATGATGGGGCTTGTGACGCGGGAGCCCATCGGGGTTGTCGGCATCATCACGCCCTGGAACTTTCCCTTCCTGATCCTGAACGAACGGGTGCCCTACATCCTCGCCGCGGGCTGCACGATGGTGGCGAAACCGTCGGAATTTACCTCCGCCACATCGCTCATCCTGGGGGAGATCCTGGCCGAGGCCGGGGTGCCCGACGGCGTCTTCAACGTGGTTCCGGGCCTTGGCCCTGTGGTCGGGCAGGCGATGGCGGAGCACACGGGTATCGACATGCTGTCCTTCACCGGCTCCACGCGCACCGGGCGGGGGCTGCTGAGTGCGGCGGGGTCGAACTTCAAGAAGCTCGGGCTGGAGCTGGGGGGCAAGAACCCGCAGATCGTCTTTGCCGATGCGGATCTGGAGGATGCCGCAGACGGTGTGGCCTTTGGGATCGGTTTCAATGCCGGGCAGTGCTGCGTGTCGGGTTCGCGCCTGATCGTGGAGCGCACGGTCGCCGACGCATTCGCCGACATGGTGGCCGCGAAACTCGCGCGCGTCCGGGTGGGCGATCCGCTCGACGAGACAACGCAGGTGGGCGCGGTGACGACCGACGCGCAGAACGACACGATCCTGCGCTATATCGCGCAAGGACAGGACGAGGGCGCCGAACTCGTGCAGGGCGGCGCGCCGGTGGATCTGGGCCGGGGCCAGTTCATCGCGCCGACGATCTTTGCCGGCGTGACGCGAGAGATGGCCATCGCGCGGGAAGAGATCTTTGGCCCCGTCCTTACGGTGATGCCCTTCGACAGTGTCGACGAGGCGATCGCGATTGCCAACGACACCGATTACGGTCTCGCCGCCAGCGTCTGGACCAAGAATCTCGACACCGCGCTGACGGTCACGCGCCGGGTGCAGGCGGGCCGCTTCTGGGTCAACACCACGCTCGCGGGCGGGCCGGAGCTGCCCATCGGCGGGTTCAAGCAGTCGGGCTGGGGCCGCGAGGCCGGGGTTTACGGCGTGGAGGAATACACCCAGGTCAAATCGGTCCATATCGAGCTGGGCAAACGCGATCCCTGGATCTCCTGAGATGGAGGAGCGCGGCTACGACTATGTCATCGTCGGCGGCGGCTCGGCAGGCTGCGTTCTGGCCAACCGGCTGAGCGAGACGCCGGAGGCGCGGGTGCTTCTGCTGGAGGCGGGCGGGCCGGACCGGCACCCGCTGATCCACATGCCGGTGGGGTTTGCCAAGATGACCGAAGGCCCCCACACCTGGGGTCTGAAGACAGAGCCGCAGCGCCATGCCAACAACCGCGAGATCCCCTATGCCCAGGCGCGGGTGATCGGCGGCGGCAGTTCGATCAATGCCGAGATCTATACCCGCGGCCACCCGTCCGACTATGACCGCTGGGCCGAGGAGGAGGGCTGCGACGGCTGGGCGTTCGAGGATGTGCGGAAGTATTTCCTGCGGGCCGAAGGCAATACGATTCTCGCCGGCGACTGGCACGGGACCGACGGGCCGCACGCCGTCTCGGACATCCCCGATCCACAACCGGTGACGCGGGCCTTCGTCCAGTCCTGCCAGGAGCTGGGCATGCCGCTCAATCCCGATTTCAACGGGCCCGAGCAGGCGGGCTGCGGGCCCTACCAGATCAACACGCGGAACGGCCGGCGCTGTTCGGCGGCGGCGGGCTATCTGACGCCGGTGCGCAAACGCCCCAACCTGACGGTGGAGACCGGCTGCGCGGTGCGCCGCATTCTGTTCGAGGGGCCGCGCGCCACCGGGGTGGAGTATTTTACCGGCAAGGAGCGCCGCATCGCGCGCGCCGGATCGGAGGTGCTGGTGACCTCCGGCGCGGTCGGCACGCCGAAACTCATGATGCTGTCGGGCGTCGGGCCCGCCGAGCATCTGCGGGGCCACGGGATCGAGGTGGTGCAGGACCTGCCCGGCGTGGGCGAGAACCTGACCGATCATTTCGGCATCGATATCGTCGCGGAACTGAAGGGCCATGACAGTCTCGACAAGTACAACCGGCCGCACTGGGCGCTCTGGGCGGGGTTGCAATATGTGCTCTTCCGCAGCGGGCCGGTGACATCGAACGTGGTCGAGGGGGGCGCGTTCTGGTTTGCCGACGGGGCCGGGGCGCGGCCGGATCTGCAGTTTCACTTCCTTGCGGGCGCCGGGGCCGAGGCAGGGGTGCCGAGCGTGCCCAGGGGCGCGTCGGGGATCACGCTGAATTCCTACACGATCCGGCCCAGGAGCCGCGGCACGGTCCGCCTGCGTTCCGCCGATCCGGATGCGCCGGCACGGGTCGACCCGAATTTCCTGGCCGAGCCCGAGGATCTGAAATGCTCCGTCGAAGGGGTGCGGATCAGCCGGGAGATCTTTTCCCAGCCGAGCCTGCAGAAATACGTCAAATCCATCCGCTTTCCCGATGACAGCGTGAAGAGCCAGGCGGATCTGGAGGCCTATGCACGGCAGTATGGGCGGACCTCCTACCACCCGACCTGCACCTGCCGGATGGGGGTCGATGAGATGGCGGTGGTCGACCCGAGCTTGCGCGTTCACGGGATTGACGGGCTCAGAATCTGCGACAGCTCGGCGATGCCGAGCCTCATCGGGTCGAACACCAACGCGCCCACGATCATGATCGCCGAAAAGGCCAGCGACCTGATCCGGGGCAATCAGTAGCGGCCGGTCAGTCCCAGTCCGGCGCCCAGGGGGAGACCTCGCGCGTCACCAGCCGGTAGCCGGTTTCGGTGAGCGCGTCGATCCGGGCCATGTCGACGCTGGAGAGCGTGAAGTCCATCACCTCGAAATTCGCGCGGATGTTTTTGGGGTTGGCGGACATCGTGTTTATGCTGATGCCCTTTTGCAGGATCCAGCGGAGCACCACCTGGCCCGCGCTTTTGCCGTAGCCTTCCCCGATCTCGGCGAAATCGGGATATTTGAAGACCTCGCCGCGGGCGACCGAGGAATAGGCCGAAAGCGGGACGCCGAGCGCATGGGCGCCCTCCATCAGCTGGGTCTGGTCGAGCAGCGGGTGAAACTCGACCTGATTGGTGACGAGGGGCGCATCCAGGATCTCGACCGCTTCGCGCAGCATCGCCACGGTGTAGTTCGAGACGCCGATATTCTTGGTGAGACCCTTGTCATGGGCCTCCTGCAGCAGCCGCAGAGAGGGCGCGATGTCGCCGCCCATGGCAGGCCAGTGGAGCAGGAGCGCATCAACATGGTCGACCTGCAGATCCTTCAGGCTCTGTTCGACCGAGGGCATGAAGCGCGCATCGGTGAAGTTGTCGGGATGCACCTTGGTCGTGATGCAGAGCTCGTCGCGCGGCAGGCCGGAGGCGGCGAGCGCGGCGCCGGTCTCGGCCTCGTTGCCGTACATCTGCGCGGTGTCGATGGCGCGGTAGCCGACATCCAGCGCGGCCTGGATCGCCTCGAGCGCGGCGTCGCCGGTCAGGGGATAAGTCCCGAAGGCGCGCTGGTGGGTCTTTTGAAAAAAGATGTTCATCGATATCTCCGTGACCGTGCATGGCTATGTAACCAGATGGTGCGTTAATGAAAAGGGCAGAGTTTGCGCGGGACGGTCCGGGCCCACGGAGCCGCGTCGGTCTTTGGCATTCCCGAACGGCGGCGATGCCCCTATGGTGACATCGACGGCGAAGGGAGGACGCCATGGGAGACCTGGCCCATGTGAGCGAGATCGCCCGCGTGCTCGATGGGCACGAAACGGGCCGCGACGGGCTGGTGGCGGAGAGCTGGCGGCGCTGTGTCGAGACCTACGGCATGGACCCGACCCGCGCCGACCCCGCCCATGTCGTCCCTGACGCGCAGCTGCGCGAACATCGCGAACAGTCCGAGCGGCTGATCGCGACGGCCCGGTCCGGGCTGCAGGCGCTGTTCCGGCAGGTCGCCGGGCAGAATTACGTGCTGCTGCTCGCCGATGCCAAGGGCGTCTGCGTCGACAGTTTCGGTGATCCCCGGTTCGAGGACGAGTTGCGGCGGGCGGGTCTGCATCTGGGGTCCGACTGGTCGGAGGACCGCGCGGGCACCTGCGGGGTCGGGTCCTGCATCGTGACGGGCGAGGCGGTGACGATCCATCAGGGCGACCATTTCGGGCTGACCCACACGCCGCTCTCCTGCACCTCGGCGCCGATCTACGACACCTGCGGGCAGCTGGCGGCGGTGCTGGATATCTCGCTCCTGCGCTCGCCCTCGCCGAAATCGAGCCAGAACCTGGCGATGAACCTGGTCAAGGCCTCGGTCCGGCGGGTGGAGATGGCGAACCTCATGGCGATGACGCGGCGCGACTGGGTCTTGCGCTTTTCGACCTCGCCGGAGTTTCTGGAGGTCGACCCGGAGGCGGCGGTGGCGCTCGACGGGGCGGGCCGGATCGTCGGCATGACGCGCGGTGCGGCGGGCTGTCTGGCGCCCGATGACGGCCGGAGCCTGATCGGGCGTCCCATCGAGTCGCTGGTCGATTTTGCGCTCGACGATCTGCCGGATCTGATGCGCGGGCGCCCGACCGAGGAACGCGTGCTGCGGCTGAAGGACGGGCGCGGGCTCTTTGGCCATGCGATCGCGCCCCAGGCCGCGCCGGTCCCGCGGCGCAGCTCTGTGCGGGCGCGTTTGGAGGCGCCTCTGGGGGCGCTGGGGGGCGTGGCCGGTCCCGATCCCGCGCTGGAGGCGCTGGTGGCGCGCGCCGCGCGGCTGGCACCGACGGAGATCCCGTTGCTGCTGATCGGTGAGACCGGCACCGGCAAGGAGTATCTCGCCCGTGCCATCCATGTGTCGGGGCCGGGCCCAGGCAAGACGCCGCTGGCCTTTCACGCGCTGCGCTGTGCCGTTCTGGGCGCCGAGGACGTTCTGGCGCTGCGCGATGCGGCGGCGGGGACGCTGTTTCTGCGCGGGGTGGAGGATCTGGCGCCCGCGGCCCAGGCGGCGCTTCTGTCGCTGCTGGATGCGCGGGAGGATCTGCGCATCGTGGCCTCCGCACAGCGGGATGTCGCGGGGCAGCCCGGGGATCTGAGGGCCGATCTGCTGTTCCGGCTGGCCGGGGCCAAGCTGCAGATCCCGCCCCTGCATCTGCGCGGTGACTTCGACTGGCTGCTCGACCGGCTGCTGCGGCGCCGTCTGCCCGATGGGAGCAGGCTGTCGCCCGCGGCCCGGATCGAGCTGGCGGGGCGCGCCTGGCCGGGCAACATCCGCGAACTGGCCCGCACGCTCGATGTGGCCGTGGCGCTGGCCGAAGGGCCGGTCATCGATCTGCCCGATCTGCCCCCGCCCGCGACGGGTCCGGGACCGGACAGCGCGCCGGAGGAGGACCTCGAAGAGCTGCTCCGGGCCTGCGGCTGGAACATGGCCCAGGCGGCCCGCCGGTTGGGGGTGAACCGCTCCACCATCCTGCGCCGGGTGCGCAAGGCGGGGCTTTGCCCACCTTCCTAAGTGCGCCGCTGCGGGCCCGTTGCGCGGCGTTGCGCGCGCAACGGGTCTGTAAAAAACCTTGCCCGGGAACACCGCGCACGGCGGTTTTTCGTGGCGCGCGATAGTTTCATCGGCAAACCTGTCGCTCAGATGCGAAACAGCACGCCTGGAGGAGACCCATGCTCGACACGACCCTGACCGATCAGACCGAGGCCTTCATCGAAAGCTTCGGACGCGCCCTGGAGGAGGGCGATATTGCCGCGGCCAAGGAGATGTTCCTCGACGAGTGTTACTGGCGCGACCTCGTGACCTTCACCTGGAACATCAAGACCGTGGAGGGCAAGGACCAGGTCGAGGATATGCTGCGCCATCAGCTGGCCACGACCAGGCCGCGGGGCTGGGCGCTGGCCGAAGGTGAGCTGCCGACCGAAGAGGATGGCGTCACCACCGCC
>JBCDBB010000161.1:0-8873 GCA_039184415.1 Pseudomonadota bacterium
ACGACCGTGTTGATCATGTCCTCGACCTTGCCCGCCAGCATCACCTTGCGTGCATTCTGGTCGGCCGCGCTGTTTAGTAATGTGCGGAAAGTAAGCATTTCGCCGAAGACGCTGGCGGTTTCAGCCAGCGTCAGTGGTGTCGAGGACAGCAACTCGCCCTGATCGGCTGCCAGCACCTGATGGACACCGTGGCCGAGCTCGTGGGCCAGCGTCATCACATCGCGCGGTTTGCCGAGATAGTTGAGCAACACGTAGGGATGAACGGCGGTTACTGTCGGGTGTGCGAATGCACCGGGCGCCTTGCCGGGCTTCACACCGGCATCGATCCAGCCGCTGCTGAAGAAAGGTTTCGCAAGATCAGCCATTTGCGGATCGAAGCTCGCGTAGGCTTCAAGCACGGTGTCCTGCGCCTCGGCCCATCCGATCTTGCGGTCGTCCTCCATTGGAAGCGGTGCATTTCGGTCCCAGACCTGAAGCGTGTCGAGACCCAGCCATTTGGCCTTCAGCGCATAGTAGCGATGCGACAGCTTGGGATAGGCGGCAACGACCGCGTCGCGCAGCGCCTCCACAACCTCGGGCTCAACATGGTTCGACAGGTGCCGACCGGTCTGCGGCGTGGGCATCTTGCGCCAGCGATCCTCGATTTCCTTTTCCTTGGCGAGCGTGTTGTGGACCCGCGCGAAGAGCTTGATCTGGCCATTGAACACTTCGGCCAGCGCCCGCGCGGCGGCCTCGCGCCTGGCGCGGTCCTGATCGGTCAGAAAGTCCAAAGTCGCTTCAAGACCAAGCTCTTGCCCGTCGACATTGAAATTGAGACCGGCCATGGTTTCGTCGAACAAGCGGTTCCACGCCGCGGCGCCGACCGTGGACTGGTCATGCAGAAACTCCTCCAGTTCGTCGGAGAGCTGGTGCGGTTTGAGCGCCCGCAGTCGGTCAAAGATCGGCTTGTAGCGAGCGAGGTCGGCATTCTCTGCGAACAGGCCCTCTAGCTTGTCATCATCGATCCGGTTGAGCTCCAGCGACCAGAACACCAGTTGGCTGGTCATCGTCGTGATCCTGTCCTGGCAGTCGGCCATGAACTTGGCACGCTCGGCATCGGTCGTGATCTGGTAGTAGCGCAGACCGGCATAGGACATGATCCGTCCGGCGATGGCGCTGATCTTCTCGTCGCGCTGGACAGCTTCGAGCAGGCCGTCTGCATCAAGTTCGTCCAGCTTGCCTTTGTAATCACGGGAGAAGTCGGTGCAGGCCTGTTCCAGCCAGGCCATGTCCCGTTCAAGCTCCGGCGCGTCGGGCGCGGTGTAGAGGTCGCTCAGATCCCACTCGGGAAGATCGCCCAGCCCTTCGGTTCCGGCACTGGTATTGGCGTCGCGGAGCGGTGGGGTGAAACGGTACATCGGCGTCTCCTGTTGATGGTGCGCGCACTCTAGGCACGGGCGCACTGGCTGCAAGCGCATAAGCGGCTCGCTGGAGTTTGTACGAATGGTCCAAACTGTCTTTTTGTACAGGTATGTTCGCCGTTTGATCCGGCCAGCCTAACGCCGCCGGATCAGAATGCGCCGAACAGGGTGGCGAGCGTGATCAGCACGACCAGCGCGATCATCGGGAAGACGACGGCCACCATGAAGATGTCGTAATAGGCCTCGCGGTGGGTCAGTTTGCAGATCCCCAGAACCGTGATCACGGCGCCGTTGTGGGGCAGCGCATCGAGCGCGCCGGAGGCCACCGCCGTGACGCGGTGCATGGCCTCCAGCGAGGTGCCGGTCTCTTCGGCGATCCGGACATAGGTGGCGCCGAGCGCATCAAGCGCGATCGACATCCCGCCGGAGGCGGAGCCGGTGATGGCGGACAGGATATTGACCGCGATGGCCAGTGAAATCAGCGGGTTGCCGCCGCCGATATCGAGCAGCGCGTTCGAGATCACGGTGAAGACCGGAAGGGCCGCGATCACCGCGCCGAACCCGACCAGGGAGGCGGTGTTGAAGATCGGGAGCACCGAGGCTTCCGCGCCGCTGCCGACACTGTGTTTGAGCGTTGTCAGCCGCGTGAAGTTGGTCGCAATCAGGACGAGGATCGCAACGGTCAGCGCGATGATGATCGACCAGACACCGCGGACGGCCTCCAGCGTGGTCGGGCCGAACTCGTCGCGGTCGAGCCAGGAGGTGTCGGCCGCCGGCAGGAGATATTCGACGACGACGAAGTTCACGGCGATCACAAGCACGACAGGTGTGACGGCGAGCGCGAAACCGGGTTGTGCCGCCGGCGGCGGGGCGGAGGGTTCGATCTCTTGGGTGTCGAAGCCTTCGAGCGCGGCCACCTCGCGCCGCGCGGGGTCCGGCGCGCTGACCGCGTCGCTATGGGCGCCGTAGCCCTCGCCCAGGTCCCGGGCGGTCGCGGCGCGGCGGTTCAGCCACAGCATGCCCAGCCCGAACATGATCGCCGCGGTGATGATCCCGAGCCCCGGCGCGGCGAAGGCCGTGGTGCCGAAAAAGGGCATCGGAATAGCGTTCTGGATCGCGGGCGTGCCCGGCAGCGCCGACATGGTGAAGGTGAAGGCGCCCAAGGCAAGGGCGCCCGGAATCAGCCGCTTGGGGATCTCGGCGCCGCGAAAGAGCGCGGCCGCGATGGGGAAGATCGCGAAGGCCACGACGAAGAGCGAAACCCCGCCATAGGTCAGCACGGCGCAGCAGAGCACCACAGCCAGGATCGCGCGGTCAGGGCCCAGTCTGGTGATCACCGTTTCGGCGATGGCGCGGGCGGATCCGCTGTCATCCATCAGCTTGCCGAAGATCGCCCCCAGCAGAAAGAGCGGGAAGAAGGAGACGATGAAGCCGCCCGTCGCGCCCATGAAGACCTGGGTGTAGGCCGCCAGCGGCACCAGCGCCGGCAAGCCTCCGGTCAGTGCGACCGCGAGCATGGCCATCACCGGCGCCAGGATCAGCAGAGAAATGCCCCGGAATGCGAGATACATCAGCAGTCCGAGCGCCAGAAGGACGGCAATCAGATCAAGCATGGGCACTCCAACACCGGTTTCGGACGTCCTGGCACAGGGCTGTGTCAGCCATACTGCGGCGCAGCATAACCTTCCAGCCATGCGCGGCAATCCGGACCGAGCGTCGCACGGGCGGTTGCGTCGTAGGCGGCGAGGTCCGGCGCGGTCAGCACGGCCCGCCAGCGGCCATTGGTGCCCTTGTTCACGAACCGCTTCGCACCGCCCTCGAAGACGTCTTCCACCGCGCCCACCAGATGACCCGCGTTTTCCTTCATCCGGGAGAATTGCGTCGCTTCGGCGATGGCGTCGCAGAGCGCGGCGTCGCAGGGCAGATCGGCGAACCGGGCGACGCGCGCGACCTCGCCCGGCAGATCGGTGAGCAGGTCGTTGTAGTGGACAAAGAGCAGGTTTGGCTGGTCCCGCAGCTCCCACCAGCTCTGGACATGGCCGAAATTGGACCAGAAGGGCCAGCCTTCGACCTCGCCCTCGAACCAGCCCCGCGAGATCCATTCGGCCCAGAGCGCGCGCGGCGTGTCGGGGCAGGGCGGCAGCGGGGCGCTTGGACAGGCCGCGTCGTTGAACTCTGCAAAGGCGGCCTCCGTGTAGGCCGAGTAATGGTCCCAGAGCGACATGAACACGTCGCGCGGATCGCGTCCGACGATGATGTAGCTGCAGGCGGGATCGATCGGGATGGCGTCGGCGGGCAGGTGGGACTTGATCACCCGGCGGTGGGTTTGGGCGTCAAAGAGCGCGCGGCGCGCGTCCGGATTGGCGGGGCGGAAATCGAGCCAGGCGCTGTGGTCGTGCAGCGACCGGGGTGCGGTGTCCTGAAACACCAGCGCGAGCAGAATGGTCTGCATCCATGTCGTGCCGCATTTGTAGGGGGTCGCGACGATGATGTCCCCGGGGCGCCGGACAAAGCCGTCCCAGCGCGTGCTGTCGAGATGGTGATTGCGCAGGATGCGGCGCGGGGGCCGGGGAGGTGCCATGGCCTACCCTGTCCGAGCGCGGCAGGCGCGGCAAGCGCCTATCCGTAGGCCGCGAGCATCGCCTGCAGATCCTCGAAACTGTTGGCCTCTGCCGCAGGCTTGTCCTGGCGCCAGCGGCTCATCCGGGGAAAGCGCAGGGCGACGCCGGATTTGTGACGGGAACTGCGCTGGATGCCTTCGAAGGCGATTTCGAACACATGCTGGGGCGGCACGCGGCGGACCGGGCCGAACCGCTCCAGCGTGTTCTTGCGGACCCAGGCGGTGATCTGGCGGAACTCCGCATCGGTGAGCCCGGAATAGGCCTTGGTGAAGGGGACGAGCTCTTCACCCTTCCAGACGGCGAAGGTGAAATCGGTATAGAGGTTGGCGCGGCGGCCGTGGCCGGCCTGGGCGTAGATCATCACCGCATCGATGACGAGCGGGGCGACCTTCCATTTCCACCAGTCGCCCTTCTTGCGGCCCGCGAGGTAGGGCGAGGCCGCGCGTTTCAGCATCAGCCCTTCGGCGCCGGACTCGCGCGCGCTGTCGCGGAGGGCGGCGAGCGCGGCCCAATCCTCGAACGCCACCAGGGGCGAGGGCGTGATCCCGGCCTCTGCGGGCAGCGTGGCGAGCAGGCTGTCGAGCCTCTCGCGGCGGCGGGCAAAGGGCGCATCGCGCAGGTCCTCACCCTGCCATTCCAGCAGGTCATAGGCGCGGAGCACCACGGGGGCCTCGGCGAGCAGTTTCTTCGGAACGCTCTTGCGGCCGATCCGCTTCTGCAGCGCGTTGAAGGGCATGGGCCGTGCGGTGGCATGGTCCCAGGCCAGAAGCTCACCATCGAGCACGGTGCCGTCCGGCACGTGATCCAGCGTCGTGCGCAGCTCGGGGAAGCGGTCGGTCATCAGCTCTTCGCCGCGCGACCAGATATGGAGCTGGCCGCCCCGCCGGATGAGCTGGCCGCGGATGCCGTCCCATTTCCATTCCGCCCGCCAGTCGCCCGGGTCGCCCAGGCTCCCGGGGGGATCGTCGAGCTGGTAGGCGAGGTAGAACGGGTAGGGGCGCGAGAGGTCGTCGGCCGGGTCGTCGCTCAGCACCAGCGCGTCGAAGCTCGTGCTCTCGGGCGTCCAGTCGCCCATGAGCCGGTGGGCGAGGCGGGCCTCGTCGAGGCCGGTGGCCTCGGCCAGGGCGCGGGTCATCAGCTTGCGGCTGACCCCCATGCGGAAGCCGCCGGTGATCAGCTTGTTGAAGACAAAGCGCTGCTGGCCGGGCAGGCTGTCCCAGGCGGCGAGGATCTCGGGCTTGCGGTCGGGCTCTTCGAGGTTGGCGAGGGATTTCAGCCAGCCGATCCAGTCGGTCAGGCTGCGCTCCGACGTGACGGCGGCGGGCGGCAGGATCAGCGCGATGGTCTCGGCCAGATCGCCGACCACGTCGTAGGAGGCCTCAAAGAGCCAGAGCGGCAGCCCCGCGCGCTCGGCCGCCCATTCGCGGAGCCGCGTCGTGGTGACGGTGCGTTTCGGGCGGCGGCCCGACAGGAGCGCGATGGTCCAGAGCCGGTCATCCTCGGGCGCGTCGCGGAAATAGCCCGCGAGGGCCGAGACCTTGGCCTTGGTCGACGTCGTCTGGTCCAGCGCGGAGAAGAGATCGGCGAAGCGCTGCATGCTCAGGCCGGTCGGTGCGGTGCCGGGGCGCGTGCGCGGCACCTGCGGGATAGGGGGCCGCTCTGGGTCATGGCGCCGTTGCCTCCTCCTCGACCGCATCGAGCTCTTCGCCGCCATAGTCCGTCTCGACGATGCCGGCGTCGTAGCCCTGGCTTTCGAGCCATTGCCGGAACTGCGCGGTGTAGCCATGGGTGACGAACACGCGCTCCGCCCCGGTTGCGGCGATGGCGGCGTTGAGCCCGGCCCAGTCGGCATGGTCCGAGACGACGAAGCCGCGGTCCGCCGCGCGTCTGCGGCGCACGCCGCGGAGCGCCATCCAGCCGCTGGCAAAGGCGTCGGAGGCGGGGGCGAAGCGCTTGGCCCAGCTCGTGCCGAGGGCGGAGGGCGGCGCTAGGACCAGCGCGCCGGGATGGTCCTTGGGTTTCAGTTCGGGGGTGACGCGGAGCGTGTCGGGCAGCGCATACCCCTGGGTCCGGAGAACCGCGTTGGTGTTCTCGATGGCGCCGTGGGTCAGGATCGGACCGATGCCCGGATCGAGGGCCGCGAGCAGGCGCTGCGCCTTGCCCAGACTATAAGCGCCGAGCAGGCTGAAGCGTCCCGCCGCTGAATTGGCTGCCCACCAGCCATTGACCTCGGCCGCGATGTCGGCCGGGTCGGGCCAGCGGAAGACCGGCAGGCCGAAGGTGCATTCGGAGATGAAGCAATCGCAAGGGACGGGCTCGAACGGCTCCGACAGCCCGTCATCCACCGTCTTGTAATCGCCCGAGACGACCCAGACCTCGCCCGCGACCTCGACGCGGATCTGGGCCGAGCCCGGCACATGCCCGGCCGGGTGAAAGGACACGCGCGCGCCGCCGATCTGATGGGGGGTGCCATAGGCGGTGGTCTCCAGCGCGATATCGCCGAGACGCATCCGGATCACCGGGGCCGCCCCGTCGGTCGCCAGATAGGCGCGATGTCCCCAGCGGGCATGGTCGGAATGGCCATGGGTGATGAGCGCCCGGTCCACGGGCTTCCACGGGTCAATGTAGAAATCGCCTGCCGGGCAATAGATGCCGCTGTCGGTGAAGGTGAGAACGGGCTGGCCCATGGGGGCCAACATAGCCGATGCGTCTGGCCGTGCCAGCCGGTGCGATATCGCGGCAGGCGCGTCGGGGCCGCGTCGATCGGGTCCGCGCCGGTGGCACCGGGATCGACGGAGCACCGCCCGCCGCTCTCGCCGGCGATCCCTGATGTTCGCGCCCGACGCTGCCGGGCCGGCACGGCCAATCGGCGCCAATTCGCGGGTCCGCATGGAGAAAATCGCTCGACAGCTGCCTAATCGCCGAGCAAGCTGCTGAAGATAATACCAACCGAGGGCGGCGCTTGCCTTTCGTTAACGCGCCATCTTTCGTCAGCCGGGCGGGCGTGCAACCGCTTTGGAAAACGGCAAGCAGGGACAGATGGCGCAAAGCTACTTCAACGAAATGTACCAGGGCGGCGAGATCCGCGCGCCCTATGCCCGCCTCGAAGGCTGGCAACGAGAAATGCCCAGCGAATTGCGCAGCCTCAAACAGGCCGAAGCCGAGGCCCTGTTTCGCAGAATCGGCATCACTTTCGCGGTCTATGGCGAGGGGGGCGACCCCGACAGGCTGATCCCGTTCGACATGTTCCCGCGGGTTTTCACCCATCTGGAATGGCTCAAGCTGGAGCGGGGCATCAAGCAGCGTGCCCGCGCGCTCAACGCCTTTCTCTGCGACGTCTATGGCGGGGGCGAGATCGTCAAGGCGGGCAAGATCCCGGGCAAGCTGGTCTATCAGAACGAGGCCTATGAGAAGTCCGTCGCGGGCATCAAGCCGCCGCGGGGCGTCTATTCCCACATCGTCGGGATCGATCTGGTCCGGACGGGCCCGGACGAGTTCTTTGTGCTCGAAGACAATTGCCGCACGCCCTCCGGCGTCTCCTACATGCTGGAGAACCGCGAGATCATGATGCGCATGTTCCCCGAGCTCTTCCGCCAGAACCGGATCGCCCCGGTGGAAAGCTATCCGGAGGTGCTGCGCCGGACCCTGGCCTCGGTGGCGCCGGCGAAATGCGACCGCGAGCCCAAGGTTGTGATTCTGACGCCGGGGCATTTCAACTCCGCCTATTACGAGCACTCGTTTCTGGCCGACCTGATGGGGGTCGAGCTGGTCGAGGGGCAGGATCTGTTCGTGGAGGGCGATTTCGTCTGGATGCGCACGACCGAGGGGCCCCAGAAGGTCGACGTGATCTACCGGCGCATCGATGACGCGTTCCTCGACCCGCTGTGCTTCCGGCCCGACTCGATGCTGGGGATCCCGGGGCTGATGAATGTCTATCGCTCCGGCGGGGTCGCCATCGCCTCGGCCCCGGGCGCGGGTGTGGCCGACGACAAGGCGATCTACACCTTCGTGCCGGACATGGTGCGATTCTATCTTGGCGAGGAGCCGATCCTGAAGAATGTGCCGACCTGGCAATGCGCCAAGGAAGAGGAATGCGGCCATGTGCTCGACAATCTGGCCGAGCTGGTCGTGAAGGAGGTCCATGGCTCCGGCGGCTACGGGATGCTGATCGGTCCGCGCGCGACCAAGGACGAGATCGCGCTCTTCCGCCAGAAGATCGAGGAGGCGCCAGAGAACTATATCGCGCAGCCGACCCTGGCGCTCTCGACCTGTCCGACCTTTGTGGAGGAGGGGATCGCGCCCCGCCATGTCGATCTGCGCCCCTACTGCCTGGTGGGGGATCGGGTGGAGCTGGTGCCGGGCGGTCTGACGCGCGTCGCGCTGAAAGAGGGCAGCCTTGTCGTCAACTCGTCCCAGGGGGGCGGCGTCAAGGATACATGGGTGCTCGCGGAATGACGTCGGGGGCCGAGTGTCGCGAGACGGGCTGCCCGGCCGTGCGCCGCTTTTCCGGCAGCGCGGGATATGATCTGATGGACGAAGAATGCTAAGCCGTACCGCCGAAAATCTCTACTGGATGGCCCGTTACCTGGAGCGGGCCGAAACGATGGCGCGGCTGATCGAGGTCGGCGCGCGCATGCATCTGATGCCGGATACGGCGGATGGATATCGCAGCGAGTGGGAGAGCATTCTGCATGCCAGCGGCACCGCGGAAGGCTTTGACCGGAAATACTGCGAGGCGGTGGAGCGCAACATCGTCTCCTACCTCTTTTTCGACCGCGAGAACCCGTCCTCGGTCGCCTCCTGCCTGTCCTCGGCGCGGGAAAACGCCCGGATCGTGCGCACCGCGCTGACC
>JBCDBB010000162.1:0-8731 GCA_039184415.1 Pseudomonadota bacterium
CCGCCACCTCGGAGGTTGGCCAGGCATAATTGAAGTCACCGCGCAGATGCTTCGAACTCATCACGACATAGGCGCCGCCATAAGCCTTGCGGGTGACTACGGTGACCTTGGGCACCGTCGCCTCGCCATAGGCAAAGAGCAGCTTCGCGCCATGCTTGATCACGCCGCCATACTCCTGCGTCGTGCCAGGCAGGAAGCCGGGCACATCGACGAAAGTCAGGATCGGGATTTCAAAACAGTCGCAGAAGCGCACGAACCGCGCGCCCTTGCGCGAGCTGTCGATATCCACGCAACCCGCCAGCACCATAGGCTGGTTGGCCACGACCCCCACGGTCTGGCCCTCCAGCCGGATGAAGCCGGTGATGATGTTGCGCGCATACTCCTCCTGGATCTCGTAGAAATCGCCCTCGTCGGCGATCTTCGTGATCAGCTCCTTCATGTCGTAGGGCGTGTTCGGATTCGCCGGGACCAGCGTGTCGAGGCTCGCCTCCACCCGGCCGGGATCGTCGAAGAAGGGGCGGACAGGGGGCTTCTGGCGGTTGTTGAGCGGCAGGAAATCGATCAGCCGGCGCACCTCCAAGAGGGCTTCGACATCATTTTCGAACGCGCCATCGGCGACGCTTGATTTGCGGGTATGGGTGCCGGCACCGCCCAGTTCCTCGGCGGTCACCACCTCGTTCGTGACGGTTTTCACCACGTCGGGGCCAGTGACGAACATGTAGCTGCTGTCGCGCACCATGAAGATGAAATCCGTCATCGCGGGGGAATAGACCGCCCCGCCCGCGCATGGTCCCATGATCACACTGATCTGCGGGACAACGCCTGAGGCTTCGATATTGCGCTGGAACACCTCGCCATAGGCGGCCAGGCTGTCGACGCCTTCCTGGATCCGCGCGCCTCCACTGTCATTCAGCCCGATGACTGGGGCGCCGTTCTGCAGCGCCATATCCATGATCTTGCAGATCTTCCGGGCGTGGGTTTCCGAGACCGAGCCGCCGAGCACGGTGAAATCCTGGCTGAAGACATAGACCTGTCGGCCGTTGATCGTACCCCAGCCCGTGACGACCCCGTCGCCCGCGGGCTTTTGCGCATCCATGCCGAAATCGACGCAGCGGTGGGTGATAAACATGTCGAATTCTTCAAAGGACCCTTCGTCCAGCAGAAGCTCGATCCGCTCCCGGGCCGTCAGTTTCCCCTTGGCATGCTGCGCTGCGATCCGTCGTTCTCCGCCACCGGTGCGCGCGGCCTCCCGGCGTGTCTCCAGTTCCTGCAGGATATCTTTCATCGACGGGTCCCTTTTGATTTTGCGGGACCCTATCCGCGCAGGCCGGGTTCAGAAAGTCTCAATGAGGATATTTGCAAACTAATGATGCCTGTTGTTTCGCGAAATGCAAATTTGCGAATTGCCCATTTGTCAGGCTCTTTGTGGACAATGCCTGGGTTTCCGCCATAGCTGCGGCCATGACCCATGCGCCCGACAGCCGGTTTCTGGACCCCACGACACCGCCGCACATTGCCACGCTGATCATCCTGTCCGGCCTGTCGGCGGCGGCGATGAACCTGTTTCTGCCCTCCCTGCCCGCGATGGCTGTCTATTTCGGAACCGAATATGGCGTCATGCAGCTCACGGTCTCGCTCTATCTGGGGGCGAACGCGGTTCTGCAGCTCTTCATCGGGCCGATCTCGGACAGGTACGGGCGGCGCCCGGTCATGATCGGCGCCTGCGCGCTTTTTTGTCTCTTCACGCTCGGCACCATCCTTGCCCCCAACGCCGAGATCTTTCTGGCCTTCCGGATGCTGCAATCGGTGGTGGTGACGGGCATGCTGCTGTCGCGGGCCATCGTGCGCGACATGGTCCCCGACGCCGAGGCGGCCTCGATGATGGGCTATGTGACCATGGGCATGGCCCTGGTCCCGATGGCTGCGCCGATGCTCGGCGGGGTGCTCGATCAGAGCTTTGGCTGGAAGGCGAATTTCTGGCTGCTCTTCCTGCTCGGGATCGCGGTGACGGTGCTCGCCTGGGCGGACCAGGGTGAAACCGCCCCGGACATCACGGCCGCGTCCGGCAACCGGTTTGAGGATCTGCCGGAGCTCTTTCGGAGCCCGCGTTTCTGGGGCTATTGCATGGCAACGATGTTCGCCGCGGGTGCCTTTTTCTCCTATCTCGGCGGCGCGCCCTATATCGGCTCAGAGGTGTTCGGCCTCAATCCTAGCACGCTCGGTCTGCTCCTGGGCGCCCCGGCGCTCGGCTATCTCGTGGGAAACGGGCTTTCGGGGCGCTACTCGGTGCGCTTCGGCGTCAACCGGATGGTGCTCGCCGGAACCCTGGCGACCTTCATCGGGCTTGGCGTCGTCCTCCTGGCGTTTTTGGCCGGCGCCGGATCCATGGGACTGTTCTTCGGCTGCTGCATCTCGATCGGGCTTGGCAACGGTCTCGTGCTGCCGAACGCCCTGGCCGGGATGCTCTCGGTCCGGCCCCATCTTGCGGGCACGGCATCTGGCGTGGGCGGCGCGATGATGATCGGCGGCGGCGCGGCCTTGTCGGCCCTCGCCGGCGCCGTGCTCACCCCCGGCTCCGGGGCGACGCCGCTTTTGTGGATTATGTGGTCGACGTCGGCCATGTCCGTCCTCGCCATCTGCGGCGTGATCTGGCGGGCCCGGCAACTCGAAAACCGGGCGCAGGACTAAGGTATACGATGGCGCTGCCTCACTCTGCCTTGACGAGTCCCGCCTCCTGCGCAGCGCTCAGATAGGCGGCCTCCACCGCCGCGAGCGTGTCCGCCGCCGACCGCTGACCGGTGAAAAAGGCTGGCAGTTCCGCACCGAGTGCCGCGTGCATCAGCCCCATCTGAAGTGTCGACGGGTAAGATACCGGCTGCGGCGTGGCCGTGGCCGTGGCGATTGCCCCCTCGGCCAGACGGGTCGGCCGGTATCCGGGGATCAGCCAAATCGCAGCGTCGTTGTTTGCCTCCACCATCCGGGTGTCGAGCGCTTCCATCGCCACGCGAAATGCGGCTTCGGCGGTCGCGTCCGGGGCATTCTTGGCGATGACGATCCCGTCCCACCAAAGCGTCGTGGCGGGCGGCCCGTCCGCGGTGGCCCGGGGCGCCGGCGCTCCTGCGATCTGGCCTACGACCTGGCTCTTTTCCGGATCGTCCATGGCGACGGACCGGCTGGACCAGAGGTTCGCCATGGCGATGCGGCCCTGCTGGAGCTGCCGCTGGACGGTATCGCTGTCGCTGGAGAGGTATCCCGGGTCGAGATAGGCGGTGATCGCGCGCATCGTCTCAAGCGCCTTCAACCCGGCCTCGGAATTGACTTGCGGCTGGCTGTCCTCACCGTAGAAGGTCCCGCCATAGCCCAGGAACATGTTGACGAACTCCTGGGCGAGATCCCAGCCGGAGGCCATCGTCGCCCCCATCGGGAAATCGACCACGCCCGCCCGCCGGATTGCCTCCGCCGCGGCGAGGGCATCGGCCCAGGTCACGGGCGGCGCCAACCCCAGATCGTCGAAGATGTCCTTGCGGTACATCAGGTGCTGGGTGTTGACCATCATGGCAACCGCCATGGTCTGACCGTTCACCGAGATGAGCTGGTTGGGCACCAGAGCCTGGCCATGTTTCGCGACCAGATCATCGAGCGGGCGGATGGTGCCGTCGGTCAAAAGCGGTGTGATCGTATCGTTGGAGACCCCGCCAATCTGAAACGGCGAGGGCGTCGCCGCAAAGACCGCCCGCTGGTTGCTCCGCACGTCCGGGTCACGCTCGGTCCGGACATTGCCGCAGGCCGACATGGCCTCGCCCATCGCCCCCCAGGCATCGACATCAGGGGTGAGCGCCGCAACTGTAGCGGTGTTCTCGATATCGCAGGCCATCGCGGCGGTTCCAGCCAGACTCAGGGCCCCGGCGAAGGCGAAATTGCGTAGGCTCATGCTCTCATTCCCAAAAGATGGCGCATCGTCCATCGGCTGTACGGCGCGCCGCGGGTTACATCAAACAGAAGACAGCTATCGGTTGGCCGGGCGATCTGCACCGTTCGGGCGATCACGGTCGGGTGATCCCGTCCAGGCAGCCGTGTCCCGAAGAGACACTCAGCCGCAGCGATAGACGTCAGGCTCCGAAGGGACCTCCGTTCGCGTGCGGCACCAGACGGCGAGCGAGCGGATATAGGGCTGCCGGATCTCGCCCACCACGCTCGTGATCGCAGACAGATTGGCCTCGGCCTCGCGTTTCGTGGCAAAGGGAACCGTACTCTGGAACCAGTCTCCCGATTGCAGGATTACCGCCTCGAACCCTGCAGAGCGGAGCTTTGCAAGCTCGAGCCGCTGGCTGGTGAGGTTCTTCTCCGCCCCCGCGATCACGACCCAGTCGCCGCCGAGCAAGGACTCGCTCGGTTCGACGATCGGAACTTCGACAACCGGCTCATCGGTTCCGGGGGGATCGATGCCGGTTATGTCGTCCGGCGGAACGATGATCGCATCGACCGGAACGCTGTTTTCCAGGCTCTCCAGCATCGCGGTCGCGCGGACGTCGCTTTCGGTAAGCTCGTCCTTCACCCGTCGCAATTCAGCTTCCAGCAGCGGCAGCTTGATCTTGGCCGTCACCTCCTGCCGGTCGAGCGCCTGCAGCGTCAGCCCGAGCCGCTCGGCAAAGAAGCTCGGGAAAAAAACGAAACACAGGATCGCAAGGGCGCCGATGGCCAACGTCACCGCCTGGGCGAGCGCCTTGAGCGTCTCGATGAAACTCTTCATGCCCGGCCCTTTCGCGTTCCCGCTCTGGACCCGAAGGCTACCGCTACGTCAACCGTCTTGCCAGCCTTCTTCGCCCCCGCGCGGGCACGCCGTGCGTGAAATCAGGCGGCGCAGGCCCAGCGCGGGCGCGTCAATGCCCTGTGAAGACCAGGGTGCGCACCGGCAGGAAAATCGCCTGCATCCGCAACAGCATGGCATGCACGACCCCGACCGTGTCGACCGTGTGCAGCGCAACGCGCTGAAACAGGGTCAGATCTGGATCGTCGAGCAGCGCGTGATTGTTGGTATAGACATTGGCGATGCAGTGGCTGCCCGGCGGCACCGGATCGGTCTGCCCCTCGAACAGCGGCTCCATGATCACCGTTACAGTCCCCTCGCGTTGGTCGGCCACGTCCTGAAGCTGGTCGGTCGGCCGGAACTGTCCCGCGGCGATCACATCCTGCACATCCGTCACCCGCATCGGGATGATCACAAACGGATGTGACACGCATGTGATCTCGCCCAGCATCCCCGGCCGGATGACCTGGGCCGAGATCTGGTTGAAGCCCGCCTGAAAGGTCTCGCTGCGCTGGTCAAGCGGGATCAGGAGGCCCGCCGGCCGCAGGATCGAGCTGACATAGTCGCCGGGCTGGAGCGCGAACTGCTCCACCGTGCCCTCGACCCCAGCCGTCACCAGGGTTTTCTCCAGTTCCACATCGGCCTGGCGGAGCGCGGCCTCGGCGGCGACGCGCTGTGCAGGGAGCAGGATGGTCAGGTTGGCCCGCGCCGCCTCGCGCGTCGCGATCGCCGCATCCACCGCGCCCTGTCGCCCCGCAACCGCCGTTTCCAGCCGCTCGATGTCGCGGGCGCTCACGACCGAGGAGTTGCGCTCGAACAGCTCCCGCTGGGTGTCGAGCTCATCCTGCGCCTGTTTCAGCGCGCCATCGGCCTGGCCGAGCTGTCCCTCGGCCGCGGCAAGTTCCGCCTCGGACACGACGATCGCCGCGTCGACCTCGCGCACGTCCGCCCGCGCGCGTTCCAGCGCCGCGCTTTGGCTGGCATCGTCGAGCCGAAAGATCGGATCGCCCACGGTCACGGTCTGCCCGTTTTCCACGAACACCTCTTCGACCCGGCCCGGCGTTTCCGGCAGGATGGTGACCGTGCGGAAATAGGACGACACCGTCGTCGTCGCCGGGTGGTAGTAGAAGATCAGCGTGATCAGCGAAATCGTCAGGATCGCGCAAGCCGTGATGCCGTAGCGCAGCTCGAACCACATCGAATAGAGCGTGATCTCCCGCCCGATCCGCTTGTCCTGCACATAGCGGCGGAAAAGATAGTCCGGCAGGATCGTCAGCGACGAGCAGAAGAGAAACTCAAACATCGCGCGCTGTCTTCTCCGGTTGCGGCTCGGGCTGGGGCATTGGCTTGGGCTCGGGTTCCTGGGCCAGCTTGCGCAGCGAGCGCGCGATCGACGACAGCGGTGTCATGAAATCCGGCAGGTTGATCGCCGCCAGCACCAGCGCCGCCACCCAATAGATATTATTGTGCGTCAGCAGCGCGATGAGGGTCAGGATCCCGATCAGCTGCAGCTGCGCATTGTTGGCCTTGTGGGCCATCCGGTCGGGCACGGAATGCAGATGCATGTAGAAGTTACCGACCAGAAACAGCAGCAGGACCAGAAACACCACCATGGCGTTGAACAGGATGTCCGGCTGACCCGGGGCGGTGATGAAAAAGGGCAGATGTTCGGTCCCGTGTGCGGCCGTGTCAGCCATCGGTGCCTCCCTCGTGGTCTTTTTTGGGGAAGCCTAGCCGCCTGATCCGGCAAAAGCGAGCCTCGGGACACCGACCTGCTCTCAGGGAGAGCGGCCAGCAGAGTCGTCAGGCGTTGAAGAGAAAATGAAGGACGTCGCCGTCCTTGACCTCATAGCCCTTGCCCTCGACCCGCATCTTGCCGGCCTCCTTGGCGCCCTGCTCGCCATCGAGCGTGACATAGTCATCATAGGCGATGGTCTCGGCCCGGATGAAACCGCGCTCGAAATCGCCATGGATGACACCAGCGGCCTGGGGCGCCAGCGTGCCGCGCCGGATCGTCCAGGCGCGGGCCTCCTTGGGCCCGACGGTGAAGTAGGTCTCCAGCGCCAGCAGGTCGTATCCTGCACGGATGAGCCGATCGAGCCCGGCTTCCTCCAGCCCCATTTCCTCCAGGAACACCCCGGCCTCTTCGGCCTCGAGCTGGCTGATCTCCTCCTCGATCGCGGCCGAAATGACCACGGTGCCTGCGCTTTGCTCTGCCGCCATCTCTGCCACGGCCGCGGAATAGCCGTTGCCCTCGGCCGCCGCGGCCTCCTCGACATTGCAAACATAGAGAACCGGCTTGGTGGTCAGGAGCTGCAGCACCTTCCAGGCCTTGGCATCCTCATCAGCCACATCAACCGTGCGCGCGGGCTTGCCGTCCTCCAGCACAGCGAGCGCGGACTTCAAGAGCCGCTCCTGCTGCAGCGCCTCCTTGTCGCCTCCGCGCACCTTGCGCACGAGCCCCTGCATCCGCTTCTCGATGCTCTCGATATCGGCCAGCATCAGTTCGGTCTCGATCGTGTCGGCATCGGCCACCGGATCGACGCGCCCCTCCACATGCGTGATGTCGCCATCCTCGAAACAGCGCAGCACATGGGCGATGGCATCGACCTCGCGGATGTTGGCCAGGAACTGGTTGCCGAGCCCCTCGCCCTTGCTTGCCCCCTTCACGAGCCCCGCGATATCGACAAAGGTCATGCGCGCCGGGATGATCTGCTTGGAACTGGCGATCCCGGCCAGCTTGTCGAGCCGGCCGTCGGGCACCGCGACCTCGCCGACATTGGGCTCGATCGTGCAGAACGGAAAATTCGCCGCCTGCGCTGCCGCGGTGCGTGTCAGCGCGTTGAACAGCGTCGACTTGCCGACATTCGGCAATCCGACGATCCCCATCTTGAAGCCCATGGTGGCACACCTCATCCTGACGGGGCGCATAGGCCCGGCCCAAGTCGCGCCGCTTCTAGGGTGCGCGGCTGCAGCCTGCAACCACGAGCACGACTACGGCCGTGCCGATGCGTGCTAGACTGCCCTCAACCCGGATGGAGAACCCTGCCGATGTCGATCAGCCCCTATCTTTTCTTCCCCGGCGCCTGCCGTGAGGCCCTGACCGCCTATGCCGAGATTCTTGGCGGCGAGATTGAGGCGATGATGACCTATGGCGACGCACCGCCGGACGAAGAGATGCCCCAAGTAGACCCTGCATGGATCATGCATGGCGCGATCCGCGTCGGAACCGATCTGATCATGGCGACGGATGATGCGCCGGGCCGGAACGTGACCCCCGCCTCCACCTACATCATGGTGACCCTGCCAAGCCGCGATGCGGCGGCGGCAGCATTCGATCGGCTGGCCAAGGGTGGCGAGGTCCAGATGGGGTTCGAGAAGACCTTCTGGTCAGAAGGGTTCGGCTCCCTCCGAGACCGCTGGGGCCAGCTTTGGATGATCTCAGCGGAAAGCACCAGCTGAAGGTCGCGCAAACGACGACGTTACACTCATCTACCGCAGCAAAAGCAAACGCACTTTAGGTGTTTAAACTGAGGTACGCTCTCGGCATCCACAATCAGCTTTCTAATCGTCAAGCTTGGACACTTTTGACGGGTTTTGGCGGGAGATTCCAAACGAAAGAGGTTTGATCCCCAAGTCATGGACAACAAGCCCGTATAACGCAGCCGAGACTGGAACTGCATTTGCGAGTACTTCGATCTCCGAGCCAGTAAAAAAAGCCGTGCGCCATCCACATTGAAAATGACGTCACCGCGCCGAGCCGCACGATGATGACTGAATGATCGCTCAGCAAAGATAGTGTTGAAAAAGTCCGTTGATTGGTTGGTCTGTCGCTGATTCACTCATTTTGAGAGTGGAGGTGACGCGATGATGGGACCGAGGCAGGTGGCACAGGGTGCGCTGTTTTACGAGTTCTCGATTGAA
>JBCDBB010000163.1:0-8718 GCA_039184415.1 Pseudomonadota bacterium
GGGGGGGGGGGCGCCCGCGGTCATTGGGTCCCCCCGGGTCGTGGTGTTGTACGCGCCCGGCGCCCCCCGCGGCCGTATCAATGCCGTGATCGGCCCGACGATCAGCCAGCGGGTCTATGAGGTCGGACCGGAGTTTCTCGACGACTTCCTGGCAGAGGACCAGGGCAATGGGCGGTTTTTTGCCAATGGCCATGGCGACCGATACCAGTTCGACCTGCCCGCCTTCGTGCTGCACCGGCTGAGAGAGGCGCGAATCAGTCATGCGGAGTGGACTCGCCACTGCACCTACTCCGACCCCCAAAGATTTTTCTCATATCGGCGGAGTCTGCACAAAAAAGAGGCAGACTATGGCAGATTGATCTCACTCATCCGTCTATAAACGGTGTTTCCGCCGCGTCGCAGCGCATTTTACTTTGCATTTGCGCTCAATCGGCGCTTTTCTGCCGATGACTTCGATCCATTGCCGAGGTCTTGACTGTATTGTTCTTGGGATTAGCGAGTTTTTCTTTCGCGTAAACAGTGTGCGGTCGGGTGGTGTGCGGAACCACTCGGCCGCTTTTTATTTGGAATCAAGCGGTTTGACTGAGTCTGTCCTCCAATACCTCAAACGGGACGCCGGCCTCATTCTTGGCCGCACGAATTACTAAAGAAGTCTTAACGCTTCCGACATTCGGTGCCGCGGTCAGCTCGCCGGTCAGGAAGTTCTGGAACGATGACAGGTCCGGGGCCACGCATTTCAGGATAAAGTCAACCTCGCCGTTCAGCATGTGACATTCACGGACGAGCGGCCAGTTCCGGCATTGCTCCTCGAAGGCGCTCAGATCCGCCTCGGCCTGACTGCGCAGCCCGACCATGGCAAAGACCAGAACCTCGAACCCGAGCTCGCGGACATCGACATCGGCATGGTAGCCGCGGATATAGCCCTGTTCCTCCAGCGTACGCATCCGGCGCAGGCATGGCGGCGCAGAGATGCCCACGCGCTTGGCCAGCTCCACATTCGTCATACGTCCGTCGCGCTGCAACTCCGCGAGGATCTTGCGATCGATCGGATCGAGCTTTGCGCCTGCCATGTGGAAACTCCGAATTTTGAGCGGACCCTAGTCGGTCCCGGCACCTCGCGCAATATTCTTTCAAGAACCGGCCGGAGACTTTGCAAAAAATCTCGCGCTTTTGCGATCCCGCGGTATGGCCGGACAGGGTTTCGCCGCTGCCGGCAAAGGACTATGTGGGGCCTACCAGAAAAAGGGACACACCAATGGCGCCCACACGACATACCCAAGCGCTGATCATCGGATCGGGACCGGCCGGCTATACCGCGGCGGTCTATGCGGCACGCGCGATGCTCTCGCCGATCCTGGTCCAGGGCATCCAGCCCGGCGGGCAGTTGACCATCACCACCGATGTCGAGAACTGGCCCGGCGACAGCTCCGTCATGGGCCCCGACCTGATGGTGCGGATGGAGGCCCATGCCCGCGCCATGGGGGCCGAGATCGTCTCGGACCATATCAACCGGCTCGATCTCTCGGCGCGTCCCTTCACCGCCCATGCCGACAGCGGCACCACCTTTACCGCCGACGCGGTGATCCTGGCCACCGGCGCCCAGGCCAAGTGGCTCGGCCTGCCCTCCGAGGAGAAGTTCAAGGGCTTCGGCGTCTCCGCCTGCGCAACCTGCGACGGGTTCTTCTATCGCGGCAAGGATGTGGTGGTGGTCGGCGGCGGCAACACCGCCGTCGAAGAGGCGCTCTTTCTGACCAACTTCGCCTCCAAGGTCACACTGGTGCACCGGCGCGACAGCCTGCGCGCCGAAAAGATCCTCCAGCAGAGGCTCTTCGACAATCCCAAGCTCGAGGTGATCTGGGACCACACCGTGGACGAGATCGTGGGCGCCGATGAGCCGCTGGGCGTCGAGGGCGTCGTGCTCCGCCATGTCGCCACCGGCGAGACCCGCACCGTGCCCTGCGCGGGCTTCTTCACCGCCATCGGCCATGCGCCGGCCTCCGAACTGGTCAAGGATCAGCTGGAAACCCATTCCGGCGGCTATGTCGTCACCGCGCCCGACAGCACGGCGACCTCCATCCCCGGCGTCTTCGCCGCGGGCGATCTGACCGATCATATCTACCGCCAGGCCGTGACCAGCGCGGGCATGGGCTGCATGGCGGCATTGGAGGCGGAGAAGTTCCTCGCCGAAGAGGCCGCCGGCACGCCCGAGGCGTCCGAAGCGCCCGCCCAGGCCCGTGCGACGGCCTAGGCCCCGAGGGGCCGGGGCAGAACGGGACCCAAACCGGTGCCAGGCACGGTGACCCATCCACTCGCAGCGCGCGGTCGCCCCGCTCAGGGACCCGCCGCTCTGGGGCCCGCCGCTCTGGGGCCCGCCGCTCTGGGGGCCGCGATCCTGGCGATCTGGGCGGCCCAGGCAGGTGCGGCGACGCTCTCGCCGTCGCTCTCGAACTGCCACCCGGACTGCGACATGGGCGAGCTCATCGCACCGCTGGACGCCGCCCCGCTCGAGACCGCGCCGATCGACACACCGACCCCGCCCGGAGCGCTGTCTCCGGTCGGGCCGAGCCTGCTGGAAGATCTCAACGAGCTTTTGGGCCCGCCGGTGGATATCGGCGATCTGCCCCAGCCCGAGGCCCCCTCTCTGGAGCTGGAGATCCCACCGGTCGAAGGCACGATCCGCTAGAACGGCCCCGGCGCGCCGCGGCAGCGCCCGTCAGGCCACCGCGCACACGGAAGCCCCTCGGAATTCAACGGAGATCATGCGAGACCGCGCCGGCACATCCCCTGGATGCACCGGGCGGCCGGGGGGGGGTCAGTGCACCGACACCGGCGCGAAATTGTTACGCCGCGCCAGCGTGAAGGCGAGCTTGCGGTCCTGCACCAGCGCGAGCCGTTGCCCGTCCGGCGCATGCACCGCGTAAAGATCCTTGATGCCCTCGGCCTGCGCGCGCAATTCGTCGGGCAGGTCGTCGGGGCTCACCGGGCGCACATAAACGATCTGACGCGCGTCCTCGGCCTCTTGCGGTGCATCGGGGCTGTAAGAATGGTCCATCATGCGTCTCCCGTCTTGATTTCAATCCGCTGCAACACGGTTTCCGGGGCGGACCTGCGCAAATCCACATGCAGCAGGCCGTTTTCGAGCTGTGCCGCCTCGACCTCGACCCCGTCGGCCAGCACATAGCTGCGCTGGAACTGGCGCGCCGCGATGCCGCGATGCAAAAACACCCGGTCCTCGCTCTCGTCGGCCTGGCGGCCACGGATCACCAGCTGGCGATCCTCAACGGTGATATCCAGATCGGCGTCACGAAAGCCTGCCACCGCAAGTGTGATGCGATAGGAGGTCTCGCTCGTCTGCTCGATATTGTAGGGGGGATACCCCTCATTGCCGCTCTTGGCGGTGCGCTCGACGAGCCGTTCGAGCTGATCAAAGCCCAGCAGATAGGGGTGGGCACCCAAGGTCAGTTTCGTCATCGACACGTCCTTGAACAAGCGACTGTGTGCGGGGCCCCATCAGGCACCCCTGTCAATGAACATGGGGGGTTTAGGTGGCACTTACAAGAAATCGCATGTGAAATCTCTTTGCAGCTTGAAGCGCTTTTGCTAGGTTTCAGCCCTTGGTTGAGGGTGAGGGATCCGGATTTCCATGAACGCAAAGTTCGAGATGGACAGTCAGGAAGTGCTGCGGGTGGAGCTTCAGGTGATGCGGCGCGAACATCGCGATCTGGACGATGCGATCCACGCGCTGGAAGAGACCGGGCGCGCCGATCAGCTCACCCTGCGGCGGCTGAAAAAGCAGAAACTCCAGCTCCGCGACCGTATCCAGCAGATCGAGGACCGGCTGACGCCCGACATCATCGCCTGAGCGTCTCCGTCTCCGAGCTACACGAGCCTCTCGTCCGCGGTTCCGGCGTTCCGCAGAACAGGCCGTTGCGGACCCCTCCGCGCGCTGGCGCGCGCCGCCATTGCCTCGCCATCGCCAATCGCTATAACACCGCTTCCTCTGCGGCAGCGGGCCGCGACCCCCGGCAAGCGAGGCCGAAGAGATGGCAGACGTCGGCATCATCATGGGCAGCCAGTCCGACTGGCCCACCCTGCGCAAGGCCGCCGAGATCCTCGATGAGCTCGGCATCGTCCATGAGGCGCGCATCGTCTCTGCCCACCGCACGCCGGACCGTCTGTGGGACTATGGCCGGACCGCGGCGGAGCGCGGGCTGAGATGCATCATCGCCGGCGCCGGCGGGGCGGCGCATCTGCCCGGCATGATGGCCTCCAAGACGCGCATCCCCGTCATCGGCGTGCCGGTGCTGACCCGCGCGCTCTCGGGCGTCGATTCGCTCTATTCCATCGTCCAGATGCCCCGCGGCTATCCGGTCGCGACCATGGCCATCGGAGAGGCCGGTGCCGCCAATGCGGGGCTCATGGCGGCGGGCATCCTGGCACTCTCGGACCCGGCCCTGGCCGGCAGGCTCGATGCCTGGCGGGCCGCCCTCAGCGACAGCATCCCCGAGGCGCCAAAGGATGACTGAGCCCCACACGCCGGCCCTGCCTCCGGGCGCCGCCATCGGCATTCTGGGCGGCGGACAGCTCGGCCGGATGCTGGCCCTCGCCGCGGCCCGGCTGGGCTTGCGCGCCCATATCTACGACCCCGCCGCAGCCGATGGGCCCGCCGCCCAGGTTGCCGATCGCGCAACCACCGCCCCCTGGGACGATGCGGAGGCGCTCGACGCCTTCGCCGCCTCCGTCGATGTGATCACCTACGAGTTCGAGAACATCCCCACGGGCACGCTCGACCGGCTGGGGGCGGCGCGCCCGATCCGCCCGGGCCGCCGTGCGCTGGAGGTCTCCCAGGACCGGCTGACGGAAAAGCGCTTCCTCCGCGATCTTGGGCTCGCCACCGCCCCCTTCGCGCCCATCGGCGGGCCCGGTGACCTGACCGCGGCGCTGGCAGAGACCGGCACGCCCGCGATCCTGAAAACCCGCCGCTTCGGCTACGACGGCAAGGGCCAGGCGCGCATCGCGGATGCAGGCGCCGCCGAGGCCGCACTCGCCAGCCTGGAGGGCGCCCCCACCATCGCCGAGGGGCATGTGGCATTCGAACGCGAGGTCTCCGTCATCGGCGCCCGCGGGACGGACGGCGCCATCGCCTGTTTCGACCCTGGCGAGAATGTCCACCGCGATGGCATCCTGCGCACCACGACCGTGCCCGCCCGGCTCAGCGTCGCCCAGCGCACCGACGCGGTGCTGCTCGCAGGCCGGATCCTGAACGCGCTCGACTATGTCGGCGTCCTGGGGGTGGAGCTTTTCGTCACCCCAGGCGGTCTCATCGTCAATGAGATCGCCCCCCGGGTGCATAACTCGGGCCACTGGACCCAGACCGGCTGCACCATCTGCCAGTTCGAACAGCATATCCGCGCCGTCGCGGGCTGGCCCCTGGGCGACGGCACCCGCCACAGCGACGTGGAGATGGAGAACCTGATCGGCGATGACATGGATCGGCTGGCCCAGATCCGGGCCGAGCCCGCTGCCGCGCTCCATCTCTATGGCAAGGCCGAGACCCGCCCGGGCCGCAAGATGGGCCATGTGAACCGGATCACCGGACCGGCCGGGTGAGCAGACCCCGGCTCGCAGTCCGCGCCGTGATCGTGGAGAATGGGCGGCTGCTGCTGGTCAACGCCTATCCCGGCGGGATCAGCGACCTGTGGTGCGCGCCGGGCGGCGGGGTCGATGCGGGCGCCAGCCTCACCGACAACCTCATCCGCGAGGTCCATGAGGAGACCGGCTGCGCCATCTCGGTCGGCGCGCTCTGCCTGATCAACGAGTTTCACGACCCCGACCGCGGCTTTCACCAGGTCGACCTGTTCTTCCGCGCCCGGCTCACGGCACCGCCGCCCGCCGGGCCCTGGACCGACCCCGCCGGCGTGGTGACCGAACAGCGCTTCGTGCCCCGCGCCGCGCTCCCCGACCTGCGGCTGAAACCCGACCGGCTGCCAGAGGTGGCCTTCGGCTCCGCGGCGCTGGTGACCTTGAGCGGGCTGGAGCGGATCGCCCCGCCCTGACGGTCCCGCTCCGGCCGCACCGCCCGGATGCCCGGCGGGGACGCCGCCTAGCGCGCCGGAACGCGCGGCGGCAGCAGCGCCCAGCCGACACCGCCCAGCACCAGAACGGCCGCGATGACAAAGCGCAGCGTGATCGGTTCGGCCAGAAACAGCATGCCCCCCAAAAGCGCGATCACCGGCACGGTGAGCTGCGCGACGCCCGCGGTGCTCGCCGCCATGGACGGCAGCAGCCGGTACCAGAGCGCATAGCCAAGCGCCGAGGTCACCCCGCCCGACAACACCGCCAAGAGCGCGCCATGCCCGTCCATCCCGTCGCGCAGGACCGCCCAGAGCGCCACGCTCGCCGGCAGCGCCAGGGCAAAGGCCAGCGCCGTGCTCAGCAGCGGATCGGACCGAGACCGGCCCTGAAGCGAATAGACCCCCCAGCCCGCCGCCGCCGCCAGCATCATCACCGAGCCCAGCAGCGCCGGTGCGTGGGCGCCCTCGGGCCAGAGCAGATAGGCCAGCCCGCCAAAGGCCAGAATGGCCCCGAGCCAGCGGCGCGGCGGCATCGCCTCACCGGCGAGCAGCGCACCGGCGAACATCGTCACCTGCACGCCCCCGAACAGGATCAGCGCGCCGATCCCGGCATCGAGGCTGAGATAGGCAAAGGAAAAGAAGAGCATATAGGTCAGCAGCGCCAGCGCCGGCCCGATGCTGGCGCGCAGGTCGCTGCGGTCCGGACGGGCCCCGGCGCGCAGCGCCACCAGGAGCCCCAGGACCAGCGCGCCCGAGGCCAGGCGCAGCGCGGCAAAGCTCGCCGGCCCGGTCGCGGTCTCGGCCAGCGCCATGCGGTTCAGCACCGAATTCGCCGCAAAGGCGATCAGCACCACGATCAGCGGGGGCAGCAGGCGGAGTGTCATACCTCGGCGAAGGGGACCGGATAGACCAGTTCGACTCGCGCCACTGCCGTCTCCGGCGCGATCGGATAAAGCCCTGTATATTGCGCGGGATAGGGCGAGCTCAGCTCCGCCGGCCCGTCAAAGACAAAGCCGAACCGGTGGTGATAGAGCGGATCGCCCACCACCACGACCGCCTTGGCCTGGTTCTGGCGCGCCGCATCCAGCCCATAGCGGATCAGTTCGGCACCATAGCCCTGCCCCTGCAGATCCATCCGCACGCTGACCGGTCCCAGCGCCAGCCAGCCTTCGGGCCGGCGCAGATGCGACAGGCAGGCATGGCCGATGATCTCGCCATTGCGCACCGCCACCAGTTCATGGGCGACGCTGCCCTCGGCCCGCAACGCCTCGATCAGGCGGGACTCGTTGGGCTGGTCGAAGGCACTGACGAGGAGGATGGAAATGGCCGTCGCATCCTCAGCGGCGACGTGGCGGATCGTAATCACGGCTTTGCTCTCGGGGGCGGATGTAATGTCAATCTGACGCCGCGCGGCCTGGGGCCCCGGTCCAGCGCGCTCAAAAGATGGTAGCGGCGCAGGCGGCGAATTGTCCAGCAGCATGGCGGCGGCCGGCGCGACAGGCATCGGGCGCGGCCCCGCCAAAAGCTTTGCGTGACAATGCGGGCCTTGTGCCTCCACACTGTCTGCGAGGCCGCCCGGAGCGGCCTCGTCGCAATCGCGGGCGCACGGCCATGGACCCGAAAGACATCGCAGATCTGTTTTCGCAGGCCACCGCCCGTATCGAGTTCTACTGGAATTTCCTCGTGGTGGCCCTGGTCGCGATCCTGGGCTGGCTCTTCACGACGAACCGCGCGCTCGGGACAACCGAACGCGCGGCGATCACCGTGGGCTATCTCATCTTCGCGGTCATGAACATCATCGGCCTCTACGGCGCCTACACCTTCGCCGACGCCCTGAAACGCGATCTGCTGCTCTCGTGCGGGCTTGCCGAGACGCTGCCGAATGCCACGGCCGCGCTTGGCAAGGTCAACTACCGCCTCCAGCGCCAGATCATGTTCGCCGTCCACGCGCTGGTCGCCGTCATCCTGCTGACCGCGATCTGGAAAGCCCGGCCAAGACCCGCCTGACCACGGGCCGACCACGTACTCTCCCGACGCGATCCGTTCGGACACACGCCGCGCATGAGAAAAGGGCGGCCCAAAGGACCGCCCTTTCCGCAAGCATTGCTGCCTGGGCAGATTACATCATGCCGCCCATGCCGCCCATGTCGGGCATGCCGCCGCCGGCCGGGGCTGCGCCCTTGGGCTCGGGCTTGTCGGCGACCATCGCTTCGGTGGTGATCAGCAGACCGGCAACCGATGCGGCATCTTCCAGCGCGGTACGCACGACCTTGGCCGGGTCGATCACACCGAAGGCGAACATGTCGCCATACTCTTCGGTCTGAGCGTTGAAGCCGAACGCCATGTCGTTGCTTTCGCGGACCTTGCCGGCCACGACCGAGCCGTCGACGCCGGAGTTCTCGGCGATCTGGCGCAGCGGGCTTTCCAGCGCGCGGCGGACGATGGCGATGCCGGCATCCTGGTCGCTGTTGGCCCCGGTCAGACCGTCGAGCGCCTTGGCACCCTGGACCAGAGCAACACCGCCACCGACGACGATGCCTTCCTGAACCGCGGCACGGGTCGCGTTCAGCGCGTCATCGACGCGGTCCTTGCGCTCTTTCACTTCGACTTCGGTCATGCCGCCGACGCGGATCACGGCCACACC
>JBCDBB010000164.1:0-8690 GCA_039184415.1 Pseudomonadota bacterium
CCACGGATGAGACCCCTATTCGGCATTGCTCCCGGTGGGGCTTGCCTTGCCGGTCCGGTTACCCGTCCCGCGGTGCGCTCTTACCACACCGTTTCACCATCACCCCGCTTGGCGAGGCAGTCTGTTCTCTGTGGCGCTTTCCCTCGGGTTGCCCCGGCCGGGCGTTACCCGGCACCGTCGCTTCGTGGAGTCCGGACTTTCCTCGACCCGAGGGCCGCGGCCATCCAGCCATCCGCGCGGTGGGCGGCTTAGGACGTCGCGGCCGCCCGGTCAACGGGGAAGCGCCGCGCGAGGTCGGCGACAATGGCCATATCTTCCGGCGACATCGGTCCGGTCGCCTCGGGCCGGAACCGCTGGCGCACCGCGTCCAGAAGGTGTGCCAGATCAGTTTCGGGATACCCGAAGCGGTGTGCATCGGCGAGAAAACGGCCCTCGTCGGCGGCGGGGTGGTCCTGCAGCGGCTCCGGCCAGACCGAGAGACCCGCCGCCGCGAGCGCGCGCCAGTCGAAAAGGCGTCCGGGATCGCGCTTGCGCTCCGGCGCCATGTCCGAATGGCCGATAACCGCCTCTTCGGGGAGGTCGTGACGCGCCAGCACCTCCTGAAGGAGCGTCTGCAAGACCTCCATCTGAACCGCCGGAAAGGGTTGGTCTGACGGGTTGTCGAGCTCGATCCCGATGGAGCGCGAGTTGACATCGGCCCGTCCGCCCCATTCCCCGAACCCCGCATGCCAGGCGCGCTCGGCCTCGCGCACCATTTGCCAGAGCGTCCCGTCATCGCCGATCAGGTAGTGCGCCGAAACCTCGAAGGTCGGATCGCTGAGGCGCTGCAGCGCTGCTTCAGCACTCTCCATCGCTGTATAGTGGATCACGACGAGCGAAACCCCCGCGCCATCGCGGCGGGGGCCGAAATTGGGCGAAGGGTGCCAGAGCGCCCCTTGTGCGTCAGCCGGCACGGGCGCCCCGGGCGCTAGCAGGATCCCAGCCACAGGCATACCCGTCACCATCGGGATCCAGCCCGCGGGGGTCCTGCGCGGGACCGCCCGCGGCAAGAAATGCGCTTTGGGCCTGATCCGCGCTGGCGTAGCGGGCACAGGCGCGCTCCGCCCGTTCCGGCGAGGCGAAGTCGCGGGCGTGAACCGGCGTCCCGACCGCGTGGCTGTTGGCCTGTGCGTAGGCTGTCAGCGCCGCATTGTCGGTCGCTATAGCGGTGCTGGCCGGTGCATCGGAAACCGCCGCCGTCGCCGCTGCAGCCAGATCGGCCGAGCCGTCCGCCTGTGCGGCAGGCACAGCTGCAACCTCCTGAGCGGGTCCCGCCAGCGGCGAGGCGTCGGGCCGCATCGCATCGAGCGGTGCGCCATCACCGGTCGGAGAAGCCTCCCCCGTCCCGCCGGGTGTGCCGATCGCGGTCATCCGCAGGCCCGCTGGCCCCGCCGGATCGCAGGCCGCCAGCGCAGCGGCACAGATCAGCAGAAACCCGATGCGCACCGCGCTCATACCCACCACCGTGCCGGCTTCGCGTCAAAGCCTGCTGCACGCTCCAGCACATGGGCATCGTTCAACAGATCCGCCTCCTCCCAGGGCCGGCCGATCAGCTGCAGCCCCAGAGGCAGCCCCTGCCGGTCGAGCCCCGCGGGCACCGAGATCGCGGGCAGCCCGGCGAGGTTCACCGTCACCGTGAAGACGTCGTTGAGATACATCTGCACCGGATCGGCCTGCCCCATCTCGCCCAGCCCGAAGGATGCAGACGGCGTGGCGGGCGTGAGGATCGCATCGATCCCGTCGGCAAAGACCGTCTCGAAATCGCGCTTGATCAGCGTGCGGACCTTGCGCGCACGGTTGTAGTAGGCGTCGTAGAAGCCCGCCGAGAGCACATAGGTGCCGATCATCACGCGGCGCTGGACCTCGTGACCGAACCCTTCGGCACGGGTTTTCTCGTACATTTCGGTCACACCGTCGCCCTGGGAGAGAGCCGCCCTGTGGCCGTAGCGCACCCCGTCATAGCGCGCGAGGTTCGAGGACGCCTCGGCCGGGGCGATCACGTAATAGGCCGGCAGCGCGTACTTCGTGTGGGGCAGCGTGATATCCACGATCTCCGCACCCGCATCGCGCATCATCTCTGCGCCCTGATGCCAGAGCGTCTCGATCTCTTCGGGCATGCCCTCCATGCGGTACTCGCGCGGGATGCCGATCCGCTTGCCGCGCACATCTCCAGTCAGCGCCGCCTCGAAATCCGGGACTGTGAGATCCGCCGAGGTACTGTCCTTGGGGTCGTGACCGGCCATCGCGCCCAGCATGATCGCGGCGTCCTGCACCGTCTTGGTCATCGGTCCGGCCTGATCGAGCGACGAGGCAAAGGCCACGATCCCCCAGCGGGAGCAGCGCCCATAGGTCGGCTTCAGCCCGACGATCCCGGTGAAGGCCGCGGGCTGGCGGATCGATCCGCCGGTGTCCGTCCCTGTGGCCGCAAGGCAGAGGTCCGCCGCCACCGCCGCGGCTGAACCGCCCGAGGAGCCCCCGGGTGTCAGCGGCGTTGCGTCATTGCCGCGCCGCCAGGGGCTGACCACATCGCCATAGGTCGAGGTCTCGTTGCTGGAACCCATGGCGAATTCGTCCATGTTGAGCTTGCCCAGCATCACCGCGCCCTGATCCCAGAGTTGGGAGGTCACGGTGCTCTCATACTCGGGCCTGAACCCTTCGAGGATGCGCGAGCCCGCCTGGCTCGCCACGCCGCGCGTGCAGAAAAGATCCTTGATCCCCAGCGGAATGCCGCAGAGATCCGGCGCGTCTCCTGCCTGCAGCCGCGCATGGGCGGCAGCGGCCTGGTCGCGCGCGATCTCGGGCGTATGGTGAACGAAGGCGTTAAGCGCGCCCGCTGCCTCGATGGCCGACAGACAGCTCTCGGTCAGGTCCGCCGCCGTCAGATCGCCTGCCCGCAGACGGTCGCGGGCCTCGGCGATGGTGAGCGCGCCCAGCTCGGCCATCACTCGACCACCTTGGGTACGGCAAAGAACCCTTCGCGTGCATCCGGCGCGTTGGACAGGATCTTGTCCTGCATATTGCCGTCCGTCACGACATCCTCGCGCCGCTTGAGCCGCATGGGTGTGACGCTGACCATCGGCTCGACCCCATCGACATCCACTTCGTTGAGTTGCTCGATGAAGCCGAGGATGGTGTTGAACTCCGCCGCGAGGTCCGGCAGCGCCTCGTCCTCGACGCGGATCCGCGCGAGCTTGGCCACCTTGGCGGCGGTCTCGTTATCGATGGACATTGACGCCTCCGTCGAACAGGATGGACGCCGCTTTACCCCCGCGCCCCGGCGCCTGCAACCGCCTGAACGGTCCGTTCGGGCCCCTGCATATGCCGCCGGTACACTTCGATCATCCAGCCCAGCATGATTCCGTTCAGGATGTGCCACAGGAAATGGGTGCCGAGCGGGAAGCTGTCGCAGACCGGCATGTCCGCGGTGCGGAAGGCTAGCGAGAGCACCAGAATGCCGGCGCCGATGGCCAGCCCCCGGGCCGTGTCCGGCGCGCGGTTGCGCAGCAGAACGGCGTAGATCGCGATCAGCAGCGGCACCGGCCAGTAGCCGGCTGAGACCTCGAAAAAGGGCAGGCGCGAAAACACCGGATAGGTCACCAGCACGTACGGAATGAACGCCGCCGTCAGACCGAGCGCGGGCAGGGTCCGAAACTCCATAAAATGGCGGTTCGCGACATAGACATAGAGCAGAATGAAAGCGGCGATGGGCGTCGTGTCAGCAATGGCCGACCAGACCTGCGCGTGGGTGTGGAAGAGATAGGACCCCAGCCCGATCAGCGCCAGCACCACGCAGAGCGCGCGCGCCAGGGGCAGACCCGCGGTCCGGCGCCACATGATCAGCGCTGCGATCACAAATGCGGCGTTGGTGACCGCGTTCACCGGCTCCGCCCAGTATGTGAAATCGGTCCGTTCGCAATAGCCGTCGATATACTGAGTGAGTTCCATTTGTCATTTGCCCCTACTACGCTGCCCTGACAGTCACCTAGGGAGTACATGATGAAAATTACATGGTTGGGACATTCGGGATTTCGAATCGAAATTGGCGATCAGGTGCTGTTGCTAGACCCCTGGCTGACAAATCCGCTTTTCCAGCCTGAGAAACGGGCCGAGGCAATCGCGGACGCGACCCACATCCTGCTGACTCACGGTCACTTTGACCACACCGCAGATGCTGTCACGATCGCCAAGGAGCTGGATATCCCGGTGGTCGGGATGTTCGACATGGTCAGCTATTGGGAAAGCGCGGAGGGGATCAAGATCATCGGGTTCAACAAAGGCGGAACCGTGATGCTTGGGGATGTCGCCGTCACCATGGTCAACGCGGTGCATTCCTCCTCGATCAGCACCGATCATGGTCCGATGTATGCGGGCGGCGAAGCGGGCTACGTCCTGTCCCACGGGGACCGGGCCGTTTATATCTCTGGCGACACCGATGTGATGATGGATATGGAGCTGATCGAAGCCCTGCACCGGCCCGAGATCGGGATCCTGTGCGCGGGCGGCCATTTCACCATGGACATGACCCGGGCGGCTTACGCCGCGAAGCGGTTCTTCAACTTCAAGACCCTTATCCCCTGCCATTACAAGACCTTCCCGATCTTGTCCGAGTCGGCCGAAAATCTGGTTCAGGCTCTGCCGGACGTGAATGTGATCGAGCCCGAGGTGATGGAGCCGATCGTGCTCTGACGGGGCCGCGCGACGCGGCGGCGCGCTGGACGGGGAAGACCGCCCGCCCTAGGCTGCGCCGCAGTGGGAGGCGGTGCATGAAGAACGTGGTAATCAGCGGCTGCGGTGTGTTCACACCGCAGGAGGTGGTGACGAATGAGGAGCTCGTCGACGCATTCAACGCCTATGCGGAAGAGTTCAATGCCAGCCATGCCGATGAGATTGACGCCGGTGTGATGGCCCCCAAGGCGCCGTCCTCGACCGAGTTCATCACCTCCGCCTCGGGCATCGCACAGCGCTTTGTGATGGACAAGACCGGAGTGCTCGACCCCGGCCGCATGTTTCCGCGTCTCAAGCCGCGGTCCGATGACGAACCCAGCATCATGGCCGAGATGGCTCTGTGCGCATCGAACGACGCTCTGGCCATGGCGGGGCTGGAGGGCGGTGACATCGACTGCGTGCTCTGCGCGGCGTCGAACCATGAGCGCGCCTATCCCGCGATCGCGGTGGAGATCCAGCAACTCCTCGGTGCGGGCGGCTTTGCCTTCGACATGAATGTCGCCTGCTCCTCGGCGACCTTCGGAATTCAGGCTGCGGCGGACATGATCCGGACGGGCAGCGTGCGGCGCGCGCTGGTCGTGAACCCCGAGATCTGCTCGGCGCATCTGGAATGGCGGGACCGGGATTGCCATTTCATCTTCGGCGATGTCGCAACCGCCGTGGTGCTGGAGGACGCTGAACTCGCCTCGGCCCCTTACTTCAAGCTCCGCTCGACTCGCTGCGCGACGCAGTTTTCCAACAATATCCGCAACAATGACGGATTTCTGCGCCGGACCCATGACCAGATGGAAGACCGGCGCGACATGCAGTTCGTCCAGAACGGGCGCAAGGTCTTCAAGGAGGTACTGCCACTGGTCAGCGCCCATATCCAGAACCATCTGGAAAGCGAGGGGGTCTCGGCCGGCGATCTCAAGCGGCTCTGGCTCCACCAGGCGAACCAGACGATGAACGACTATATCGGCCGCAAGGTCATGGGCCGGACGCCGAGCCCCGAGGAACAGCCCAACATCCTCCAGGACTATGCCAACACCTCCTCGGCGGGCTCGATCATCGCCTTTGCCAAGCATTCGGAGGATCTGCCCCCCGGGTCGGTCGGGCTGATCTGCTCCTTCGGGGCGGGCTATTCCGTGGGGTCCGCGCTGGTCGAACGGGCTTAACGCGGCGCCTCATCCCGGGCATTTGCGCCTATACCCGGCGCGCGGAAAAGGTATTGTCCGCGAAACCCTCTGGGATAGGAGCAAGTCATGTCCGCTGTTTTTGCGCGGATCGTCGCCATGATCGGTGCGGCGATGATCCTGATGCGTCGTTGGGGCAAGACGCCGGAGGCGCCTGCGGTGGGCACGACGCCCGAGGTGCCGGAGGCCAAGCCGCAGGGCATCATGACGCTCAAGATGCCCACCGCGAAGGGCTGGCCCGAAGGGCATGTGCCGGTCGCCGCCGAAGGGCTGAAAGTGAACGCCTTCGCCGCGGGGCTGAAGCATCCGCGCTGGATCCATGTGCTGCCCAATGGCGATGTGCTGACCTCCGAGGCTCTCGGCGTGCCGGGCGGGCGCATCCAGACCCCCTTCGACTACGCGATGCACAGCACGATGAAGCGGGCCGCCGCGATCGGCGACAGCCCGAACCGGATCACGCTCCTGCGCGACCCGGACGGCGATGGCGTTGCCGAAGAGCGCCACACCTTCATGGAGGGGCTCAATCATCCGTTCGGCATGGCGATGCTGGACGGCACCTTCTATGTCGGCGTCACCGACGGGCTGGTGTCTTACCCCTACACAGAGGGCGCGAACGAGATCACCGGCGAGGGCAAGCGGCTGGTGGCGTTCAAGCCCGCCGGCCACTGGACACGGAGCCTTCTGCCCAGCCCGGACGGCTCGAAGCTCTATGCGGGTGTCGGCTCGCTCAGCAATATCGGCGACAAGGGCATGGAGGCCGAAGAGGGCCGCGCGGCGATCTACGAAGTGGAGCTCGCAAGCGGCGAGAGCCGGATCTTCGCCGGCGGGCTGCGGAACCCTGTGGGCCTCGCCTGGGAGCCCACGACCGGCGCGCTCTGGACGGTGGTCAATGAACGCGACGGGCTCGGCGATGAGACGCCGCCGGACTATCTGACTTCGGTGCAGGACGGCGGCTTCTACGGCTGGCCCTACTGCTACTGGGGCCAGATCGTCGACGACCGGGTGCCGCAGGATGCAAACCTGGTCGCCAGCGCAATCAAGCCGGACTATGCGCTCGGTGGGCACACCGCATCGCTTGGCCTGTGCTGGATGCCAGCTGGTACGCTGCCGGGTTTTCCCGACGGGATGGTGATCGGCCAGCACGGCTCATGGAACCGCAGCAATCTGAGCGGCTACAAGGTCGTGTTCGTGCCTTTCGAGGACGGCAAGCCCGCCGGGCCCATGCGTGACATCTTGTGGGGCTTTCTGGCACCCGACGAGAAGGTCTCCTACGGGCGGCCGGTGGGCGTGAGCATCGGGCCGGATGGGGCGCTGCTGGTCGCCGACGATGTTGGCGACGTGATCTGGCGGGTCACGGGCGTCTAGAGCACTCCGGGCCGGCGCAATGACCGGCCCGGGAAACTGATTTCTAGGCTTTTTTCTTCTTCGGCGGCATCAGGTCTGTGATCGTGCCTTCGAACATCTCGGCGGCGAAGTTCACCGTCTCCGAAAGGGTCGGGTGCGGGTGGATCGTGTGGCCCAGATCCACGGCGTCCGCCCCCATTTCGATGGCGAGCGCCACCTCCGAGATCAGATCGCCCGCATTGGTGCCGACGATGGCCGCACCGATCACCCGGTCGTCGTCGGGATCGAAGATAACCTTGGTGATCCCCTCGCTGCGTCCGTTGCTGAGCGACCGGCCCGAGGCGGCCCAGGGAAACACGCCCTTACCGATCTTGATCCCCTTGGCCTTGGCGTCGGTTTCCGTCACGCCGGCCCAGGCAACCTCGGGGTCAGTATAAGCGACCGAGGGTATGATGCGCGCGTCGAAATGGCGGTTCTGCCCGGCGGCGACCTCGGCCGCGACCTTGCCCTCATGGACCGCTTTGTGCGCGAGCATCGGCTGGCCGACCACGTCGCCGATGGCATAGATATGAGCCTGGCCGGTGCGCTGCTGGCTGTCCACGGCGATGAAGCCGCGATCGTCCACCGCAACGCCCGCCTTTTCGGCATCGATGAGCCTGCCGTTGGGCTTGCGGCCCACAGCAACCAGGACCTTGTCGAACGTGTCGGTGAAACTCTCGCCGCCCTCTTCCTCGAAAGTGACCTTGAGCCCCTTCTTCTGGGCTTCCATCGCGGTCACTTTGGTCTTGAGCCAGATATTCTCGTACCGGCCTTCGATCCGCTTGTGGAGCGGCTTGACAATATCCTTGTCGGCACCCGGCATCAGCTGGTCCATGAACTCCACGACCGAGATCTTGGCGCCGAGCGCGTCATAGACGCAGGCCATCTCCAACCCGATGATGCCGCCGCCGAGGATCAGCATCCGCTTGGGGATATCGGCCAGTTCCAGCGCGCCGGTCGAGTCGATCACACGCGGGTCGTCATGGGGCAGGAAGGGCAGTTGTACCGGCTCCGAGCCCGCCGCGATGATGCACTGATCGAAGCTTACGGTCTTGGTGCCGTCCGCGGTTGCGACCTCGATCATGTTCGGACCGGTGAACTTGCCATAGCCCTGAACCGTCTGGACCTTACGGCCCTTGGCGAGCCCCGTCAGGCCGCCGGTCAGCTGACCGACGACGGAATTCTTCCACTCGCGCAGATCGTCGAGATCGATCTTGGGCTTGCCGAAGCTGATCCCGTGCCCGGCCATCTCTTCGGCCTCGGTGATCACCTTGGCGACATGGAGCAGTGCCTTGGACGGGATACAGCCGACATTCAGGCAGACCCCTCCAAGCGTGTCCCACCTTTCGATGAGCACAACCTCTTTCC
>JBCDBB010000165.1:0-8631 GCA_039184415.1 Pseudomonadota bacterium
CCATGGTGAAGACATCGCGCAGGATGCCGCCCACGCCGGTCGCCGCGCCCTGGTAGGGCTCGATATAGCTGGGGTGGTTGTGGCTCTCCATTTTGAAGACCACGGCCAGTCTTTTGCCATCGGGGCCGTCGCCGATATCCACGACGCCCGCATTCTCACCCGGCCCGCAGATCACCTGGGGGCCGGTGGTGGGCAGGGTGCGCAGCCATTTCTTGGAGGATTTGTAGGAGCAGTGTTCATTCCACATCGCCGAGAAGATCCCAAGCTCGGTGAAGCTCGGGCTCCGTCCGATGATCTCGGTCAGCCGCGCGTATTCGTCGGGGCTCAGCCCGTGGGCGGCGATCAGATCATCGGTAATCTCTGGCTCTGTATGGGACTGTGGCATGGGCACCTCGCTGCGAGGCGCGGTCTAGCGGAGCCGTGTGCGAAAGAGAAGAGCAGGCGGATCCGCTCAGGGACAGTCCGGCAGGGTCAGCAGATGGTTGGGCTCATCATCGTCCGGGTCGGTCCGCAGGACCTTGTTGCCGTCGGCGTCCGTGGCCACGACGACCCAGACCGCATCGCCGAGACGGGTCATGTAGAAACTCCGTTCCCCGGCTTCGATCTCGCGGATGGCCTTGGCGCGGGTCTTGACCCAGCGTGTGCCGTCGATGTCGGTGCCGCCGACATGGGTAATGGTCCGGGATGTTGCGCCGTCGGTCGGGCCGTCCCCGGCCGATGTCCCGATACATCTGATCTGTGCAGATTTTGCCATAATACGCCTTAAAGTTGAATGGTCTCGAAATCACTCAACCATAGTGATGGCCCCGAGGGAGTTAATGAATGCCTGCGGTAAAAAAAAGGCCGAGCGAATGCTCGGCCAAGTCCAACAGGGAGGTAGAGGGGCGGAAAAACCCGCGCCTCTGGTATTTCGAACTAAACCCGGTAGTTCACCCATTCAAGACGTTTAATGCCGCAGCAGATACAATCCTGAAATGCGTTGCGCGCATGCCTCAGGCGGGAACAACCGCCTGCATCCGCCGTCTGTGCGCGAAGATCTCTTCCATCACGAAGTCGCGGAACACCTCTATCCGCTTGGAATGACGGAGTTCTTCGGGATATGCGAGAAAGACAGGCACGTCGCCGGTGTCGCCTTCGGGCAGCACCGGAACCAGGGTCGGAAAGTCCTGCACGACGTAATCGGGCAGGATTCCGATGCCGAGATTGTTGATAACTCCCTGTAATACGCCGAAATAATTATTCACGGTCAGGAGCGAGCGAATATCGTAGGTCATCAGGTGCCGTACCAGCGTCGCCGAGGCGCTGACCTGGGTGCTGGAGAGCTTTTGACAGATCAGGCGGTGGTTCACCATGTCCGCCATTTCCTGGGGCGTGCCCCGCTCCGCCAGATATTCCGGCGTCGCGTAGAGTCGCATCTTGACGGTCATCAGCCGCTTGCGAATCAGGTCGGCCTGGCTCGGTTCCTTCATGCGGATCGCCACGTCGGCCTCGCGCATGGGCAGGTCGAGGACGCGCTCCTCCAGCATCAGGTCGATCTTGAGGTCGGGATACTGCTCGTAGAGCTTGGGCAGCCGCGGGGCGAGCCAGAGCGAGCCGAAGCCGAAGGTCGTTGTCACGCGCAGTTCGCCGAACACCTCCTCTTCGCTGTCGCGGATGCGGGCGGCGGCGGCATCGAGCCGCTTGTTCATCGCGCTCGTGGCGTCGAACAGAAGCTCGCCCTGTTCGGTCAGGATGAGCCCGCGCGCATGGCGGTGAAAGAGCGTGGTGTTGAGCGAGGTTTCCAGCGCCCGGATCTGCCGGCTGACCGCCGATTGAGACAGGTTGAGCGTGTCGCCGGCATGGGTCAGGCTTCCGGCGTCCGCGACGGCGTGGAAGATGCGCAGTTTGTCCCAGTCCATCACTCGGCCATCCGTTTGCTCTGCCGGAGGCGTTGCACACACCCACGCTGAATGCAAATCAACCGCACCGAGATCGCCCTGTGCGGCGCACGATTGCAGGCTCTTGCTGCACGGTTGAGCAAGATGATAGATCACATGATCTGAACAGGCGTGGGAGGTCCGCCCGTGAATTTCCGTCGCAGCTCCGCGCGTGAGGTTGCGCGCGACATCACCTATGCGGGGTCCGCCGCGACCCGGGGCGGTCGGGCGATGATCCGGGTCATGGAGAACGCCACCGGGCGGCTGCGCCTGATCCGGCGCGCGAAAGGCTACGAGCTCGAAGTGGCGGACGGGCGCGATTTCTGGGAGGTGATGGCCGACCGGTATGGTCTCAGCCTCAAGGTGATCGGCGGGTCGCTGGAAAACATCCCGCGCGAGGGGCCGCTCATCCTGATCGCCAACCATCCCTACGGCATTCTCGACGGGCTGATGATGGGGCTGATCCTGAGCGGCATCCGGGGCGATTTCCGCATTCTCGCCAATCAGGTGTTCAAAAAGGCCGACGATCTCAACCGGATCATCCTGCCGGTCTCGTTCGACGAGACCAAGGAGGCCATGCGCCAGAACCTGCAGACCCGGCAGGAGGCGTTGCGCTATCTGGCCGGGGGCGGCGCCATCGGCGTTTTTCCCGGCGGCACGGTCTCGACCTCGGCCACGCCGTTTTCAAAGCCGCTCGATCCCGGCTGGCGGTCCTTTACGGCCAAGATGATCTCGCGCAGCGATGCGGCGGTGGTGCCGATGTATTTCGTCGGCCACAACTCGCGGCTGTTCCAGTTGGCCAGCCATCTGCACACCACGCTGCGGATGGGTCTGCTGATCAAGGAGTTCAAGAAACGGGTGAACAAGCCCGTGGAGGTTGTCATCGGCGCGCCGATCCCGCAAAGCCGGCTGGAGCCCTATCGAAAGGACGCCCGCGCGATGATGGATTTCCTGCGTGCCGAAACCTACGCCCTGTCGCCGCTGCCGATGAACGCGGCGGGCTATGGATTCGAGTTCGAAGAAAAGCACCGGTCCTGATGGCTGTCGGGATCTTCGACAGCGGGCTGGGAGGTCTGACCGTTCTCGATGCGGTGACGAAACGGCTGCCGGATGTGCCGTTCGTCTATTACGGGGACAATGCGCACACGCCCTACGGGGTGCGCGATGCCGATGATATTTTCGAGCTGACCACGACCGGGGTCGAACGTCTCTGGGACGCGGGCTGCGATCTGGTGATCCTGGCCTGCAACACGGCGTCCGCCGCCGCGCTCCGCCGAATCCAGGAGCGCTGGCTGCCCGAGGACAAGCGCGTGCTGGGGGTCTTCGTGCCGCTGATCGAGGCTCTGACCGAACGCTCGTGGGGCGACAATTCGCCGCCGCGGGAGGTTGCGGTCAAGCATGTGGCGCTGTTTGCGACGCCCGCGACCGTGTCAAGCCGGGCGTTCCAGCGTGAGCTGGCCTTTCGCGCGATCGGCGTGGATGTGGAGGCGCAGCCCTGCGGCGGCGTGGTCGATGCGATCGAGGAGGGCGACGAGATCCTGGCCGAAGCGCTCGTGCGGTCCCATGTCGAGGCGCTTCAGCGGCGGATGCCGAAACCCGAGGCAGCCATCCTTGGCTGCACGCATTACCCGCTGATGGAACAGGTCTTCCAGACGGCGCTCGGGCCCGATGTGCGCGTCTTCTGCCAGGCAAGCCTCGTGGCCGACAGTCTTGCGGATTATCTCGCGCGCCATCCCGAGATGCATGGGGCAGGGACCGAGGCGCAGTTCCTCACGACCGGAAACGCCCAGACCGTGTCGAACAAGGCGACGCAGTTCTTGCGACGACCCATTCGTTTTCTGGCCGCCTGACCTGAAGAACCCCTGAGAAAGCACTGAAATGTCAAAATCATTGTCACGGGTCGCCGTTTTGGGCGCCTCCGGCTACACCGGGGCGGAGCTCGTCCGGCTGATCGCGACCCATCCCGGGCTCGAGATTGCGGCCCTGTCGGCGGACCGCAAGGCCGGGCAGGAGATGGGCGCAGTCTTTCCCCATCTGCGCCATCTCGACCTGCCGGTGCTGCGGCGGATCGAGGACCTTGATCTGAGTGGAGTCGACCTGGTGTTCTGCGCGCTGCCCCATGCGACATCGCAAAACGTAATCAATGCCTTGCCGGACCATCTTAAAGTCGTGGATCTGTCTGCGGATTTCCGGCTGCGCGATCTCGAAGCCTACGAGACCTGGTATGGCAAGCCCCATAGTGCCCCGGCGTTGCAGAAAGAGGCCGTTTACGGGCTGACGGAGTTCTACCGCGACGAGATCCGCGCCGCGCGGCTGGTCGCCTGCACCGGCTGCAACGCGGCGACCGGTCAGTTTGCGCTGCGCCCGCTCATCGCGGCGGGGGTGATCGATCTCGACGATATTGTCATCGATCTGAAGGCCGCGGTGTCCGGCGCGGGGCGCAGTCTGAAGGAAAACCTGCTCCATGCCGAACTGTCGGAGGGCTATCACCCATATGCCGCAGGGGGCACACACCGCCATCTGGGGGAGTTCGATCAGGAGTTTTCGGCCATCGCGGGACGCGAGATTCGGGTGCAGTTCACCCCGCATCTGATCCCGGCGAACCGCGGCATCCTCGCCACGGTCTATGTCCGGGGCGATGGCGCGAAAATCCATACCACATTGGCCGATGCCTATGCCGACGAGCCGTTTCTAAAGGTGCTTCCGATGGGGGAACTGCCCTCGACCCGCCATGTCAGGGGCTCCAACTTCTGCCATATCGGGGTGGTCGGCGATCGCATCGCCGGGCGGGCGATCGTGGTCGCCGTCCTGGACAATCTGACCAAGGGATCCTCAGGTCAGGCCTTGCAGAATGCGAATTTGATGCTTGGTATGGAGGAAACGACGGGCCTGATGCTGGCCCCGGTCTTTCCGTGAGGAGGGCGCAATGGCGGGAATGAAGGGACTGAAGAAAAAACGCCGCGTGCAGGTGATCCTCGTGGCGAGCGTTGCGCTGGCCCTGTCGACGGCGATCATCGGGTATGGGATGCGCGACGGGATCAACCTCTTCCGCTCGCCCAGCCAGGTCGTGGAAGCGCCGCCAGTGCCCAACGAGGTCTTCCGGATCGGCGGCCTGGTGGAGGAAGGCTCCATCGTCCGCGGCCAGGGCGAGGCGATCACCTTCCGCGTCACCGACGGTGGCGCATCGATCCCTGTGAGCTTCACCGGGATCGTGCCGGATCTGTTTGAGGAAGGGCAGGGCACCGTCGCCACGGGACGACTGGTCGACGGCGTGTTCCTTGCCTCCGAGATCCTGGCCAAGCATGACGAAACCTACATGCCGTCCGAAGTTGTGGACGCGCTGAAGGACCAGGGCGTCTACAAGGATCCGGCCGCCAGCGGGAGCTGAGCGGGGATCGAAAACCATCGAAAACGGGGGACCGGGATGATCGACAAGATGCGGCTGCGCGATGCCATGCTGGCGCTGGAGGAGGCCGAACTGGCCCATGCCCGCGAGGCCTATGAGGAATATCTGCGCGAGGCGAAGATCGACCAGAGCGAGCCCGTCGAACCCGGGGACGCCGCCCAGGCAGAGGCCGCCGGCGAACTGGCCGCGGCGCTCGACCATCCGGTGCACGACCATGCCGACAAGATCGCCCGGCTGCGCGAGATCGATTTCGGCCCGAAGACCGAAGTGTCCGAAGGCGCGGTGATCGATCTGGGCGGCAAGCTCTTCGTCGTCGCGGTGTCGACGACCCGTTTCACCTGCGACGGCGCGACCGTCATGGGCATCTCGCCGCAGGCACCGATCTACCGGGCGCTGGAAGGGCTCGGCGCGGGAGAGTCCGCCCAGGTCAACGGGCGCGAGGTCACCATCGACGCCGTCGCCTGACACGAACGTGACCGGGGCGGCGACAGAGGTGCGCGACACGCGCGCGCATCCTGCTTGGCGGCGCGTGACCGGTGGCCTATCGTTCCACCCATGATTGCAGAGCTAGGCCACTTCGCCCTGATCCTCGCCGCTGCCATTGCCGTCGTGCAGATGGTGGTTCCCCTCATCGGTGCCGCCCGCGGCTGGCGCGGCTGGATGGAGATCGCCAGCCCGGCCGCGACGGCGCAGTTCCTGCTGACGGCCTTCAGCTTTGCGGCGCTGACCTACGCGTTCGTGGTGTCGGACTTCTCCTTGCGGCTGGTGGTGCTGAACTCCCACAGCGACAAGCCGATGCTCTACAAGGTGACCGGCGTCTGGGGGAACCATGAAGGCTCGCTGCTCCTGTGGGTGTTGATCCTGACGCTCTTCGGCGCGATGGCGGCCTGGTTCGGGAACAATCTGCCGCCGACGCTCAAGGCACGCGTTCTGGCCGTGCAATCCTCTGTCGCGGTTGCGTTTTTTCTGTTCATTCTTCTGACGTCGAACCCGTTCCTGCGCATCGCGGTGCCGCCGCTCGACGGGCAGGACCTGAACCCGCTGCTGCAGGATCCGGGTCTCGCGTTCCATCCGCCGTTTCTCTACCTGGGCTATGTCGGGCTGTCGCTGACCTACAGTTTTGCCGTCGCCGCCCTGATCGAAGGCCGGGTGGATGCCGCCTGGGGGCGCTGGGTGCGCCCCTGGACTCTGTCGGCGTGGCTCTTTCTGACCATCGGCATCGCGCTCGGGTCCTGGTGGGCCTATTACGAGCTCGGCTGGGGCGGCTTCTGGTTCTGGGATCCGGTCGAAAATGCGAGCTTCATGCCTTGGCTGCTGGCCGCCGCGCTGCTGCATTCCGCCATCGTCGTGGAGAAGCGCGAGAGCCTGAAGAACTGGACCATTCTGCTGGCGATCATGGCCTTCGGCTTCTCGCTGATCGGGACCTTCATCGTACGCTCCGGGGTGCTGACCAGCGTCCATGCCTTTGCCAACGATCCCGAGCGGGGCGTCTATATTCTGATGATCCTCGGCATCTTCATGGGCGGGGCCCTGATGCTCTATGCGCTGCGTGCGGGGACCATGGAGGCCAAGGGCGTCTTCAGCCTCGTCAGCCGCGAAAGCGCGCTTCTGGCGAACAATATCCTGCTCGCGGTGTCCTGTTTTGTCGTCTTCATCGGCACGATCTGGCCGCTCGTCGCCGAGATGTTCTTTGACCGCAAGCTCAGCGTGGGCCCGCCCTTTTTCGATGCGGCCTTCTCTCCCTTCATGTTCATTCTGGCGGCGATCCTGCCGATCGGGGCGCTGATGCCGTGGAAACGGGCCCGGATCGGCAAGGCGATGCAGCCGCTCTGGCCCATTCTGCTGCTGGCGATCTGCTGCGCCGCGCTGGCCTGGACGCTGCAGACCCAGCGGTCGATCCTGGCGCCGATGGGCGTTGCACTGGCCGTCTGGCTGGTCGGCGGGGCGATTGCAGAGCTTTGGGTGCGTTCGGGCAAGGGCGACGTGTCCAGCAAACTGCGGCGGCTGTGGAACCTGCCGCGCGCCGACTGGGGCAAGGCGGTGGCCCATGCGGGCTTCGGGATCACCTTCTGGGGCGTCGCGACGCTTGTCGCCTGGCAGACCGAAGACATCCGCGTGGTTCAGATCGGCGATCGCTACGAGGTGGCCGGCTACGGGATCGAGTTGCGCGATGTGCGCCGCGTCGAGGGCCCGAATTATCTGTCCACTATGGCCGAGATCGGGCTCTACAAGGGCGACCGGGAGATCGGGATGCTCGATCCCGAAAAGCGGGTCTATCCGGTGGCCCAGATGCCGACGACCGAGGCCGCGCTCGATATCGGGTTCTTCCGCGATGTCTACATCGTCATCGGCGATCCCCAGCAGAACGGCGGCTGGGCGGTGCGCACCTATATCAAGCCCTATGCCAACTGGATCTGGGCGGGATGCATCATCATGTCCCTCGGCGGCGTGCTCAGCCTGACCGACCGACGCTTCCGCGTGGCGGCCGGGGCGGCCAAGACGCGCCCGGCGCGGGTCCCGGGCGCGGTACCGGCGGAATGAGAGCGCTGCTTCTGACCCTTGCGCTGGCGCTGGCCGCACCGGCGCTGAGCACGCCGGCAACGGCGGTCGAGCCTGACGAGATCCTGGCCGACCCCGAGCAGGAGGCCCGCGCCCGCGAGCTGTCCAAGGGCCTGCGCTGCATGGTCTGCCGCAACGAGAGCATCGACAAGAGCAATGCCGATCTCGCCCGCGACATGCGCCTGCTGGTGCGCGAACGGATTGTCGCCGGCGACACCGACGAGGAGGTGCTCGACTTCGTGGTGGCCCGATATGGCGAGTACGCGCTCTTCAACCCGACCATGACCGGGTCGAGCCTGATCCTGTGGATTGCCGGTCCGGCAATGCTGGTCGTGGGGCTCGGCGTCGGCATCGCGTATCAGCGCCGTCAGCGCCTGCGCGGGGATGCGCCGGTCGAGGCGCTGAGCGCGGATGAGGCCGCCCGGCTGAAAGAATTGCTGGGCGAGGGCGATGTGACGAAGGGTTCCGGCTGACCGCGGGCTGATGGCGCCGTATAGCGGGTCCTGACAGACAGTCAGGAGACCGCAATGGAGTATCAGACCCTTGAGTTGATCGTCGAGGACGGCGCGGCGCTGGTGCGCCTGAACCGCCCCGAGGTCCGCAACGCGCTCAACACGCAGATGCGGGCCGAACTGCTCCATGCTGTGAAGCGGGCCGAGGCCGAGGCGCGGGTTCTGGTCCTGACGGGGACCGGAGAGTCCTTCTGTTCCGGACAGGATCTGAGCGACCGGGGCACGGCGGCCAATATCG
>JBCDBB010000166.1:0-8575 GCA_039184415.1 Pseudomonadota bacterium
AAACGAGGTCGCCGAGCTGGAGCAGCGGGTCGCTGAGACGAAACTGTCTAAAGAGGCGCGCGAAAAGGCCGAGGCCGAGCTGAAAAAGCTCAAGAACATGTCGCCCATGTCGGCCGAGGCCACTGTGGTGCGCAACTACCTCGATTGGATCTTGTCGATCCCCTGGGGCACGCGCAGCCGGGTCAAAAAGGATCTCGGCAAGGCGCAGCAGGTCCTCGATGACGACCACTACAGCCTGGAAAAGGTGAAGGAGCGGATCGTCGAGTATCTCGCCGTCCAGCAGCGCTCCAAAAAGCTGAAGGGCCCGATTATGTGCCTCGTCGGCCCCCCGGGCGTCGGCAAGACCTCGCTCGGCAAGTCTGTGGCAAAAGCCACGGGGCGGGAGTTCATCCGCATCTCCCTCGGCGGTGTGCGCGACGAAAGCGAGATCCGCGGCCATCGGCGGACCTATATCGGCTCCATGCCGGGCAAAATCATCCAGGCGCTCAAAAAGGCCAAGACAACGAACCCACTGATCCTCCTCGATGAGATCGACAAAATGGGGCAGGACTTCCGCGGTGACCCGGCCTCGGCCATGTTGGAGGTGCTCGACCCCGAGCAGAACGCGACCTTCGTCGATCACTATCTCGAGGTCGAGTATGACCTGTCGAACGTGATGTTCCTGACCACGGCGAACAGCTACAACATGCCCGGGCCGCTTCTGGACCGGATGGAGATCATCACGCTTGCCGGCTACACCGAGGACGAAAAGCGCGAGATCGCCAAGCAGCATCTGATCGCCAAGCAGGTCAAGAACCACGGGCTGCGCAAGTCCGAGTTCGACCTGACCGACGAGGCGCTGACCGAAATCATCCGCACCTACACCCGCGAGGCCGGGGTGCGGAACCTCGAACGCGAGATCGCCAAGCTCGCGCGGAAGGCCGTGACCAAGATCGTCCGCAAGGAGAGCGATCATGTGACGGTGACCCCCGATGCGTTGGAGGACATGCTCGGCGTGAAGCGGTTCCGCTATGGTCTGGCCGAGCTGGAGGATCAGGTCGGTGTGGTCACCGGGCTCGCCTGGACCCAGGTCGGCGGCGACCTTCTGTCGATCGAAGCGCTGAAACTGCCCGGGAAGGGCCGGATGAAGACGACCGGCAAGCTCGGCGATGTCATGAAGGAAAGCATCGACGCGGCGTCGAGCTTCGTGCGGTCGATCTCGCCCGAGATCGGGATCAAACCGCCGATGTTCGAGAAGGTCGACATCCATGTTCACGTGCCCGAAGGCGCGACGCCCAAGGACGGGCCGAGTGCGGGCATCGCCATGGTGACCTCGATCGTGTCTGTCCTGACCGGGATCCCGGTGCGCCGGGACATCGCCATGACCGGCGAGGTCACCCTGCGCGGCAATGTCCTGGCGATCGGCGGGCTCAAGGAAAAGCTCCTCGCGGCGCTTCGCGGCGGCATCACCACCGTGCTGATCCCCGAGGAAAACGCCAAGGATCTGCCTGAGATCCCGGACAATGTGAAGGACGGGCTGGAGATCATCCCCGTGGCCCATGTCCAGGACGTTCTGAAAGTCGCTCTGACCAAGATGCCGGAACCGGTGGAATGGGATGAGGAGGCAGAGGCCGCCAAGACGACGGCCTTCGATGGTCCTTCGGAGGGCTCCGGCGCCACCGCTCACTGAGGCGGTTCACCGAAGAATCTGCGGTGCGCCGGACCTCCGCGGTTCGGCGCGCTTTGCTATTGTGTCAGCGGATTGAACGACATCAGGGGAATGCGGCCACCCTCGCACAGCCGGTCGGCCTTGCGGTCGATATAGGTGCGGTGCGGCACGACCCGGTCTTCCTGCTGAACGAACTGGATCGAAAAGCCCGTCATCTGATCGGGATACTCCGACAGCGTGCGCCCGCAGACAAGCAGATGCCCGTTGTGGAGACGGAAGGCGCGAAGATCTATGGGCGCAAGCGGGTGGACGACCGGTCTTCCCAGCTGTTGGGTCGCCAGGGCAGACAATGTCTTGTCATGCAGCGCATCGGTCAGATCGACCGGCGCCATCGCCTGCGATTTCGAGGCGAATTCAATCGTAATGGCCAGGACCGAAAAAAAGACAACGGCCAGGCCGGTATACGTCCACATTGCGACACCTTCTCAGTGCCACCCCCGCACGGACCCTAGCAGCGCCCCGCAGGCTTGTCAGCCTGCGGTTGTGCGACTTCGACTTTAGTCGCGTTTCAGCGGCCCCAGGTGCGGACCGTTCCGCAATCCATATGGACGAAGTTTGACCGCGAATAGCGGCCGACGCCGCCGGCATTGCACTTCACTGCAGCGCGTGCGATCTGTGACACGCTCCGGGAATGCAGACGAAGATCGGCTGCCTGACCCTTGATATGCAGAGAGTTTTTCGCAGCACCGCCGGAACGCCGGCGCAGCATCGCGTTGGTTTGCGGGGTGCGGTAGCCCGACAGAAGAGTGTAGGGTTCTTCGACATCCAGCATCTGGTGCGTGGCCGACATGATGTCGATGGTGCGGGTATCGATCTTGATCGCCTTGTTCTGGCGCCAATCCCGCATGAAGATGTTGATCTCGCGGAGCGCGGGCCGCACATAGCGGCCGTCCACCCAGTAGATCACGTCGATATGTTCCCCGGTGCGTCCGGAATACGCCTTGAAGCGGCGAACATTTCCGCCCCCTCTTAGAAACCCGAATGCATTTGCATAAGTGGGCGCGGCTGTGATTGCCGTCGCCGCGAATGCCGCCAACACGCCACGCCGTGTCAGGCCGGCTACAAAGCCGTCATTCTGCTCGTTCACGCCTGTATCCTGCCTTCAAGGTCACTTCTGGACCAATTGCCAACATTGTTTCACAGCTTTGCTTATTTCACAAGCAAAAGACCGGAATGAAGCGGATGAACGGAGGCCGTCCAACACTGCTGCTCCTGAGCGGGAACTTGCCAAGCGAATCTAAAAACAGCGTTAGCATTGCAACAGATGTTGCGGGTCAGACACGCTTTGCGCCACGTAACTGTGTAAAACTGTGCGCAATCGAACTGACAGCCCCGAATCATCCGCGGATTTCCGTGCATCCCACCGCTATAACGCGATTTTTGTTTACTTTTTTGCCAGTTAGGACTCCCGACGCGATGCCGGCAAATTCACGATCAGGCGAGCGGTCACGGCGCATATGGTCGTTTTTGGGGGATTTCGTGCTGATCCGCTCCACAGGCAGTGCCCAGCGGACGGCCACCCGGCGGGGGTTACGTTGACGGCATCGGAAAGCTAGGGTCGCGCCGGTGCGAGAGTGTGAGAGGGCAGGTTCAGATGACCCATAGCGTGACCGAGATCGCGGCCGCCCTCGGGGCGCGTTTTGCCGGGAACGGGGCGCTCGCGGTCGGGGGCGCAGCGGAACCTGCGAACGCCGGTGCGGACCAGATCGCGCTCGCGATGAGCCCGAAATACGCCGATGCGCTGCGTGAGGGCGCGGCGCGCGTGGCGCTGCTCTGGCCGGATGCGGACTGGCAGGGCCTCGGGCTGGAGGCGGCGATCTTCGTCTCCCACGGCAAGCTCGCCATGGCCGGGATCACCGAGATGATGGACCCCGGTCCGGCCATTGCGCCGGGCATCCACCCGACCGCCCACGTCGCGGAGGGCGCGCAGATCGGACCGGACAGCGCCATCGGGGCGTTTGCGGTGATCGGGGACGGCGCGCGGATCGGCGCGCGGGTCCGTATCGACGCCCATGCGACGGTGGCCGCCGGCGCGCAGATCGGCGACGATGTGCTGCTCCATAGCGGCGTGCGGCTCAGCGGTGCCGCCCGGCTGGGGCACCGCGTCATCGTGCATCCCAACGCCGTGCTCGGGGCGGACGGGTTTTCCTTTGTCACACCGGAGCCCTCGTCGGTGGAACGGGTCCGCAACGCGCTTGGTGACGAGAACGCAGCACCCGCGCAGCATTGGCAGCGCGTGCATTCGCTGGGTCAGGTCGAAATCGCGGATGATGTCGAGATCGGCGCCAACGCCAATATCGACCGCGGCACGATCCGCGCCACGCGGGTGGGACGGGGGACGAAAATCGACAATCTGGTGCAGATCGGTCACAATGTGAGCGTCGGCGAGGATTGCATGATCTGCTCGCAGGTGGGCCTCGCCGGGTCGGCCCGGGTGGGCGACCGCGTCGTTTTGGCTGGGCAGGTCGGTGTCAACGACAACATCTTTATCGGAGACGATGTCGTTGCCGGCGGAGCCAGCAAGATTTTCACCAATGTCCCCGCGGGCCGTGTCATACTTGGGTCTCCGGCGACGAAAATGAGCAGCCAGGTGGAAAGCTACAAGGCCCTGCGGCGGCTGCCGCGGCTGTTCCGGGACGTCGCGGCGCTGCAAAAAGCGGTTTCAAAGACCGGCCAAAGCGACTAGATCACCGCGAGTTCAATCGATGAGGCGGGGATGGACGTTCGGAGCAAGGTCATCGAGATCATCGCCGAGCAGGCTGTGATGGATGTCGGGGACGTCAAACCCGAGCAGAGCCTCGACGACCTGGGCATCGACAGTCTCGCTCTGGTTGAAAGCATCTTCGCGATCGAGGAGGCGTTCGATATCTCGGTGCCGTTCAATGCCAATGATCCCGATGCGGGCGAGTTCGATATCTCGTCGGTCGGTGCGATCGTGAAGGCGGTCGAAACGCTGGTGGTCGAGCAGGGATGAATCGCGTTGTCATTACCGGGCAGGGCACGATCAACGCCCTGGGCCGGTCGGTCGCCGAGACACAGGATGCGATGCGCGAAGGGCGGTGCGGCATCGGGCCGCTCGATTTCCGCGATGTCGACCGCCTGTCGATCCGGATCGGCGGCCAGGTCCGCGACTATGATGCCGAGGATCATTTCAACCGCCAGCAGATCGCGCTCTATGACCGGTTCACGCAGTTCACGCTGCTTTCGGCCCGCGAGGCGATCGCCCAGTCGGGCCTGAGTTTCGCCGGCGATCTGGCGGCGCGTACGGGCGTGGTGCTCGGCACCTCGGGCGGCGGGCTCAATACCCAGGACGAAAACTACCGCTCGGTCTATGAGGACGGCAAGAACCGGGTGCATCCTTTCGTGGTTCCGAAGCTGATGAACAACGCGGCGGCCAGCCATGTCTCGATGGAGTACAACATCAAGGGCCCGGGCTTTACCGTCGCGACGGCCTGCGCTTCGTCGAACCATGCCATGGGGCTGGCCTATCAGCTGATCCGCGGCGGATCGGCCGATGCGGTGGTCACCGGCGGATCAGAGGCGATGCTCTGTTTCGGCGGGGTCAAGGCGTGGGAAGGTCTGCGCGTGATGTCGAAGGACGCCTGCCGCCCGTTTTCGGCCAACCGCAACGGGATGGTGCAGGGCGAAGGCGCCGCGGTTTATGTCTTTGAAAATTACGACAGTGCGCGGGCGCGCGGGGCCGATATCATCGCCGAGGTGATCGGCTTTGCCATGAGTTCCGACGCCGCCGATATCGTCATGCCCTCGAAACAGGGCGCCGCGCGGGCCATGTCCGCGGCGCTCCGCGATGGCGGGATCGCGCCCGAGCAGGTCAGTTACATCAACGCCCACGGGACCGGCACGGCTGCCAATGACAAGACCGAATGCGCCGCGGTGGCCGATGTGTTCGGTGCCCATGCCGACGCGCTGATGATGTCGTCGACCAAATCCATGCATGGCCATGCGATCGGCGGGACCGGGGCGATCGAGCTTCTGGCCTGCACCATGGCGCTGCGCGAAGGCGTCATCGCGCCCACCATCGGCTACGAGGAACCTGATCCCGAGTGCGCGCTCGACATCGTGCCGAACGAGGCCCGCGACGCCAAGGTCGACGTGGTGCTGAGCAACGCCTTCGCCTTTGGCGGGTTCAACGCAGTACTGGCACTGCGCGCGGTATAGGACGGGGCCGGGGGCGACCCTTAGCATCAGAAGAGCCCGGCGGTGAGCGTCTCAAACTCGCCATAGGCCGCGGTAAAGCCGGCGAGCGACAGGGTCAGCCGCACCGGTGTCTCGGTGGCCGTGGCCGCGACCACGATGATCTCGGCAGAGGCGCCGGCCTTCATCGCGTCGATTTCCTCGGGCAAAAGCGCGAATTCGGCGATGCAGCTGTCGCGATTGCACACGACGAAGGGATAGAGCTTGGTCTCGCCGTCGGAAATCTTCATGCGCACGCCCCGGGTCAGCAAGGTGCCGAGCGGTGCGAGCACGGCGGCGCCCGCGGCGATGCCGGACTCCGCGGTCGGAAAGATCTCCATGCGGGCAACGGATCCGCCGGTCTCGTCGCTGAGATTCTGCGCCAGCCGGCAGGGTTCGGCCTCGCGCCCGGTCTTCACACAGGTCAGCGACCAATCGTCGAAGGTGCCGCGCTCGTAGCTTTCGCCGATCACCACGCCGCCATCTTCCAGCGGAACGCCGGTCGACAGTCTCGGCCCGCCTGCGGGCGGGGCCTCGGGCGGCGGCTGCTGGGCCGCGCGCGGCTGTCCGGCCGTGCCGCCATCCTCAGGCGCGATAAGGTCGGTCAGGCTCTGGGCGCTGAGCGACAGCGGGGTGCAAACTGCAAGGGAAAGGGCTGCCGCTGCAAAAAGGGCTCTGGTCATTTTTATCTCTCGATCGGTTGACTCAACTGCTCCGCGCGAAACCTAGCATGGGCGAATTCCCGCGTCAGGCGGAAAGACGGGCGGGTCTGGCTGCAAAAGAGCGTTACTTCGCGCCATTGCCTCCGCGACAACGGGGCGCCAGTGCACATCGCGACCGGGATCGTCGCGCAAAAAAAAGAGGCCTTGCGGCCTCTTTTCTTTGGTCTCCCCGTCGGACTGGCCGATCTTGTTTGAGGGACGCTAGGACGGTTCGTCACAGGGGTCAACGCATTTCAACGCATTGATGCGACAAAAAAACCGCGCCCGGCGGGCGCGGCCAGTCAACAGGGAGGAAGGTCTTCCCAAAGGGAAAGGACCTAAAGATCGAATTAAACCGAAGCCATTAACCAATCGTGACCGTACGTGAGCTTTCTCCCGGCCGCGCGGGAAGGATGCGCAGGGTCTTGATCCGGTTGTTTTCGCGCTCGGTGACCTCGAAACGGAACCCGTGAAAGGTGAATTTCTGCCCCACCACGGGGATCATCTGGGCCTCGTGGATCACGAGGCCGGCGACGGTGTTGGCCTCTTCGTCGGGCAGCTGCCAGTCCTGGGCGCGATTGAGGTCTCGGATGGTGACGCCGCCATCGACGGTGTAGCTGCCGTCGGCATTGCGTTCGATCCCGTCATGGCCGCCGCTGTCGAACTCGTCCGTGATCTCGCCCACGATCTCTTCGAGGATATCCTCCAGGGTGATCAGACCCTGGAGGTCTCCATATTCGTCCACCACCAGCGCAAAATGCGTGTGACGGCGCAGGAACTGGCGCATCTGGTCGTCGAGCGTCGTGGTCTCGGGCACGAAATAGGGTTTGCGGGCCACGGTGAGAAACTCGAACTCCTCGACCCGGCGGGCCTCGGTGCCGTCGCCATGGAGAAACTCCTGCACCCCGCGCAGCAGATCCTTGGCATGGATCACGCCGATGATGTTCTCGGGATCGTCGCGGAAGACGGGCAGGCGGGTATGGGGCGACGAAATCGCCTGGGCGAGCACTTTTTCAGGCGTGCTGTCGGCGTCGATCACTTCGATGTCGGAGCGGTGGCGCATGATCTCTTCGACGGTGCGGTCGCCCAGATCGAGCGCGCCGAGCAGCCGGTCGCGATCCTCCTTCTCGACGATGCCCTCGGAATGGCCGAGCGTCAGGGTGCCGACGATTTCGTCGCGCACCGACAGCACGTCCTCGCCCGGCTCCACCCGCATTCCGAAGAGCCGCAGGGTGCTGCGCACGATGAACCTCACGCCGGCGACCAGCGGCGAGAGCACCCGGATCGTCACCGCGACGACCGGCGCGGCCAGGCAGGCGGCGCGTTCGGCATCCAGGATCGCAAAGGTCTTGGGCAGAACCTCGGCAAAGATCAGGATCATCAGCGTCATCACCAGCGAGGCCAGCGCCACGCCATTGGCGCCGAAGAGCTTGGTCAGCACCGCCGTCGCAAGCGAGGTCGCGATGACATTGGCGATGTTGTTGCCCATCAGGATCGCGCCGATGAAGCGTTCCTGATCCTCCTTGATCTTCAGGGCGCGCTCGGCCCGGGCATTGCCATTGTCGGCCATGCTGCGCAGCTTGCCGCGCGACGCGGCAGTGAGCGCGGTTTCGGAGCCGGAGAAGAAGCCCGAACACATCAGCAGAAGCAGGATCGCCCCGCTGGTCACCCAGAAGGCGGTATCGAACAGAGTGCTCGCGTCATCCATCGCCGTCGTGGTCCCATCGCCATGTCAACAAGGTCATCATGGCGCGGGTTATGGGGCCGCGGCCCCTGTCACGCAAGCGGCGAGCCCGGCGGCTCCTAGTCCTCGTCGGCCTCCTCGCCCTGATCGGCGATCCAGGCGACGCTGACGACCTCTTCGTCTCGCGCGGTGTTGAACACCTTCACGCCGCCTGCCGCGCGCGAGCGGAAAGAGATCCCGTCCACCGGGCAGCGGATCGACTGGCCGGTCGAGGTGACCAGCATGATC
>JBCDBB010000167.1:0-8569 GCA_039184415.1 Pseudomonadota bacterium
GCAGTAAGTCCTTGACGGAACAGCCCGCTTTGCCGTGGGCATCCGTCTTTTGAGCCCTTGGAAAAGAGAACGCACGCGCGTTGCCGGTCGTCGGCTTAAACTCTTCTGTGTCGCACGAGCGCCACGAAAAAACCCATTCCTGTTGCAATGCCTGAACGGGCGGCCACTCCCTTGGTCGAGCTGTCTGCGAGGGGATTTCCATTGGATATGTTCGAATGTCCCGCGAAATCCTGCGTGAGTGGTCAAAAAGACTGCCGCATGTTCAGGAAGCCGCCGGATTTTCGTGGCTGTAATTCCTTTTACGCGTTTCCTGTCTGATCAGCTTGAATGAACTCGACGAGATGACACAAAACTGAATGTGTCTGCGGATACTCGATATGCGAATAACGCAAGCGCGAGTTTACGAGTCGACACGGCATGTTCGAGGCGCGTCGAATGGGAGTGAATGAACTCCACGCGCACTCAATCGCCACAGCCACAGTCATCCCGGGGTGATTGCCAACTTCGAATCAGACGGTGGGGATAGGGATTGCCTGACTCTTACTAATTAGTTGACGTTGGGTTAATTTTAAAGGTCATTCACGGAAAGGTGCGCAAAAAAATCGGCCTCGAACCCGCGCCAGTCGGAAAATCCTTCTGCAATTCGCACGGCCAGCGGCCTGATCTGTGTTTCGCGTTTCGCGAAAGGCGTCGTGTCTGAAACGTCGCAACGAATGAAACATGGTGCTATTTCTCGAGGTCGGGTTCAAAGCCATTCATCTCAAAGGCCAGCCGCCCGCGCGCTCATTGGGTCGGATCGAGAACACGCGTCACCTCTCTGCGCAAAGCCGGGAGCAGCGCGGTTTCGAACCAGGCGTGGCGTTTGATCCAGGCGTTGTTGCGCCAGGACGGGTGGGGCAGCGGAAAAACCGCGGGTGCGTGCGCGCGCCAATCCTCGACGACGCGGGTCACGGGCGCTTTGATCCCAAGATGGGCCCGGTGGGCATAGCCGCCGACCAGAACCTTGAGCGGCACGGCACCGAGCACCGCGCTGACCGGGTCATGCCAGGTTCGGCTGCAGATCGGCGGCGGCGGCAGGTCCGAGCCTTTGGCGTTGTAGCCCGGAAAGCAGAAGGCGGCGGGAACCACCGCCACGCGCGTCAGATCGTAGAACACATCCTCGCCGATCCCGAGCCAGTCCCTAAGCCGGTCGCCGGAGGGATCGGTGAAGGGCCGCCCGGACTGGTGAACCCGTAGCCCCGGCGCCTGGCCGGCGATCAGGATGCGCGGCGTGGGTCCGAACCAGACGACCGGTCGCGGCGAATGGCCGGTGTGCGTGGCGGCAAACCGGTCCGCACAAAGGCGGCAGGCCCGGATATCGGCCTGAAGGTCGCGGATGCTCTGGGCCATTGGGTGGTTTCGCCGCTTGCCTCTGTCCCGGTGAAGGCTTAGCGCGAAGCGATCGGCAAGGCGAGACCGGGCAGACAGATGGCTGAGAGGACACCGCTCGACGCGGTCCATGAGAGGATGACGCAGAGCACCGGCGGGGATGCGGAGCGGCTCGCCTTCTACGCCGCGCTGGCCGACACGCCGCTCTGGGTCCTGTTGGAGAGCGCACCCGAGGGCGAAAGTGTCACCCCCAAGCTCGTGGATACGGACCAGGGCGCCGTCGTGCTGGCCTTCGACAGCGAAGAGCGGCTCGCGGCCTTCACCCGCAACATCGCCCCCCAGGCCGCGATGCCGGGCCGGGTGCTTTTTCGGATGCTGGCCGGGCAGGGGGTCGGGCTGGGGCTGAATGTCGGGGTCGCGCCGACCGAGACAGTACTGACGGAAGACGTCGTGACCTGGCTCGCCGAGCGTCTTGACGAAGCGCCCGAGACGTTTCTGGACGCCCCTCCCGAGGAGCTCGGCGCGCCCGAGGGTTTGCCCGAACCGCTTCTGGAAGCGCTTGATGCCCGGCTCGCCCGCGTAGGGGCCCTCGCCGAGCGAGCCTATCTGGCTGCCGTGCGCTACCGCGACGGCCGCCGGGGACATCTCCTCGCCATCGTCGGGGCGGATGCGGAGGCCGAGCGCGCCATCGCCGGCACCGTGGCCGAAGCCGTGCGGTTCGGTGGTGACGGGATGCCGACACTCGACGTGGCCTTTGTCGTGCCCGGCGACGGGATGGTGGCGCGGCTGGAGAAGGTGGCGCTCCGCTTCGACCTGCCGGCCCCGCCCGATCCCGAACCACACAGGCCCGCGGCGCCGGGCAGCGATCCAGACAAGCCGCCGATCCTCCGCCGAGGTCAGTAACCCGCGCTACGATCGACCAGATGCAGAAACGGCGCGCCAGCCTCGCCCCGGCGGATGTTTTCGGCCACGGCCCGGCTGGCCGATGCCGGGCGGGTGGCCGAGGCGACATGGGGCGTGACGGTGACACGGGGATGCGCCCAGTAGGGGTGCTCTCGCGGCAGCGGCTCGGTGCGGAACACGTCCAGCGTCGCGTGCCCGATCTGAGCGCTATCCAGCGCGGCCAGCAGCGCCGCATCGTCGACAAGCGCCCCGCGGCCGGGATTGAGCAGCACAGCGCCCCTTGGCAGCCGCGCGAGCGCGTCGGCATCGATCAGCCCTTCGGTCTCCGCCGTGAGCGGCAGCAGCAGCACCAGGATCTCGGCGCGCTCCAGCGCCATCTCGAACCCGCCGGCTCCCGACAGGCAGCGGACACCGTCCAGCGCCTTCTGCCGCCGGCTCCAGCCGGTCACCGGAAAGCCAAGACCGGCGAGCGCCGTGGCGCAGGCCCGCCCAAGCTCCCCCATCCCGAGGATCGTGACCGGACGGTCGCACGCCAGGGGCGGCACCACCGGCGCCCAGGTCCCGGACTGATCGGTGATCTGGGGGTCCATCCCCAGATGGTGTCGCAGCACATGGCCGGTGACCCACTCCACCATGCCCGCGGTCATCCCGGGATCGACCATCCGGGTGAGCGGCTGGGTCAGAGTCTCATTCGGCGCGATCTGCTCGACCCCGGCCCAGAGATTCAGAACCGCCTTGGTGCGCGTGAAGGGCCGGAAATCACTGACCGAGCCGTTCGGAGCGCAGATGACATAGTCGACCGTCTCCGCCGGGTGCGGCGGCGGCGCATCCGCCACCCGTGTGCTTCCGGCCGCGGGGCGCAGATCCACATCGAGCCCCGCCTCGGCAAAGGCTGCGCGCAGCGGCGCCTCATATTCGGACCAGCGCGGCGTGCGCGCTGAAAACAGGACATTGATCGGCATCACAGGGGCTCAGCGCGGGCGGTGAATATGGGCCGATTGCACCAGCCCGAACCCGGCCAGTAGCACCAGCATCGCCGATCCGCCATAGGAGACGAGCGGCAACGGTACGCCCACCACCGGCGCCAGCCCCATGACCATGGACATGTTGACCGCGAAGAACAGAAAGAAGGTCGCCGCGATCCCCAGGATCAGAAGCGAACTGAACCGGTCCCGCGTCACCATCGCCGAGCCCAGGCAGAGCAGCAGCACCCCGCCATAGAGCGCCAGTAGTGAGAAGGCACCGACAAAGCCGAACTCCTCGGCCAGCGTGGTGAAGATGAAATCTGTGTGCTTTTCGGGCAGGAAATTCAGCCGCGACTGGGTGCCCTCCATGAAGCCGCGCCCCGCCCAGCCGCCGGAGCCGAGCGCAATCTTGGACTGGGTGATGTGATAGCCCGCGCCCAGCGGATCGCTCGCAGGGTCCAGGAAGGTGTCGATCCGCCGGTACTGGTAATCCTTCAGAAGCTGCCATTCGGTCCCGCGCGAGCCCAGCACCGCGTAGATCAGCCCGCCCCCCATCGCCAATACGGCGGCGAAATAGAGCCAGTGCACGCCGGCCAGAAACATCATGATCCCGCCGCCCGCCACCAGCAGGATCGCGGTGCCGAGATCAGGCTGTTTCAGCACGAGCAGCACCGGGATCATGATCAGAACCAGCGGCACCAGCACCCAGAAGGGGCGCGAGGTCTTGTCCAGATCGAGCCAGTCGTAATAGGCCGCCAGCATCATCACGAGCGCGATCTTCATCAGCTCGGACGGCTGCAGCCGCATGAAGCCCAGATCGATCCAGCGCTGCGCCCCCATGCCGGTGACGCCCACGAACTCGACCGCCACCAGCAGCAGGACCGAGCCGCCATAGGCCAGCCCCGCCATGTTGCGCCAGAACCAGATCGGCACCAGCGCCACGATGAACATCAGCGTCAGGCCCATCACGAAACGCTTGGCCTGGGGTTCGACCCAGGGGCTGAAGGAGCCTCCGGCGACCGAATAGAGCATCGCAAAGCCGATGCTCGCGATGGCCACCAGCAGCAGGATGAGCGACCAGTTGAGATAGAGCAGCTTGCGCGCACCGGTGGGTACGCTCTTGATCTGGTGCTCCAGATAGCTCACGCGCGGCTCCGCGGACTGGCGGGGTCCGGGTTGTGGCGCAGCGGCAGCGCGTCGAGCCGCTCCTCCGCGGCTGGCCGCTGGCCCGCCGGGTAGGCCTCCAGATCGGGATGGCCCCCGCCGAGGGCGGCCAGCATCACATCGCGCGCGACCGGGGCCGCGGCCTTGGATCCGCCGCCGCCATGCTCCACGACCACCGCCACCGCATAGCGCGGCCGGTCGGCGGGCGCGTAGCCCACGAAAAGCGCGTGATCGCGCCGTTCCCAGGGCAGGTCCTCGTTGCGAAAGACGCCCCGCGCCCGCTCGGCCTTGGTGATGTTGCGCACCTGGCTGGTGCCGGTCTTGCCCGCCATCAGCAGCGTGTCGTCGCCGATGCGCGAGCGGTAGGCGGTGCCGCGGCGGCTGTTGCAGACCGCGTTCATCGCGCGCTGGATGCTCAGCAGGTGCGAGCGGTTGAGCCCGAGCGGCTCGGCGACCGGCGCCGGCGCCTCGACCCCGTCGATCGCCTTGACCAGCCGCGGCGCGACGTCGGTGCCTGTGGCCAGCCGCGCCGTCATCACGGCGAGCTGCAGCGGCGAGGCCAGCACGTAGCCCTGTCCGATGGAGGCGTTGAGCGTGTCGCCGGGGCGCCAGACCTCGCCCCGCCGCTCGCGCTTCCACGCCACCGAGGGCATCAGCCCCTCGGCCACCGCCGACATCGGGATATCGAACCGCGTGCCCAGACCCAGCCGCCGCGCCATCTCCGAGATCTTGTCGATCCCGACCCGCTGGGAAATGTCATAATAGTAGACGTCGCAGGACTGCACGAGGCTGTTATGCAGGTTCATGTGCCCGTGCCCGCCGCGCTTCCAGCAATGGAAGCGCCGTCCGCCGGCGGTCAGATGGCCGGGGCACCAGACGGTGTCCTCGGGGCCGACCACGCCGGCCTCCAGCGCCGCGAGCGCGGTCACCATCTTGAAGGTCGAGCCGGGCGGATAGAGCCCCTGCACGGTCTTGTTGGCCAGCGGGCGGTACTTGTTGCCGGTCAGCAGATTGTAGTCGGCGCTGGAGATGCCGCGCACGAACTTGTTGGGATCGAAGGAGGGCGAGGAGGCCAGCGCCAGGAGATCCCCGCTCCGGCAGTCCATGACGACCACCGCCGCGCTTTCGCCGGTCAGCCGGGCCTGGGCAAAGTTCTGCAGCCGCTCGTCGACGGTCAGCTGCAGCGTGTTGCCGGTCTGGCCCTCATAGCGCGACAGCTCGCGCATCACCCGGCCGACGGCATTGACCTCGATCTGGGTGTTGCCCGCCTTGCCGCGCAGATCACCCTCGAGCTTGGCTTCGACCCCGACCTTGCCGATCTGAAATTTGGGGATCTGCAGGACCGGGTCGGGATCCTCCAGCTTGGACAGATCATAGTCGCTGACCGGGCCGACATAGCCCACGACATGGGCGAAGTCCTGGCCCAGCGGATAGCTCCGCGACTCTCCGACCTCGGGGCGCAGACCGGGCAGGGCGGGGGCATTGACCGCGACGCGGGCCAGATCCTCCCAGCTCAGCCGGTCCGAAACCGTGACCGGCACAAAGGCGCTGCGCCGCGAGGTTTCGCGCAGCGTGCGCGCGATGTCCTCGTCGCTCAGCGGGATCAGCTGGCGCAGGCGCTCCAGCGTCGCTTCGACATCGCCGGCATCCTCGCGCACGATCACCACGCTGTAATTCTGGTCATTCTCGGCGATCGCGATGCCGTTGCGGTCAAAGATCAGCCCGCGGGTGGGCGGCAGCAGCCGCATGTTGACGCGGTTTTCCTCGGCCAGCATCCGGTACTGGTCGGCCTGATCGACCTGCATGTAGCGCATCCGCGCGGTCAGCAGCCCGCCGAAGCCGAGCATGCCGGCGCCCAGAACGAAGCCGCGGCGCCGGATCACGCGGGCGCTGCGGTCGAGATCCTTGGCCTGCCGTTTCATGCCCGTCCTCCACCAAAGCCGCGTCCCGTTTCCGCCGCCCGCCGGATCCCGGCGAGTTGGACCAGCACCAGCACCACAAGCGGGTAGGCCAGGACCGTCACCGGCACCTGTGCAAGCAGCGCCGGCAATGGCGGCTGCGGCACCATGAAGATCGCCATGAGCAGCCAGTTCGCGCAGACCAGCAGCGTGCAGATCACGGCAAACAGCGCCACCTCACCGGTCAGCGACGGCTCCTGCCCCGGCTGGCTGCGACCGCGCATATACTCGGTGGCCAGCACCAGAAGCGCCGCCCAGAGCCCCGGCGGTCGCCCGAGCAGCAGATCGCTCAGGAGCGCGACGGCGGCCACCAGACCGATGGGCAGCAGGTCGGGACGGCGCAGCACCCAGGCCAGCGTCAGGCAGAGCAGCAGATCGGGTCCAGGCCAGCCGCCGGACCCGGGCGAGAGCGGCACCAGCCGCGCCAGAACAAGGGCGCCGGCCAGCGCCAGATAGAGGCCGGGGCCGAGCAGCGTGCGGGTCAGCGGCGCGCTAGCCATCGCCGGGCGCTCCCTCGCTCGCGGCCAGGTCGTCCTCGACCCGCGGCGGCGTCGGGGGCGGGATCAGGCTGCCGGGCCCGTCGACCCGTTCGGGATCGCCGAACCGCAGCACGCGCAGGAACTCCAGCCGGCCATAATCGGCGGCGGGCCGGATCCGCATGCGCCCGTCGCGCCCCTCCACGATCTGGCCGACCAGCAGATCCGGCGGAAACACCCCGCCATCGCCCGATGTCACCACCCGGTCGCCGGGGCGCACGAGCTCCGGCGTCTCAAGGAAATCCACGTAAGGCAGCGGCGAGTTGTCGCCCACCATCAGCGCATGCTGGGACGAGGGCTGGATCGTCACCGGAATGGTGCTGTTGGTGTCGGTCAGCAGAATCACCCGCGCGCTGTCGCGCCCCACGCCCGAGATCCGCCCGACCACGCCGGTCCCGTCCATCGCGGCCCAGCCGTCGCGGATGCCGTCCCGCGCGCCGACATTCAGCAGCACCGACTGCCGGAAGGGCGAGCCGCTGTCGGCCAGCACGATGCCGGTGACAAAGGTCAGCTTGGGGTCGAGCTGCAGATTGTTGAGCGCCAGCAGCCGCGCGTTCTTCTGCTCCAGCTGCAGGGCGGCTTCCTTCCAGGCCCGCATCTGCTGCAATTCCCGCCGAAGATCCTGGTTCTGCCGGTAAAGCTGCTGATAGGTGCGGAAGCTGCCGGCCATCTCGATGGTGGCGCTGACCGGTGTCAGGATCCAGGCGACCTGCGGCACCACCGCATTGACGACCGCGGCTCGCAGCCGTTCCACCCGGGGCCCGTCGATCCGCCAGAGCACGAAGATCAGGCACAGGCACAGCAGCACGCCCCCGACGAAAATCCGCCGGAGGGGGCGGTACATCTCGCGTGCCGGATCGCGGTCCTGTGTCACCTGCTCTCCCGTTCAGGCCCGTCTCTGCGGCCCTCAGCTGTCGTAGTCTATCACGTGTCTCAGCCGTTCCTCGAACTCCAGTGCCTTGCCGGTGCCGAGCGCCACGCAGTTGAGGCTTTCGTCGGCCACGGACACGGCCAGACCGGTCTGCTCGCGCAGCGCCAGGTCCAGATCGCCCAGAAGCGCCCCGCCGCCGGTCAGCATCACGCCCCGGTCGACGATATCGGCGGCCAGATCCGGCGGCGTGGCCTCCAGCGCGGTCATCACCGCCTCGCAGATCTGCTGCACCGGTTCGGCCAGCGCCTCGGCGACCTGCGCCTGGCTGATCTCGGTCTCCTTGGGTACGCCGTTCAGCAGATCGCGGCCCCGGATCTGCATCGAGGCGCCGCGCCCGTCATCCGGCATACGCGCCGTGCCAATTGCGGTTTTAATCCGCTCCGCTGTCGATTCCCCGATCAGCAAGTTCTGCTGGCGCCGCAGGTAAGAAATGATCGCCTCGTCCATCCGGTCGCCACCAACACGGACCGACCTTGCGTAAACGATGTCGGCAAGGCTCAAAACGGCAACTTCGGTGGTCCCGCCGCCGATATCCACAACCATCGAGCCTGTCGGATCGGCAATCGGCATGCCCGCGCCAATGGCGGCTGCAATCGGCTCGGCAATCAGGCCGGCTTTGCGGGCGCCGGCAGAGAGCACCGATTGGCGGATGGCGCGCTTTTCCACCGGTGTCGCGCCATGCGGCACGCAGACAATGATCTTCGGTTTGGTGAAGGTCGAGCGGCGATGCACTTTGCGAATGAA
>JBCDBB010000168.1:0-8558 GCA_039184415.1 Pseudomonadota bacterium
CCAAGGTCAAGATCCCAGAGCAGGCCGACAAGTATCCCGGTCAGCTCTCGGGCGGTCAGCAGCAGCGCGTGGCCATCGCCCGGTCGCTGTGCATGCGGCCGCGGATCATGCTCTTTGACGAGCCGACCTCGGCGCTCGACCTCGAGATGATCAAGGAGGTGCTCGACACGATGATCGAGCTCGCCGAAGAGGGCATGACGATGCTCTGCGTCACCCACGAGATGGGGTTCGCCCGGCAGGTCGCCAACCGAGTGATCTTTATGGATCAGGGGCAGATCGTGGAACAGAACAAGCCCGAGGCGTTCTTTGACAACCCCCAGAGCGACCGGACCAAACTGTTCCTGAGCCAGATCCTGGGCCACTGACCGTCCGGTCCATCGCAGCGGGCGCGGTGTGCCGGTTTGGGGTATCCGGGCTCAGGGCGCGGGCAGGTCTCGCGGCACGACGAAATCCACGACCGTGCCGCTGGCTGGCGTCACCGCGCCCCAGTCCCGCGCCTTGAAGTCGAGCACTGTCGTCGCGCCGGTCGGGTAGTTGCCGAACCTCGGATGGGCCGGTGCCGCCATGGCCATCTCGGCGGCGAAAGCGGCAATCCCCGGGTTGTGGGCGATCGTGATCACGCAGTCTGCCGTCGCCCGGTCCAACGCGGCCCGGAGCGCCTCGGGCTCGGCCAAATAGAGCGCGCGGTCATAGCGTATGTCGGCCTCCGGCAGATAGGGCGCGATACCGTCCCAGGTTTCCTTCGTGCGCAGCGCACTTGAGCACAGCACCTGATCGGGCAGGTATTCGTGTTCCGCGAGCCATGGGCCAAGCAGCGTGCAGGCCTTCCGGCCACGGTCGTTCAACGGGCGGTCATGGTCGCTGAGCGACGGATTACCCCAGGCGGATTTGGCATGACGCATGATGATCAGGCGCAGGGCGGACATGGTCATGGGCTCCGGTCTGGGTCGCGGTCATCGCAACCTAGCGAGCATCGGACCTGCGGGCCAGAGCGGCGCGCGCTGTGTCATCGAACAGGAACAGACCGCGGGCGCGGCGCGAATGTGGTAAACGGTCCTTGCCGTCCCGTCGAGAAAGGCCACTGGTCATGAGCTATCCCGCCGACATTGCAACGCGCGCCATGTACGCCTCGGTGTGTGCCTATCAGATCCACGCCAAGGGCGTGACGACCAAGCCCGAGGTGCCCGTCCTGAGAAGGGCAGACAGCGCGGATGGCAGTTTTTTCTACGATGTCGCGCCCGACTATCAGAACCCGGTCGGGTTCGCGCAGGGCGCGGCGGACTTCACGCCGGCCTTCTTCGCCACCGGCCCGGATCTGATCCATGCCGCCCTAATCGGCCTGACCCATGACGGCTACGCCGTCGTTGCGCTGCGCGGAACGATCGCGCCCAACATGACCGGCAATGACTTTCGCGGCTGGATCTCCGACTGGGCCAACGACGCCGATGCCGTGCCGGTGAAATGGACGCCCTATGGCAAGGATTGGGGCCAGATTTCCAAAGGGTTCGGCGAGGGGGCGATCCTGCTCTGGCCCTGGATCGAAAAGACGCTGGCCGGACTGATCGACCAGGCGACAAAGGGCATCATCATCTGCGGGCACAGCAAGGGGGCGGCCATGACGTTCCTGGTTGCATCCCTTGCGGCGACGAAATGGCCTGCACGCGCCGGCGACATCCAAACCCACGCCTTTGCGGCGCCGGTCACAGGGGACGCGGGGTTCACGTCAGCCTACGAGGCGGCGGGCCTGGCCGCGAACACTTACCGCTATCAGGTCGAAAATGACCTCGTGCCCTTCCTGCCGATCTGGAACGGCGCCGATGTCTGGCAGGCGATCACCTTCTCCAAAATGTCGGACGAGATCGCCTGGCTCGCCTTTGTGGAGGCGATCCGATTTGGCTGTCTGGATGGCGGGTACTATGCGGTGGGCAGTTTCCATTACTTTACATCGGGCCACCAGCTTGTCCCCGGCGCAGAGGTCGACAGCTCCGCTTTGCCCGCCGTGGTCGGCAGGATCGAGGCGGAGGACTTCAAGACAGTGGTCTCGGCCCATGGCGCGACAGGCAGCTATCTGCCCTGTTTCGCCCCGTCCCAACAGGCGTCGCCGCCCCTGGTGAGCTGAGCTGCCCTAGCTCTTGGCTTGCGCCGGTGTAAGTCGCTTGCGGGCAATGGCCTCGCGACGGCTGTCGTCGTGGCCCTTGCGAAAAGAGGCTTCGACGAAATCGAGATGCGCCGTGGCCGCATTGCGCGCGTCGTCCGCCCGGCCGTCCAGGATCGCGGTGCCAATGGCGATATGCTGGTCGAGTAGCGCGCGCCCGGTTCCGTCGATGGTCCTGAGATAGTGCCGGTTGTAGAACAGCCCCTGCTGGGTCAGATCGTAGATCGAGCCCATCATGTGGATCAGCGTCGCATTGTGGCTCGCATCTACGATGGCGGAGTGAAACCGGATATCGGCCTCGCGCGACCCCTTGTCGTCGCCCAGATCCCAGGCCGTCTGAAGCTGGTCCAGGCAGTCTTTTATGCGTTCCCGGTCCGAGGGCGTCGCCCGCTGCGCGGCCAGCCAGGCCGCAAAACCCTCCTGCGCGCGACGATATTCGAGATAGTCGAAAAAGGCGTCGCCATGGCGCGAGTAGAGGCTCATCAGCGCCGGTGACATGGCGGCACCCGTCAGGCGGGCGACAAAAGACCCTTCGCCATGGCGGACCTCGATCAGACCGCGGGTCTCCAGCGATTTCAGAGCTTCACGGATTTTTGGGCGTGAGACATCGAGCGCGTCGGCCAGGTCGCGCTCCGACGGCAGCCGGTCGCCCTGCTTGAGGACACCGGCCACCAGCATGTCCTCGATCTGATGCACGACGGCATCGGCAACCGAAATGTGATCAATCGGATCGAACAGGGGAAGCGTCGCGGCCATGGTGCAAAGATAGTGCCGCGCCCCGGCAGTGGTCAATAAAGTGCGCCAATTCACAGCAGTTCGAGAGAAGCACCAGTGCTATGCTGCATCTGCAGCGTCTTGAAAGAATTGAAAAACAACGAAATCAACGCCGATTTTTGAGATATTTGCGCGTGCAGCATTGGTTGCATTGTTGGAACTGCATGGCCGCTTTGCGCTGAGAGAGATTGTCGCACCCTTAAAGGAATCCTAGCCGGACGGCGTGGTCAACTTTATGAACCACTCCTGTGAACGGGTGCCCAACACGCCCGCGTCCCTGCAGTTTCGCCGGGACATGCTTTGGAGGAGCATAATGAAAACCACGATCACTGGCCTTGCTGTTGCGGCGACTCTTGCCGCCGCAGCGTTCCCGGCAATGGCCGACGACCTGCGTTGGAAAATGCCGATCGCATTTTCCTCGAATCTGCCCGGTCTGGGCTCGCCGGCGCCCTGGGTGGCCGAAAAGCTCACCGAGGCGTCCGACGGCAGCATTCAGATGCGCATCTATGAGCCCGGCAAGCTGGTGCCCCCGTTCGACATCCTGCAGTCGGTCAGCGACGGCAAGGTCGAGGCGGGCTACACATGGATCGGCTATGACCAGGGCAAGGTGCCTGCGGTTCCGCTCTTTGCAGCCGTGCCCTTCGGCCTGAAGCCCTGGGCCTTCACCGGCTGGTATTACTATGGCGGCGGCCACGACATGCTGCAGGAAGTCTACGCCAACAAGGGCTTCAACGTGCACGCCCAGCTCTGCGGGATCATCGGACCGGAAACGGCGGGCTGGTTCGCAGAGCCGATCGAGAGCCTCGCGGACTATGAGGGTCTCAAGATCCGATTTGCCGGTCTCGGCGGCAAGGTGATGGAGCGTCTCGGCGCCAGCGTCACCATGATGCCGGGCGGCGAGCTGTTCCAGGCGCTGGAAAAGGGCACGATCGACGCGACCGAGTTCTCGATGCCCGCCATCGACCAGATCCTCGGCTTCGATCAGATCGTGAAGTACAACCTCTTCCCCGGCTGGCACCAGCCCTTCACGGCCCAGTACATGCTGATCAACAAGGACGAATGGGAAAAGGCGACGCCGGCTCAGAAAGCTCTGGTCGAGGCGGTCTGCACCGCGGCCGTCACGCGTGGTCTGGCTGAAGGCGAGTACAAGAACGGCACCGTGATCGCGGGCTTCCAGGAAGCAGGCGTGAACGCCAACCAGATCCCCGAGGACATCCTTCTGGAGCTCAAGGCGATCACCGCAGAGGTTCTGGCCGAAGAGGCCGCCAATGACGAGTACTTCGCGCGGATCTACGAAAGCCAGCAGGCGTTCCAGAAAGACTATGCCGTCTGGGATACGCGGGCCTATCTGCCTGCCGATCTCGGCGCCGAGTGATCTGACGCTCTGACATAGTGGCCGGCCCGAACGGGCCGGCCGCCAACATTTCAAAACATGCGACCGGACCTGCCGGCGCGAGGGACAGCATACAGGGAGGCCACGGGATGCAGGGACCGGACTTCAAGAGCTCCGAAGACGACCAGATGCATATCGCGGATGCCGACGAGCTTCTGCATCATCACACCGAGCTGCCGCAGACCGCCATCAGCCAGAAACTCGATGCCGGACTGACCTTCATCGGCAAGTCCGTCTCCTGGCTTTGGGTCGTCACCGTCGGGGTGATCATTTATGCGGTGGTCGGCCGCTATGCCTTTGGGCAGGGGTCGGTCACGCTGGAGGAATGGCAGTGGCATATCGCCGGGGCCGCTTGGCTGATCGGCCTGTCCTATACTCTGGCCGTCGACGACCATGTGCGCGTCGATGTGATCCACGAGCGGCTGAGCGTCAGGGCCCAGGCCTGGATCGAGCTTCTGGGACTGGTTTGTCTGCTTCTGCCGTTCCTCGTCTTCGCGCTCTATGAGGCGGTCCCCTATGCCTACAGCTCTTTCACGCAAGGAGAGCGGAGCCAGGCGCCGGCCGGGCTCGCCAATCGCTGGATCCTGAAATCCATCGTCGCGCTGTCTTTTGCCCTGCTGATCACAGCCGCCTTGTCGCGGCTGCTGCGCGTCACCGCGCTTCTCTTCGGCGCCCCCCGCCCAATCAAGATCACGAAGTCGAAGGAAGCCGCATAATGTCCACCGAGCAGATTTTCGTCATCGGCATGTTTGCCACCTTCGGCGCCCTGCTGATGACCGGCTTCCCAGTCGCTTGGGTGCTTGGCGGCACCGCCGTGATCTGGACGCTCATAGGGGTGGTGTCGGTCGAGAATTTCGGCGCCGACCTTTGGTTCGACTACCCGTCCTCGCTGGCACTTGTTCCCGAACGTGTCTGGGACCTCGTCCAGAGCGAGACGCTCGTCGCGCTGCCGATGTTCATCTTCATGGGGATCATGCTGGACCAGTCCGGCATCGCCGAGAAGCTGATGAACAATATGGTCAAGCTCTTCGGCGCGGTCCGCGGCGGCTATGCGGTGACCGTGATCATCATCGGCGTCCTGCTTGCGGCGACCACCGGCATTATCGGCGCATCCGTCGTCCTGCTCGGCATGCTGTCACTGCCGGTGATGATGGAGAACAACTATGACAAGGGGTTCGCTGTCGGCACCGCCTGTGCCACCGGGACGCTGGGCATCCTGATCCCGCCCTCGATCATGCTTGTGCTGATGGCCGACCGTCTGGCCGTGCCCGAGGCCAGCGTGGGTGACCTGTTCATGGGCGCCTTCTTTCCCGGCCTCATGCTCGGCGCGCTCTACGTGATCTATGCGCTGGCGCGCCCTGCGCTCCAGCCATCGGTTGCACCGGTCCCCAAGGACCTGCCCAAGATCGACGGGCGCGTGATCTGGGACGTCATCATGGCGGTGATCCCGACCGCGGCGCTGATCCTCGGCGTTCTGGGCTCGATCTTTGCCGGGCTTGCGACCCCGACCGAAGCCTCCGGCGTCGGAGCCTTGGGTGCGATGCTGCTGGCGGCTGCGGCCGGGCGGCTCAGCCTGCCGGTGATGAGTGAGTCGCTCTATTCCACCACGCGCACGGCCTCCTTCATCTTCGCCATCTTCCTCGGCGCCACAGCCTTTTCGGTCGTGTTGCGGGGGCTCGGCGGTGACGAGGTGATCGAAGAAGCGCTCCTCGCCCTTCCGTTCGAGGCGAGCGGGATTGTCATTGCGATCCTTGCCGGGGTGTTCCTGCTGGGTTTCTTCCTCGATTGGGTCGAGATCACCCTGATCATCCTGCCGCTGGTTGCCCCGGTGGTGCAGACGCTGGGCTTCGATCTGGTCTGGTTCACGATCCTCTTCGCGATGTGCCTGCAGACCTCGTTCCTGACCCCGCCGGTTGGCTTCGCGCTCTTCTACATCAAGGGCGTCGCCCCGCCCGAGATCAAGGTGACCGATATCTACAAGGGCGTGGCACCCTTCATCGTGATCCAGCTTCTGGCATTGACACTTGTGTTCCTGTTGCCGGCGATCGCGCTCTGGCTGCCATCGGTCGCCTACTGATCCGAAAAGCACGGGAGGACCTGTCATGACCGACAAAGATCTGATCGCAGAGCTCAGGACGATCGTCGGCAAGAGCCATGTACTGACCGGTGAGAGCGAAACCGAGCGGTTCCGCAAGGGCTTCCGTTCGGGCGAGGGGGACGCGCTCGCAGTGGTGCGTCCCGGCTCCCTACTGGAGCAATGGAGGATCCTCCAGGCCTGCGTGAAAGCCGACAAGATCGTCATCATGCAAGCCGCCAATACCGGACTGACCGAAGGCTCCACCCCGAGCGGCAGCTACGATCGCGACGTGGTGCTGATCAACACCAAGCGGATGGACGGTATCCACGCCATCGACGGCGGAAAGCAGGTGATCGGTTTCCCGGGCGCGACGCTCTTCTCGCTGGAAAAGCTCCTTGCGCCGCTCGGCCGTCAGCCCCATTCGGTGATCGGGTCCTCCTGCATCGGCGCCTCGATCATGGGAGGCGTGTGCAACAATTCCGGCGGCTCGCTCATCGAGCGGGGGCCGAGCTATACCGAACTTGCGCTCTTTGCGCGGGTGACCGAGGCGGGCGAGTTGGAACTCGTCAACCATCTGGGCGTCCGGCTGGGCGACACGCCGGACGAGATCCTCACCAGGCTCGAGGCGGGCGATTTCACCGATGCGGACCTTGAGGCCAGCAACCGCAAGGCGTCCGATACCGATTATGTCACCCGTGTCCGCGATATCGATGCCGACACGCCGGCCCGGTTCAACGCCGACAAATCGCGGCTCTACGAGGCGGCGGGATGTGCGGGCAAGCTGGCGGTCTTTGCCGTTCGGCTCGACACCTATCCGATGAACGACGCGGAACAGGTCTTCTATATCGGGACGAATGACCCTGCTGAGCTGACCGACCTGCGTCGACACATCCTTGCCAATTTCGAGACCCTGCCGGTGAGCGGCGAATATATCGAGGCGGAGTGCTACGATATCGCGGAGCGCTACGGCAAGGACACCGTCGTGATGATCGACAAGCTGGGAACCGACCGGCTTCCGGGGATCTTCGCCCTGAAAGGCACGGTCGACGCGCGGCTGGGCAAGATCCCGGGCCTGCGCCATTTCACCGACCGTTTCATGCAGTTCGCGATCAAGGCCTATCCGACGGTGCTGCCAAAGCGGATGACTGCGTTTCGAGAGCGGTTCCAGCACCATCTGATCCTGAAGATGCGCGACAGCGGCATTGACGAGGCGCGGGCGTATCTGGGCGAGCATTTTTCGGACCGTGGCGGCGACTTCTTCGAATGTACACCGCGCGAGGCCAAGATCGCGGGGCTGCACCGGTTTGCTGCGGCCGGGGCCGCGATCCGCTATCACGCGGTCCATTCCGACAAGGTCGAGGACATCCTAGCGCTCGACATTGCGCTGAGGCGCAACGACCGGGACTGGCTTGAAGTGCTGCCGCCCGAGATCGAGGACAAGCTGCTCGGCAAGCTCTATTACGGGCATTTCTTCTGCCACGTCCTGCACCAGGACTACATCGTCAAAAAGGGCGAAGACCCAAAAGCGATCAAGGCCGCGATGCTGGCCCTCCTGGATGAACGCGGTGCCGAGTACCCGGCGGAACACAATGTCGGCCATCTCTACACGGCCAAGCCCGACCTCGCCGCGCACTACAAGGCCTGCGATCCGACAAACAGCCTCAATCCCGGCATCGGCAAGATGTCTCGCGAAAAATTCTATGGTGTAACCGGTGGCGATAACGCCGGCCATGCAGCAGAGTAGGGGCGGTTATGCAGCGGGGCCTGTGGTAAATCCCCGAAGCGTACGTTAGGTAATAAGTGCTGACGCGGATGTCCGCAAGACGCTGAAAGATAGAACGAAAAAAGGGAGAGAGACGGTAAGAATCTTGCGCGCACGATCCTGAGCAGAACAATAACAAGTGCGCAATTTTCTGACCTACTCGTGAAACTGAGGCCGCGGATGTCAGGCAATCTGACCTGCTCCGGGGCGATCTGCACGGAGAGACCGCCTGCGGTGTTTCTCTGCGCGCCTGAGTGACGGGAACAGACGCAATGAAAGACCAACCAGACATCGATCCTGTAGAAAGCCAGGAATGGCAGGAGGCGGTCGCCGACGTGATCGAGCGCGATGGCGCCGACCGGGCGCATTTCCTGCTCGACAAGGCGGTACAGCAGGC
>JBCDBB010000169.1:0-8495 GCA_039184415.1 Pseudomonadota bacterium
CACGCTGGACGCGGCCTTCGCGATCCTGGAGCGCGAGATCCCGGTGGTGGAGATCGTCGATCCCGCCGGGCCTGTACCGGAGGGACGGGGCGAGCCGACCTATGACGCCCTGGCCGAGGGCGATGCGCCGCTGTCCGACGCCTTGCCGGACGATGAATGGCAGGCCATCACGCTCAACTATACGTCCGGCACCTCGGGCCGGCCCAAGGGCGTGGTCTATCACCATCGCGGTGCCTATCTGATGGCGCTTGGCACGGTCGCCGCCTGGCAGGTGCCCCACCGCCCCGCCTATCTGTCGGTCGTGCCGATGTTTCACTGCAACGGCTGGGGCCATCCCTGGATGATGGCCATTGTCGGCGGCAAGACGGTGTTCGTGCGCCAGCCCGAGCCTGCGCGGATTTTCGCGGCGATCGAGGCGGAGGGGATCACGCATTTCGGCGCCGCGCCCGTGATCCTGCAGATGCTGGCCGAAAGCGATGCCGCACCGACCGCGCCGTTCGATCCGCCCATTCAGGTGATGACGGCAGGCGCCCCGCCGCCGCCCGCAATCCTGGAACGCACCGCCGCCATGGGGATGGAGGTGATGCATGTCTACGGGCTGACCGAGACGTACGGCCATATCAGCCAGGCGCTGCCCCAGCCCGGCTGGGCTGGGTTGTCGCCCGAGGCGCAGGCCGAGCAGCGCGCACGCCAGGGCGTCGCCTTTCCGATGGTGGAAAGCGTGACGGTGATCGACCGCGCCACCGGCGAGCCCGTGCCCCGTGACGGCGCCACCCAGGGCGAGATCATGGTGCGGGGCAACACGGTGATGAAGGGCTATTACAAAGACCCCGCCGCCACCGAGGACGCCATGGGCAGCGGGCTCTTTGCCACCGGAGACGCCGCCGTGGTCTATCCCGACGGCTATATCCAGATCCGCGACCGGCTGAAGGACGTGATTATCTCGGGCGGCGAGAATGTTTCGTCCGTCGAGGTCGAGGCCACGCTCTACCGCCATCCCGATGTGCAGGCTGCCGCCGTGGTGGCGAAACCGGACGACAGATGGGGCGAAGTACCCTGCGCCTTTGTCGAGCTGCGCCCCGGCGCCACGGCCGATGCCGACGACATCATCGGCTTCTGCCGCACGCATCTGGCGGGCTTCAAGACGCCGAAGACCGTGATCTTTACCGAGATCCCGAAAACCGCCACCGGCAAGGTGCAGAAATTCATGCTCCGCGCCCGCGCAAAGGAGCTCAGCTGATGGGTGCCCTGCCGAACATTTCCCTGTCGCGGCGGCTGCGCCGCACGCCGTTCAGCGATGGCGTCGAGGCCGCCGGTGTCAGCGCCTATACGGTCTATAATCACATGCTGCTGCCGACGGTCTTCCGGTCGCTCGAAGACGACTATCACCATCTGAAATCGGCGGTGCAGGTCTGGGACGTCGCCTGCGAACGGCAGGTGGAGCTGCGCGGCCCCGATGCCGGGCGGCTGATGCAGATGCTGACGCCGCGGGACCTGCGCGGGATGATGCCCGGCCAGTGCTACTACGTGCCCATCGTGGACGAGACCGGCGGCATGCTGAACGATCCCGTGGCGGTCAAGCTGGCCGAGGATCGCTGGTGGATCTCCATCGCCGACAGCGATCTGCTCCTGTGGGTCAAGGGCATCGTCTACGGCTTCCGGCTGGATGTGCTGGTGGACGAGCCCGACGTGTCGCCGCTGGCCGTGCAGGGGCCGCTGGCGGAGGAGCTGATGGCCGCGGTCTTTGGCGACGCGGTCCGCGCGGTGCGGTTCTTTCGCTTTGGACATTTCCAGTTTATGGGGCGCGAGCTGGTCGTGGCGCGGTCGGGCTATTCCCGGCAGGGCGGCTTCGAGATCTATGTCGAGGGCTGGGATATCGGCATGCCGCTCTGGAACGCGCTCTTCGAGGCCGGCGCCGGGATGGATGTGCGCGCGGGCTGTCCCAACGGGATCGAACGGATCGAGAGCGGGCTTCTGTCCTACGGCAATGACATGACCGACGACAACACCCCGCATGAATGCGGGCTCGGTCGGTTCTGCAACACCCAGACGGCGATCGGCTGCATCGGCCGCGATGCCCTGCTGCGGGTCTCCATCGAGGGGCCGGTGCAGCAGATCCGGCCGATCTCCATTTCCGGCCCGCCGGTGCCGCCCTGCGTCTCGGCCTGGCCGATGCGCGCTGGCAATACCGTGGTCGGACGGGTCACCTCGGCGGCATGGTCGCCGGACCATGAGACCAACGTCGCCATCGGAATGGTCCGCATGACCCATTGGGATCCCGGGTCGGAACTGACACTGCACACGCCCTCGGGTCAGCGCGAGGCCGTCGTGGAACCCGCTTTCTGGAATTGAGGAGCGCGCCCGCTGGTCGCCAGGATTTGCGCGCGCAGTGCAGCCGTTTCCAGCGAGGATCGGGTCAGCCCGAGCAGCGTCTGCAGAGCCGACCCAGATCGCGCCGGCCCGTGCGCGCGGCGCTCATGACTGCACGCCAAACCGGGTGTCCAAGGCGAAGCCACTCATGAAGGCGTCGCAGTGCGTGATTGCGTCATAGACCGGCAGGCCCGACATCAGCCTGATCTCGTTGGCGTAGACACCGAGTTCGGTGCATTCGAAAAGCAGACATTTCACCTTGTCGTTGTTGGCGAGAAAGTCCCCCACAAGGTCTCGCAAGCCTTTGGACACCTTTGCGGTATCGACCTTTTCGCCCTTTGCGACAGCCTCGAATCCCGGGATGTTCTGGCAACCCAGAATTTGGATTCTGGGACTGTGGTCCACGACCCCGGCCAGACGGTCGAGCCGCGCCTCGATCAGATGAAGGGTTTTGCTGTTGGCCGTCAGTACGCCGACCTCTGCGTCCGGCCCGATGGACGTCAGGATCAGCGGAAGCTGGTCGAGGGATGACAGAAAGACGGGCTTTTCGGTGTGATCGCGCACCAGCGGTTCGATATTGATCATGAAGCCGCAATCGCCGGTGATGCCTCGCACGCCTTGTGAATCGAGATACCGGACGGCGTCGATACAGTTCCTCCGGATCTCCTCCGTGATCTCGCCGGATTGGCAGATTTCGAAGGAGAGGCCCGGAACAATCCGGTAGATCGCCTTGTAGGCGAAGGATCCCGGGTGATCCACGTCGCCCAATACCGGCTGGTACGAATAGTCCAGCCTGAGAACACCGAGAACTGGGTCGTCCGTCATCTGACCATATGCTCCACACAGCGATGGCACCGCGCGAGGCCGCTGGTCCCTGTTCGGTGCAAACCGGCGCGTCGGATCCGGTTTCCGGCGCCGGTCTGTCGGGTGGCAGCGGCCCCGTTCAATCCACTAATCCGATTGCGCCCAACGCGTCCAGTTGTCGGTTACATAACCATGCGGCAGCGTACTGAAGCACCGACAAGGGGTGCCAGGAGCGACTGGCGCCCGGGCTTTGCGACGCTTGAGATGCATCGTCGCACGCGGGGGCCAAGCACGCCACCAGAGACAAGATCGGAACGCCGTGCTGGCGCACCGGTACCGCGCGACCACCGACCGGGAAGCGCGCGGCATTGCCGCGGCCGCGCCGGCGCGCGAGACGCCGAGGTTGAAATCCCGGTGCGTTGTCCGCAAAGATCCGTGCCTTAGGGGGGAATGCATGTGCGAGGTCGATCCCGGATGATCGATGGCGGTGATCACAGCGAGGTGGGCTCCAAGCCGATGGAACAGCTTCGGAAACTGATCGAGGCCAATGAGACCTGGCTCACAGAGCGCGTTCTGGCGCTGGCGCAGGCGCATGGCTACACCGCCGACAGTTCGACCCTGGAGCTGCCCTGGCGGGCCTCCGTCTGCGGGTTTTCCGATCCGATGCGCGCGATGCTGTCGGAGGATCGCTTTCCGCCCGAGATCGCGCACGACACGGCCATGCGCGCCGATCTGATCGCCGCCTTTTCGGTGGAAGAGGCGCGTCTGCACCGGCTGCGCGGTGTGCCTCTGCACCAGTTCATGGGGCTGACGAAATACTATCGGCGCGCCTATCTGGACCTGATCGAACTGCGGGTGCCCGCGGGCGCGGAGGCGGAGGCCTGCAAGCAGTTCATCAACCTTTTCTTCGACAATTCCGAGATCGCCGTCTGCCTCGATTGGGAACGCCAGATCAGCGACGGTGACCGCCGGCATGTCGCGGAAACCAACATCCATCTGACGAAGGAAAAGAACCGCTATCTGACCATCTTCGAGAGCCTGAACACGCCGATCATCCTGGTCGACACCGCCGGCAAGCTGGTCAACCGCAACCTCGCGGCGAGCCTTCTCTTCGATGGTGCGGCGCGGGCGGGCGAGGGGTATTACCGGCCCGAGGCCGGGACCGAGCCGGTGCGGCGCATCGAGGGGCTGATCGACCGGCTGGAGGGCTATGCCGACGCCGAGATCCAGCTGGAGACCCGGCGCGGACCGCGGACCTTCCAGATCAAGACGCAGGAGATGCTCGATGTCAGCGAAAAATTCACCGGCACTGTCGTCATCCTGACCGACATCACCGAGCTGCGGAACGCGCAGGAGGCGTCCGAAGGGGCCAACCGCGCGAAATCGGCCTTTCTCGCGACGATGAGCCATGAAATCCGGACGCCGATCAACGGCATCCTCGGGATCGGTCAGCTGCTGCGCGAGGCGCCGCTCTACGAGCTGCAAAGCACCTATATCGACGCCCTGCTCACCTCGGGAGAGATGCTGCTGGAGCAGGTCAACGCGGTGCTCGACTACTCAAAGCTCGAGGCCGGCGACACCGGTTTGCGCCCTGTGCCCTTTGCCCCGCGGGAACTGGTCCGGCGGATCGAGAGGCTGTCCATCGGCGAGGTGCGCCGCCGCGGATTGGAGCTGGTCACGGACGTGTCCGACAGCTGTCCCGAGACGGTTCTGGGCGATGGCGAGAAGATCCAGCGCATCCTCGTCAATCTGGTGAGCAATGCCGTCAAATTCACCGAGACGGGCCGCGTGACCCTGAGCGTCACCGAGGCCGACGGGCGGATCGATTTCGCGGTCCGCGACACCGGTCCGGGGATAGAGGAGGCGGATCAGGACATCGTCTTTGAACCGTTCGTGCAGCGCACCGCGACCGCCGGCAACCGCCCCGAAGGCACGGGGCTCGGCCTTGCGATCTGCCGGCGGCTTGCCGAAACGCTCCATGCCGATCTGACGCTGGAACATCCCGAGGGCGGCGGCGCGCTTTTCCGGCTTGTCTGTCCGGTGGAGGCGACCGGGCCCGAGACCGAGCCGCGCCAGCCCCACCTGACACCCCTGCGGGACCTCGACATCCTCCTGGTGGAGGACAATGCGGTCAACGCGATGGTGATCGAGGGGTTTCTAGAGGCAGACGCCCACCGGATCACCACTGTTTCCGGCGGCGAGGCCGCGCTGGAGCGGGTCGGGACCGCCCGCTATGACCTGATCCTGCTGGATATCCGGCTGCGCGGCATGGACGGGTTCGAGACGATCGGAAAGATCCGGTCGAACCCGGACTCCGGTATCAGCGGTCTGCCGGTGCTGATCCTGACGGCGGACCAGAGCGACGAGATCATCCATCAATTCGCACGCTCCGGCGCGAATGCGTTCCAGTCCAAACCCTTCAACCGCGACGAGCTGCGTTTGGCGATCGCGCGGGCCATGACCTCGCCGCCGATCCGCGTGCCTGACTGGCAGGAGGGCGTCGACCGCCAGGCCCTGCTGCTCGACCCGACGGTGATCTTCGAGCATCGCAACGCGCTGGGGCCTGCACGGACGCGGCGCATTCTGGAGACCTTCATCGAGACCGCCGAGGATCACCGGGAGGCGCTGCGCGCGGCCGCCGCGGCCCGGGACGCGGCCAGGATCGCCGACCTCGCCCACAGCATGAAGAGCGCGGCCGGCATCTGCGGGCTCCATGCGCTGTCCAGCGCGGCCGCGCGGGCCGAGCGGACCATCGCGGGCGGCGAGGAGACGGCGGATTTCGGCGAGATCAGCGAAGGGCTGTGCGAGGATATTGCCGAGGCGTCCGGCGCGCTGAGCGCATTCCTCGCGGCGGACCAGCCCGCCGACGCAACCTGACGAAGGCAGCCGCGCGTCGACCGGCAGGTCAGGCGGCGTTGGAGGCGGGGGCGAAGAGATATCCGATCCCGTGCACGGTGATCAGGTATCTGGGGTCCTTGGAGTTCGCCTCGATCTTGCGGCGAAGGCGCCCGACCAGAACATCGATCGTCCGGTCATAGGGTTCGCCGTCGCGGTGGCTGACATGGTCGAGCAGGCTGTCGCGCGTCATCGCCCGCCCGGCATTGGCCAGAAGCGTCGCCAGCAGGTCGAACTCGGCCCGGGTCAGCGGCACATCGGTGCCCTCGGCATCGGTCAGCCGCCGCGCGGTCCGGTCGAGCGTCCAGCCGTCGAAGCGAAGCGTGCTGTGGGCCGGGCGCGCCTCGCCTGCCGCGCGGGTCATGCGGATGAGGTTCTTCACCCGCGCCAGCAGCTCGCGCGAGTGGAAAGGCTTCGTGACATAGTCATGGGCACCGAGTTCCAGACCCAGCACCCGGTCGAACGGATCGCCGATGCTCGTTACCATGATGACGGGGATGTCGGAGGATTGCCGGATCGTGCGCAGGAGCGACAGACCGTCTTCGCCCGGCAGTTTGATGTCGAGCAGGATGAGGTCGATGGCGGCGTTCCTCAGCGCCTCGTGCATGGCCTCGCCATCCGCCGCCGCGCTGACGCGATAGCCCGCCGCCTCGAAGTAGGACGTCAGCGTCATACGCGTAACCGCCTCATCTTCCACGACAAGTACATGGTACGGATCGACCAAATCGCCTCCCCCAAGGCCATTGGCGGCGTCACCGGTTTACGCCCTGTTTACAAAATTTTACACGGAGTCGACCGGCACCGACAAGCCGGTTCACATGACCCGCCTAGAGATTGACCGTGCGTAACAACTCTGGGCGGGTGCCTGCAATGCGGAAGATCTGGCGGTTCATCTGGCAACCCAACACGGTCTACAGCCTTGGGTTCCTGGTCATGATCGGCGGCGTCGGCGGCATCATCTTCTGGGGCGGCTTCAACACCGCGATGGAAGTCACCAACGACATGGATTTCTGCATCTCGTGCCACGAGATGAAGGACAACGTCTACGAAGAGTACAAGACCACGGTCCATTACAGCAATCCGTCGGGGGTGCGCGCGTCCTGTGCCGATTGCCACGTGCCGCACGAATGGGGCCACAAGGTCGTGCGCAAGATCTATGCCACGCGCGAGCTCTATCACCATTTCGTAGGCACCATCAGCACGCCCGAGAAGTTCGAAGCGCACCGGGCCGAGATGGCGACGCGGGTCTGGGCGGCGATGGAGGCCTCGGATTCGCGCGAATGCCGCAACTGCCATTCCTTTGAGGCGATGGATTTCGAGAAACAGTCCGAGGAAGCGGCCAAGGCGATGCAGGAGGCCCATCTGTCGGGCGAGACCTGCATTGCCTGTCACAAGGGCATCGCGCACCGGATGCCGGACCTGGCCTCGGGCTTCAAGAAGACCTTCGAAGAGCTTGAGCTGCTCTCCCAGACCCGCGATGCGCGCGCCGACCGGCTCTATACGATCGCGACCAAGAGCGCGTACCTCTCGCCCGAGGAGGTTGCCGCGGGCGGGCGCGGTGCGGGGTCGCTCCTGCCGGCGACGGGGCTGGAGGTTCTGGAGCGCCTGGGCGACGCGATGCGGGTCCGCCTGGAAGGCTGGCAGCAGGATGGCGCGGACCGGGTGATCTATGCCGAGATGGGGCACCGGATCTTTGAAGCCGCGCTGGCGCCGGCGGCGATCGAGCGGATCGACCGGCTGGAGACTTTCCTCGACGAGGACACGGAGCTGACCTGGCACCGGGTGGCCATCGAGCTCTGGGTTGCGCCGGACGGCATGATCGCCGAGCCCGAACGGCTCTGGGAATATGGCGAGCAGATGCATGTGGCGAGCTGTTCGACCTGCCATTCGCTGCACGAGGCCGACGAGCATCTCGCCAACCAGTGGATCGGGATCGTCAAATCGATGGAACGGTTCATCACGCTGGACAAGGAGGAGACGCGGATGCTGCAGAAATACCTGCAGCTCCATGCCTCGGACGTGCAGCAGGACGCGCTGTGATGGCCGGGTCCGCCGCCCGTGCCGGTGCGCCGCCGATGCCGGCCGTGTCCGAGCTGAGTGCGGGCGAGCGGGCCGCGGTCTATCGCTGGCTTGCGGGCCTCTTCGCGCGCGAACAGACGGTGGAGAGCCTGCGCCACTATCGCTCTGCCGAAGGTCGCGCGCTGCTGGGTGCCCTGGGTGAGATCGCACCGCTCGCCCCGGCGGCCGAGGCGGTGGCGCGGAGCGCGTCCGACATCCCCGAGGCGGACTTGCGTGGGCGCGCGCTGGATCTGGCCGGCGATTTCGCGCGGCTCTTTCTGGGGGTCGGCGGGCGGCGGACCGTGCCGCCCTACCAGTCTTTCTACAGCAGCCCCGAAGGGCGCGTGATGCAGGCGCCCGCCGCCGCG
>JBCDBB010000170.1:0-8482 GCA_039184415.1 Pseudomonadota bacterium
AACCTGACGGCCAAGCCCATGATCGACACGGACGTCACCTCAAGCCCGGCGGCGTACCCGACCGAGGAACAGATCGCCGACATGCACACGATCGAGGTCCTTCCTCCGGAGATTGAAGATCTGCAAAACAGCACTTGGGCGGACTTCAAGGACGGCCAATAGGCCGGCGGCGTTCAGACCGGCGGTTCCGTGGTTTCGGGACGGCAGAGCGCGTTCCGATAGGGTCATCGGAACGGCCTGTTGCCTGCTTTTGGTGCTTCTGTTCAGACGGGCGCGAATACCCGGTCTGATTTGGGCTCTCAGTGCAGCAGGCGGCCCATCGCGGCGGCAACATCGGCCATGCGGCAGGAAAAGCCCCATTCATTGTCGTACCAGGCCAGCACCCGAACGGTGCGGCCGCCGACCACTTTGGTCTGGTCGGGCGCAAAGATCGACGATTGCTCGGTATGGTTGAAATCGATGGAGACCTTGGGCTCGGGATCGTAGCCCAGCACCTTGCCCATGTGACCGGCGGCGGCCTCGCGCACGACCTCGTTGACGTCCTCGACCGTGACGTCTTTCGCGGCTTCGAAGGTCAGGTCCACGGCGGAGACGTTGGGCGTCGGCACGCGCAGCGCGGTCCCATCGAGCTTGCCTTCGAGCTCCGGCAGCACTTCTTTCAGTGCCTTCGCGGCCCCGGTGGAGGTCGGAATCATTGCCATGGCCGCGGCCCGGGCGCGGTAGAGATCCTTGTGACGGCGGTCGAGCGTCGGCTGGTCGCCGGTATAGGAGTGGATCGTCGTCATGATCCCGCGCTCGATCCCGATGGCGTCGTTCAGGACCTTGGCCAGCGGGGCGAGGCAGTTGGTGGTGCAGGAGCCGTTGGAGACGACTTCGTGTGCCTGTGTCAGCTCGCGATGGTTGACGCCATAGACGATGGTCTTGTCGGCGCGCTTGGCCGGGGCGGAGACCAGCACGCGGCGCGCGCCATGGTCCATATGCACGGCGGCCTTCTCGCGGTCGTTGAACTTGCCGGTGCATTCCATGACGACATCGACGCCGCCCCAGTCGAGCTCGGTCGGATCGTAGGAGGACATGACCTCGATCGGCCCGCGGCCCAGATCGAGCGTGTTGCCCTCGACCCGGATATTGCCGCCGAACCGGCCATGGACCGAGTCGTAGCGCAGCAGATGGGCGTTGGTTTCGATCGGGCCCGAGGCGTTGATCTTGACCACCTGGACGTCGTTGCGCCCGGATTCCGCGATATGGTTGAATGTACAGCGGCCGATCCGGCCAAATCCATTGATACCCACAGTAATCGTCATCGAACTCTCCTGATCGGGCGGCCCGGAACCGCCGGAAACACGGGCGGAGGCCGCAGCACATTTTCTGCGCTGCATATAGTCGGTATACCGCCTGCGACCAAGGAGAATTCGACGTTAACACAGTATGTTAGCGATAACTGCGACCTGTTAGCGTGAACGGTTGCGATAACGTGTCGGGACTGTAACCGCTGCCTGGAAAACTGGTTTTCCCAGGTCAATCAAATGCGCGTTACAGGCGCTGTGGAAACGGGGCGAAATGCCTGGCGGATCGGCGCTTCAGGCCGCGACGATCTCGTCCACCAGCCGCCGCAGATCCGAGAAATACCCCCCCGAGCGCGCCGGGCGTGTCGGGTCGGAGGTGATGGCGATGGACAGTCCGCGGTCGGGAACGACGACCAGCATCTGGCCGCCATAGCCGCGCCCGTAGGCGCCGCGCTGGCGGGCGAAACGGCTCAGGAACCAGCCATAGCCATAGGCGTCCCCGGACCAGGGCGACCGGCCCCGGGGCGTTAGGGAGGTGTCGATCCAGCCGGTGCTGACGATCTGGGTTTCGCCATAGCGACCTCCGGCGAGGATCATGTCCCCGATGCGGGCCAGATCCGTGGGGCGGAGCGCCATGTCGTTGCCGCCCAGATAATTGCCCTGGGGATCACGCACCCAGGCGGGGACAGAGATGTCCATCGGGTCGCCCAGCCATTGCCGGGTCATCTGCAACAGGCTCAGGCCCGAGGCTTCCGACAGCGCAGCCCCCAGCAGATGCCAGCTTCCGGTGGAATAGATGAAGCGTCCCCCGGGCGGCGAGACGAGCTCACCGCTCAGCGCATGCTCGACCCAGTTCGGGCTGGCGACCCACGCGCCGTAGTTTCCGCCAGACGTGCTTTCCAGCCCGCCGCGCATGGACAACAGATGCCCGATGGTCAGCCCGTCGCGCGCGTCGCCGAACCCGTCATAGCCCAGAAGCGGCAGCACCTGCTGGTCGGGGCCGCTCAGCACGCCGCGGTCGATGGCGATGCCTGTCAGGATGGCAAGGATGGTCTTTGAGACGGACTTGATGTTCGCGGGTCGGTTGACTGCAGAGCCGCGAAAGGCCTCGGCCAGCTCAGGCCGTCCGGCGCGGTGGATGACGAGACTGTGGAGCTGGTCGAGGTCCAGAGCGGACCGGCGGACGGTGGCATAGCGATCGGCCTGGGCGCGCCCCGGGTTGGCCAGGATCCCAGCGGACGCCACGCCGAGCAACGCGCGCCGGGTCCAACCCTGCTCCATGGCGGAGGCCTAGCCGCGCTCGGCGGCGATGCGGGCCTGGAGCATCGGTTCGCGATCCTGCCAGCTCGGCATGTCGCCGGTGAGCGCCATGGCGAGCCGCTCCAGCCCGAAGCCGTAGGAGGGCTCTCGCTCGCCCTCAATCGAGAACTCGCCGATTTCGATCCATCCGGTGCCCGCGCCATCCTGTACTGGCCCCGGATCGTCGTTCAGCGCGTAGTACATGCCCGCGGTCCAGAACCCCCGGTCGGAGCCCGGCGCCTGGAAATAGCCCGACCCGTTGGCGGCGGCTCTGGCGGCAGCGGGCTCGCGGTAGCTGACATTGTCCGGACGAATGAGCCCGCGCTGTTCCAGAAAGGGCGATACACGGTAGAAATCGGGGGTGCTGACAAATGCGATTCGGTCGGGATCCAGTTGCAGGACATCCACAATAACATCGACGCATCGATTGACCGTCGTTCCGGCCGCACCGTTTTCCGCACCGCGCCCGGCGAAGATCTCAAAGAGCGGCAGGACACCGGCGCGCCCTTTCTCGGCCGCATCCTCGATCCGGGCGGCAGGCTGGGAGACGAAGATGCCGTAGCCATCAAGGACGTCGCTATCGTCGTAGCGCAGACCGCCGTTGATGTCGGGACGATCGGTCACGAGGCTGCCGGGGGCGCGTGCTGCAAGTCCCTGATCCTGGTGGAAGCGGGTGAGCCGGTCGCGAACGTCCGCGACCGTGGCGTCGAAATCCGAGGAGGTCGCCCAGACCGGGCGGGCGGACACGAGCGCGAGGGCGGCGGAGCTCGCAAGCACGGTGCGGCGGGTCATTGTCTGCATTTTGGGTCCCGGCCTCCTGTACACATGAAACCGTCCGCTCCTTCCGGAGGGTATCCCCGACATAGAGAGCAGCGGGCGCCGCCGCAACTGGCGCTTCCGTGAGGTCAGAGCTGGGCGCGCCGAGACGCGCCCGCGGGGATGTCGCGTGAGCCTAGAGTCGCGGATCGGGCGCCCATTTGCCCTCCAGAAGCGCGCGGACCTTGTCCGCGACAGCCTCCGGGGTGATGCCGAAATGCTCGAAGAGATGATCGGCCGGCGCGGAGGCGCCGAAGGCATGCATGCCGACAAAGCCCGATTTCTCGCGCTTGCCGCGCTCGCCGAAGAGCCAGCGGTCCCAGCCGAAGCGGATGCCGGCCTCCACCGCGACGCGCACCGGCCCGCCGGGCAGGACGCGGCGGCGGGTGGCCTCGTCCTGTTCCTCGAAAAGCTCCCAGCAGGGCATGGAGACGACGCGCGTCCCGATCCCCTCGGCCTGGAGCAGATCGCGGGCGGCGAGCGCGATCGCGACCTCGGAGCCGGTGGCCATCAGGATCGCCTGGCGCTTGCCCTCGGCATCGGCCAGCACGTACGCACCTTGGGCGACGAGGTTCTTGGTCTTGTAGGTCCCGCGCACCGACGGAAGACCCTGGCGCGACAGCGCGAGCACCGAGGGCGTTTCCGTCGCCTCAAGCGCCACTTCCCAGGCCTCGGCCGTCTCGGTCGCGTCCGCCGGGCGGAAAAGCCGGCAGTTGGGTGTCGCGCGCAGCATCGCGAGATGCTCGACCGGCTGGTGGGTCGGGCCGTCCTCGCCGAGCCCGATACTGTCATGGGTCATGACATAGACGACTGGCAGCTTCATCAGCGAACTCAGCCGCATGGCGGGGCGGGCGTAGTCGGTGAAGGCCATGAAGGTGCCGCCATAGGGGCGGATGCCGCCATGGAGGCACATCCCGTTCATCGCCGCGGCCATCCCATGTTCGCGGATGCCATAGTGGATATAGCGGCCCTTGCGGTTCTCCGGCGTGTGAATGCCCAGATGCTGGGTGAGCGTGTTGTTGGACCCGGTCAGGTCCGCAGAGCCGCCGACGGCCTCGGGCATGATCGCCGTGATCGCGTCGAGTGCGAGTTCGCTGGCCTTGCGGGTGGCCATTTTCGGCATGGTTTCGAGGTATTTACGCTTGAGCGCCTTGACCGTTGCGCCGAGTTTTTTCGGCGGCTCGCCGGCCATGATCCGGGCGAACTCCCGCTGGCGGGAGGTCGGGGCGGCCTCCAGCCGCGCGCGCCATTCGGCATGGGCGCCAGCACCGCGGTTGCCGATCTCTTCCCAGGCGGCCTTGATCTCGGCCGGAACTTCATACTCACCATGGGTCCAGCCATAGGCGGCCTTGGTTTCGGCGATGAGCTGCGCGTCGGTCAGCGCGCCGTGGCCCTTGGCGGTGTCCTGGGCCGAGGAGCCGAGCGCGATATGGCTCTTGCAGGCGATCATCGCGGGTTTGGAGGTCTTCTTGGCGTCGGCGATGGCGGAGTCGATCTCGTCGGGATTGTGCCCGTCGCAATCGAAGACCGACCAGCCCGAGGCCTTGAAGCGCGCGATCTGATCGGTGCGGTCGGCCAGATCGACCTTGCCGTCGATGGTGATGCCGTTGTCGTCCCAGAAGACGATGAGCTTCGAGAGCTCCTGACGCCCGGCGAGGCCGATGGCCTCCTGGCTGACGCCCTCCATCAGGCAGCCATCCCCGGCGATCACATAGGTGTAGTGATCGACCAGCTTCTTGCCGAACTGCGCCCGGAGGATCTCCTCTGCCAGGGCAAAGCCGACCGCGTTGGCCAGACCCTGACCCAGGGGGCCGGTCGTGGTCTCGATCCCCGGCGCGTGGCCGTATTCGGGATGGCCCGCGGTGCGGGAGCCGAGCTGGCGAAAGGATTTGATCTGCTCATGGGTCATCTCCGGATAGCCGGTGAGGTAGAGCAGGGAGTAGAGCAGCATCGAGCCGTGGCCCGCCGACAGGATGAACCGGTCGCGGTCGGGCCAGCCCGGCGCGCTGGCGTCAAACTTCATGTGGCGCGAAAACAGCACCGTGGCGACATCAGCCATGCCCATGGGCATCCCGGAGTGACCGGAGTTCGCGCCAGCCACTGCGTCCAGCGTCAGGGCGCGAATGGCACAGGCCTTCATCCAGTGTTCGGGGTCTCGCGCGCGCAATAGTTCGATGTTCACCGACTGCCTCCTCGCTCGGCCGTGACAGGTCTGCACCGGGTAAGCAGGTGGCCGGAAAAGTGCAAGACGGCATTCAAAGGCGGCTTTCCCGGGCCTGAAGCGCAGGTTTTGGCTGCAACGGGCTTGTTTGTTGCGGTTTTGTCTGGTCGCAATAGGACAAAGTGAGTCGGGCATCAGACCCGGTGGCGATCCGGGCCGACCAGGTTCGACGAGGCGGAGAGTGGCATGGCCGAACTTCAAGAACTGGAACACCGTCTGACGGAGGCGCTGAAACGCATCGCGCTGGCCCAAGCGGCCTCGATGGAGGCGACGACGGAGACCGCGGGACAGATCGCGACATTGCTGGAGGAGAACGCCCTGCTGTCCGAGCGGCTCGCCGAACTGGAGGCCGCACCGGCGGACCCCGGCGGCGCCGATCCCGCGGAGCTCGACGCGCTGAAGACCGCACTGACGGAGGCCGCGTCGTCGAATGCCGCGCTGGAAGAGGCGCTGGAGGCCGAACGGCGCGAGCGTGCCAGCCAGGCCGAGGCGCTGGCCGACGCGATCGCGGAGCGCGGGCGTCTGATGGAATCGCGCGATGCCGCGGAGTCCGCCCGAGAAGAATTATCTGAGCGCGCGCAGCGGCTGTCCGAGCGCGAAACGCTCAAAGCCGCCGAAGCCCGCGGCGAGGTCGAGGATCTGCGCGGGCGCATCGATGCTCTGGAGGCCAGTGCCGACAAGCTGCGCGAGGCCAACAGGCAGCTGCGTAGCAACAACGCGGCGCTCCGCGAGGCGCACAGCGCGGGCCTGCCCGATGCGGACCTGATCAATGCCGGGCTCCAGGCGGAGCTCGACGCGCTGGCCGCCGTCCGGGCCGCCGACCGCGCCGAACTGGACGGGGTGCTGGCCGCCCTGCGCCCGATGCTGGAGGAAGCTGCCGATGCCTGAGGTCACCATTCTGATCGGCGGGCGCGAATTCGCCGTCGTCTGCCAGGAGGGCGAGCAGAATTTCCTTTCGCAGGCGGCACAACTGCTCGATGCCGAGGCGTCGCTGCTGGGCGATCAGCTGGGGCGGATGCCCGAGACGCGGATGCTGCTGATGGCGGGACTGATGCTGGCCGACAAGGCCGCAGGGCTCGAAGAGCAGATGCGCGCGCTGGAAGAAAAATCGCTGTCGCAGCAGGCCATGATCGAGGAGCTGAGCACCCGTCCGGCGCCGGGCCAGTTCGGCGGGGTGCCGCAGGCCTTTGCCGACTCGCTGGCCGAACTGGCCGCGCGCGCCGAGGCGATTGCGGACGCGATGGACGAGCCGGTCCGCTAGTACCGGCGCCGACGGACGGATTTTGCCGCACTCAGCGCAGACCAGGATCTGCACAAGGAAAAGGCGCGACCGGCCGGTCGCGCCCGTGATCTTGCCGGGGTGTCAGCCCGTCTGTCAGCCGTTGGCTTCGCGGATCTTGTCCGCCGCGGCCTTGTCGAAGGGCACGGCATTGGTTTCCAAGAGCTGGTCAAGCTCGCCCGACAGCGTCATTTCGGTGATGATATCGCAGCCGCCGACAAATTCGCCCTTCACGTAGAGCTGGGGGACGGTCGGCCAGTCGCTGTAATCCTTGATGCCCTGGCGCAGCGCATCGTCGGCCAGCACGTTCACGTCGGCAAACTCGACGCCCATATAGTTCAGAACGCCGGCAACACGGCTGGAAAATCCACATTGGGGCATCGTCTTGGTGCCCTTCATGAACAGCACGACATCGTTGGTGGTCACGGTGTCCTTGATCTGCTCTTCGACGGTGGTGGTCATGGTTCGATGCTCCTTGCGGGCTGGCTCGACGGTCACGGCCCTGCGGCGGTCCCTTCGACTGGAGAATATGGCGTTGCGCCGATGGAAAGCCAATAGGTTTGGCGGTTTATGCGCCCCGGCGCACGCTGCGCTGTCGCGGGAGCGTCAGTCCGGGGCCTTGGTGGTCAGCGCGAGCGCGTGCAGCTCGCCATGGGCGCCGTCCATCTTGCCCTTGAGGGCGGCATAGACGGCGCGCTGCTGCTGGACGCGGTTCTGGCCGCGAAAGCTTTCGTCGATGACCTCTGCGGCATAGTGGTTTCCGTCGCCGCGCAGGTCGGTGATGGTGACCCGGGCCTCTGGGAAGCTCTGTTTGATCAGCGCTTCGATTTCTTCGGCAGCCATGGGCATGTCGGGGATCCTCGTGATGCTATCCTAAAGGTAGGAGACGCGCCGCCCCCCGGCAAGCGGGAGCTGCGCGCGCTGTCAGCCGAGAGCGCGCTCAAAACTGCTCCGGTAGAGTGCTGACAGTTCCGCCAGCGGACGGCTGGAACGCCCGAGCCGCACCTCGTCGCCGCCGAAACGGCCGACGGTTGCGATCGGCACGTCGACGCGGGCGGCCTCAACCATGAGCGTTTCGGCCTGATCGAATGCGCAGGCGATCAGGTAGCGGCCCTGATCCTCGCCGAAGAGCGCGCCCGGCGCGCTGCCGTCGAGCGTGACGCCGACCCCGGCCGCTTCGGCCAGCTCGAACGCCGCGAGCGCGAGCCCGCCGTCGGAGAGATCCGCGCAGGCCTCGATCAGCTCGCTCTGGGCGAGGATGAATTCGCCATTGCGCCGCTCGGCCTCCAGATCGACCGGCGGGGCGTCTCCGTCCTCGCGCGCGAAAGCCTCGGCCAGCAGAGCGGACTGCCCCAGATGGTTGCCCGCGTCGCCGATCAGCAGCGCGACATGGCCGTCACAGACCACACCCGTGATGGCCCGGTCGAGATCATCGATCAGACCCACGGCGCCGATGGTGGGCGTCGGCAGGATCGGCTGGCCGTCGGTTTCGTTGTAGAGGCTGACATTGCCCGACACGATGGGCATGTCGAGCGCCGCGCAGGCCGCGCCGATGCCCTGGATCGCGCCGACAAACTGGCC
>JBCDBB010000171.1:0-8201 GCA_039184415.1 Pseudomonadota bacterium
CTCCCGCCTACACACTTTCCAGGCGTGCGCCTTCGACCACTCGGCCACCTCTCCGTCAGACTGCAGCCATAGCCAAACTGCCGGGACCGTGCAAGGCGGTTGCCCCGCTGGTCACCGTGCGTCGCCGTCGGCGTCTCCATCCGTGTCCTGGGCCTCGTCGCGTGTGGGTCTTGGGGCGCGTGGCTCCGGTGGCGTTTCGATGAAATGCCGCCCCGTGCTGGAAAAGGCATGACCGTCACTCAGGACTTCGGGGTTGCGCAACCAAAGATCCCGCTGTGCGAAGGGGATCTCGATCTCTTCCTCTTTCAGCCGCTTGGCAATCTCGTGATTGAGATCGGATTTCACCGACAGGCTGAAATTCACGTCCCGCAGAATGGCGCGGATCTCGAATTCCAACGCGTCCGCGCCAAAGCGCATGAAAAGGATCGCTGGAGGCGGCGAGAGAAGGACCATCGGATGGGCTTCGCTGATCTCGCGTAGAATACGCTCTACCCGCGCCGGGTCGGTGCCATAGGCCACGCCCACGGGAACAATGATACGTCCGATAAGCTTGCCACGCGTCCAGTTCGTCACCGTTCCCGCGATCAGATCGGAGTTCGGCACGATCACGTCCGTCCGGTCGAAGGTCTCGATCCGGGTCGAGCGTACGGAGATGTCGCGCACATACCCCTGGTTGCCATTGACGTCGATCCAGTCACCTTCCGAGATCGGCCGTTCGATCAGCAGGATGATGCCCGAGACGAAGTTCGACACGATGGTCTGCAGCCCGAAGCCGATGCCGACAGACAGCGCGCCCGCGACGATGGCAAGCGATGACAGATCAAGTCCGGTGCTTTGGATCGCCACAATCGCGGCCACGAAGACACCGATATAGCCAAGTCCGGATACGATCGCGGTGCGCGATCCGAGGTCGAGTTTGGTCTTGGGCAGTATCGACACGCGCAGGGCTGACTGCAGGAGACGCGTCAGACCATAGAGGACCGAGAAGACCACCAGAAAGGTCATGATGTCGGTTGGCGAGATCTTCACACCACCAAGAGAGAATCCCTCACGAATGTCGCTCCAGACCTCGGTCAGATCGGTGACGCGGGCTCCCCAGATGAGGGCGAGCACGGGGATTAGGGCGGCATAGACCATCACCCCGATCAGGGTGGGGGCAAGGTCACTCTCCTCGACCTTACGCCGTTTGATCGCGGCGTAGAGTTCCTTGAGCCAGGCGCCCAGGAACGCTGCGAGGCCGAGCGCAAAAATCGTGTAGGTGGCGGGCATAAGGGTGGCAGCGGCATAGCCGGACAGGCCCGCAGCAGCAGCCAGCGGAGAGAGGATGCCGGTGAGCATCCCAAGCCGCGCCAGAATATCGAGAATCCGCAATGAAAAGGTTGTGTCGTCGTCGTCTTCCTTCGCCGATTGCGACAGGGTGAACAGGCGCGAGAAGCGGAAAAGCAAATAGCCAAGGATAACGAAGAAGGGAAAGAGGACGAAGGCGCTTGTGACCTCGGAAACCTCGACCTGGGAGAAAAACAGTGCGAGGCCCTGAGCGAGCGCCAGCGCATAGACCATGGACAGGCCGAGGCGCCGGGCGCGTCGGACCTTGTCATTGTCGAGCGCGACGAATTCCTGTTCGTCCGGCGCCGCCGGCAGCAACCGCCGAACAAAGGCGGTTCCGACGATCGCGAACAGCCCGAACCGGCGCACGGCCAGGAGAAGGCCTTCGCCCGCTTCGCCGAAAAGCCCCGATGTCTCGGCCGCCAAGAGCAGCATGACCAGGCCGAACCATGGCAGCGCGATCTCGACCAGAAGGATCAGCGCCTGCAGCGGATAACTGATGACAGGCGGTCCGAGGTTCCGTGCTGAGCGGCTGAGGGAGGCCGTCCAGATCCGTCCACGCCGCAGGAGAAAGCCGCCCAGAACAACCAGCAGCAGAACCTGAGGCAGATTTCGCAACAGCTCTTTGCGGTGCTCGGGATCGCGCAGATTAGTGACGATCTCGGTCGGGATCGCAACGATGCTTTGGTCAAGCTCTGTCAGCGGTTCCGTCCAACGCAGCGGGTTGAGCGGTGTGGGGCCGCGGGCGAACACCACCTCGGTCTTGCGCTGGCGCAGCATCGCATCAAGTTCGCGGATCAGCCCGTCGGCATGGGCAAAAGCTTCGGCCGCGCGGACATTTGGAACCTGAAGCGCCATCAGTTCGGACAGCACTTCGGCGCGTCGCTGAATGATCCAATAGTCTTCCTCGGCCGCGGCCTGGGCATCGGCGGCGTCGGGCTCCGATGCGGGATCGCCTTCGGTAGCCGCGTCGGCCTCGCGTTGAAGCGATGCCAGGGCTTCGAGCTGCCGTTCCAGTGTCGAGATCCGCAGCGAGCGGTCCTCTTGCGAGGCCAGAAACTCTTCCCGCCAAAAGGCAACTTCACCGCGCAGGCGCTCCAGCGTCGGATCGGTCGCGCGGTCGAGGTCGATCACCCGTTCCACGCGTTCGGACGTCGAGCGCCACGCATCATAGTCGATTTGCGATGCCGACTGGGCGACGCACAACGAGGCCCACACAAGGAATGCGGGCAGGGCCCAGAGCAGAGCCCGGAGGCGCATCAGTCCTCGAACACCGCAGGAAGCGCTCGCGCAGGCGCGTCGAGCCAGTCGGGGCAGGGCAGGCCCTTGCTGCGCAGAAACTCGGGATTGAACAGCTTTGACTGATAGCGGGTGCCATAGTCACAGAGGATCGTGACGATGGTGTGGCCCGGCCCCAGGTCGCGGGCCAATCGGATCGCACCGGCAATGTTGATACCCGACGATCCGCCGAGCACGAGGCCTTCCTCGCGCAGCAGGTCAAAGACGATGGGCAGGGCCTCGCTGTCGGGGATGCGGTAGGCCATGTCCGGCGTCAGGTTCGTCAGGTTCGCCGTGATGCGTCCCTGTCCAATACCTTCGGTGATCGAGCCTCCTTCGGCCTTTAGCGCGCCTTCGGCATAGTAGCCGAAAAGGGCTGAGCCATCGGGGTCGGCGAGCGCGATCTTGACCTCCTTGGGCTGGAGCGCTTCGGCCACACCCGCCAGCGTTCCGCCGGAGCCGACCGCACAGACGAATCCGTCCACTTTGCCCCCGGTCTGTTCCCAGATCTCCGGCCCGGTGGTCTCGATATGAGCCTGGCGGTTGGCCACATTGTCGAACTGGTTTGCCCAGATCGCGCCGGCGGGTTCGGTCTCATTCAGTTTTGCGGCCAGCCGCTCCGAATAGCGCACATAGTTGTTCGGGTTGCGGTAGGGGGCTGCAGGCACCTGCACGAGCTCGGCCCCGGCCAGCCGGATCATATCCTTCTTTTCCTGGCTCTGGGTTTCGGGAATCACGATCACCGTCTTAAAACCCATCGACGCGCCGACCAACGCCAGGCCAATGCCGGTGTTTCCGGCCGTGCCCTCGACGATGGTACCGCCCGGCCGCAGCGTTCCGCGCGCGATCGCATCCTTGATGATGTAGAGCGCAGCACGATCCTTGACCGATTGGCCGGGATTGAGGAACTCGGCCTTCCCCAGGATCTCGCACCCGGTTTCCTCGCTGGCCTTTTTCAGACGTATCAATGGCGTGTGCCCGATAGCGTCTGCTAGATCGCTGTAGATGGCCATGCCTGATCCCCGCTCTCCTGCTGTTTTGCCGTCTTAGGCAGGCGGAGATGGGGATTCAACCTGCCAGCAGCCGGGCGCGGTTCAGTTCCAGCCAGTAGGCGCTGAGTATGAGCGGCCCGTCAGGCATCTCGCCGGCCTCGATTCCGGCCAGGAACTCGCTGCGCGATAGCAGATGGGTGCGGATGTCCTCGCCCTCGTCGTCGACGCCGTGGAGACCCTCGGATCCGTCCGGCAGATCGGCGATGCCGATGTAGGATACCAGATACTCAGCAAAACAGCCGGTCGAAGGATAGTATTCGCCGATCCGGTGCAGCTTGTTCAGGCGCAATCCGGCCTCTTCCTTGGCTTCCTTATGGGCGGTTTCTTCGGGCGTGTCGCCCGGTTCGATCCGTCCGGCAATGGGCTCCAGCAGCCAGGGATGCGGGTCGCCGCGCCCAAATGGTCCGCTGCGGAACTGTTCCACTAGGAGGATCCTGTCGCGCACCGGATCGTAGGGCAGGACCGTGACGGCGTCGACCGCCATAAAGACGGCGCGTTCCAGCGGCGCGGTGAGGTCGCCGGAATAGGTCTTGTGACGGACAAGGTATTCCTTCACCGCGAAGTATTCAGTGTAGGGCTGGTTCTGGCGGTCCACCACGACGTCCGCGCGGGAAAAGCCGCTACTGTCGCTGCGGGGCGCCGCGGCGGCGCGGGCGCGGCTGTGGCCCCGTGACAGGATCATCGGCAGTCGCCTGGAAATTTCTGGAGGCGAAAACCGCTCTCTCAAGAAGATCAGTTCGGGAAGTGCGGCAATCCAAGCAGGCATCGAACGTGTTTTCCACCGTGCTCTGTCGAACGCACCGTTCCGCCGCGCCAGTGGGACAAGCGGCGCGTTCGCTTCGCTGGTCTCTGCGAGCAGATCACAGCCCCCGGCGGAGAAGACGTCGCGGAGGACATCTACGGTCCCTTTTGGAACTTCGAACAGTCGGCCCGTAACATCCGCACCGGGCTGTCGCTTCAGCCCGGGCAGCGTCGTCGACGAGGCCTGGACGAGAGTGAAGCCTTCAAGCTCAAGGGGGCGTCCGTGCGACGGTTCAAGACCAAGGGCCGCTGTAAAACCCGGATCGCACAGCGGATCGGGCAGAAAGACTGAGGCCATAGGCATACTCGTACATGAACAAATCCGCGCCTCGGCCTAGCCTGCCGCCGGGGCGCGGTCCAGCCTCAGCGGTGTCGCTGAGGTCCATCGCTGCTGACCGTGATGTGCACGACGTCGCAAACGCCCGTTTGAAAGGACGACGCGCAGGAGGTCAGATAGTAATTCCACATGCGACGGAATCGTTCGTCAAACCCCAGGGATGCAACATCTTCCCAACGCTCGTTGAAGGTCTCGTGCCAGCGCCGGAGCGTCTGGCTGTAGCTCTCGCCGAACTCGAACATTCCAGCGACAGCGAGACCGGACTTCTCAACCTCGGAACGCAGCGCATTGGGGCTGGGCAGCATGCCGCCGGGAAAGATGTACTTCTGTATGAAATCGACGCTCTTGCGGTAGGTCGCAAAGCGTTTCTCCTCGACCGTGATGATCTGCAGCGCCGCCCTGCCACCGGGTTTCAACCGTTCGCGAAGGGTTTTGAAGTACGTGGGCCAGTAGCGCTCGCCAACGGCTTCGAACATCTCGATGGAGACCGCGCCGTCATAGAGCCCGGTTTCATCGCGATAATCCTGAAGCTTTATCTCGACCATGTCCGACAGACCGGCGGCGGCCATCCGCGCCTCGGCAAAATCATGCTGTTCCCGACTGATCGTGAGGCCAGTCACGCGCATACCCCGCTCGCGTGCGGCATACTCCGCGAACCCGCCCCAGCCGCATCCGATCTCAAGGATATGATCGCCCGGTTTGACACCGATCGCGTCAATCATCCGGGCGTACTTTGCGGTTTGTGCGGCCTCGGTGCTTTCCTGGCCGTTTTCGAACAGCGCCGAGGAATAGGTCATCGTGTCGTCGAGCCAGAGCCGGTAGAAGTCGTTGCCCAGATCATAGTGGTAGCTGATGTTCCGCCGCGCCTGCCGCTTTGAGTTGGCCTGGAGGAAGAACCTCAGACGTTCATAGGCGCGCACCAGCCGGATTCCGGGGAACCCGTCGAGCATCGCCTCGTTGGTGTCGTGGATCAGATCCATGAAGGCCTGCAGGTCAGGTGTGGACCACCAGCCTTCGAGATAGGCCTCCGAAAAACCCAGATCGCCATCACGCAGCAACCGGGCGAAAAGGTCGGGGTTGTGCACCGTCACTTCGGCGACCGGCCCGGGTTCCGGCCCTTCTACGCGAAACTGCCGGCCGTCCGGGAGGATCACATCCAGGCGCCCCTTCCGCATGCCCCTTGCCTGGGCGAAAACCGACGCAAAATAGCGTGGAAGTCCGGATTGTCCTTCGGTGGTCATATGGACGGTCATGAAGTTCCCTCTGAGCGGTTCGAAAGAGAGTTACTGCGCGGTGGGCAAAAGACAAATTCTATTCTTTAACGTTTTCGTCACGGCATCAGAAGGCGCGTTGATGGTAGGCGTCCAACGCTCGCGCACGGCCCTCTGACGCGGTGACAATCGGTTTCGGATAAGGCGCGTCGGACGTCAGTCCCCAGGCCCGCGGTATTGCATCGAAATAGGCCAAAGCATCGGGTGTGGGGTTGCTCAGGCCCTCGGCGATCCAGCGATTGGCATAGGCACGGTCTGGGTCGAACTTGTCGAGCTGTGTTTCGGGATTGAAGACACGGAAATAGGGCGTCGCATCGGGGCCCGATCCGGCGGACCATTGCCAGCCCATCGCGTTGGAAGCCGGGTCCCAGTCGATCAGGCAGTCCGCGAACCAGTCCAGCCCGATGCGCCAATCCGTGAGCAGATGCTTCGTCAGGTAGGATGCGACGATCATGCGTCCGCGATTGTGCATCCGGCCGGTGACATACAACTCGCGCATGGCGGCATCGACGAAACGGACACCCGTGCGGCCTTGCTTCCAGGCGATGACGTGAGGGTGGTCGGCATCGGTGTTCCAGGGAAATCCGTCCCATTCCTCGCGCCAATTGCCGGTCAAGAGGTGCGGCGTGTGATGCGTCAAATGATAGGCGAACTCTCTCCAGACCAGTTCCTTGAGGAAGGTCTCTGCCCCGGCTTTCCCCTCGGCGCGGGCGCGCTGCCCGGCGTGCCAGCAGGTCCGGGGGCTGATCTCGCCCAAGGCCAGGTTCTCGCTCAGGTTCGACGTGCCGTTGATCGCAGGGAGATCACGCGTCCGGTCATAATCGGCCACGATGTCGGCGATGAAGCTGTCGAGGCGGCGTGCGGCATTCTCCTCACCGATATTGGCGTGAGGCGCCACGATTGCGGCGCCTCGCTTCATCGCGGCCCCGGTCCGCCAGTCGCTTAGCTGGTCGCTGTTGGGCCAGACTTCCGGCGCGGGGAGCGTCGATGGTGCGGCGTACGGGCCGGAGATGTCCGAGCCCCGCACCGCTTTCCACATCGGCGTATAGACCCGGTAGTAGCCGCCCGTTTTCGTCTGGACAGTCCAGGGCTCGAACAGCAGATGTCCCGCAAAGCTGCGCGCGTCGAACCCATCCGCTTTCAGGCCCGCCTTGACCTCGGTGTCGCGCGCCTTCGTATCGGGTGTGTAGAGCCGCGTCCAACGCACCGATCCCGCGCCCGTCTCATCGATCACACGGCGCAGCTCCGTCAGGGCGTCGCCGCGGCGGAGGATCAGCCGGCTGCCGCTGGTTTCCAGCGTACGCGCCAGCTCCCGCAACCCTTCGCCAAGCCGCCATTTCGGCGCGGCGCCCAACGCATCGTCGAGCGCGTCCCAGACAAAGACAGGGATCACCGGCCCGCCGCCTTCGCAGGCCGAAAGCAAGGCCGCATTGTCGGCAAGCCGCAGGTCGCGTCGTACCCACCAGAGTGCCGGGCGAGATTGGATCATCGATACTCCGGAAGTTTGGGACAATTGGTCAGAGGACGTGATCTAGGGCCTCTATCAGCCGATCAACCTCCTCCGCGCTGGTGTAATGGACAAAACTGAGCCGCAGCACGCCATGGCCGGGCTCGACACCGAGCGCGCGCAGACAGCGCGGGGCATAAAACTCTCCTGCACCAGCCATGATCCCATGGGCGTTCAGTCGGGACACAAGGTCCTGGGGATTGTCCTGAACCACCAGCGAGAGGGTCGGCGTCCGATGCGCGGCAAGACCCGGGCCCAGCAGTCGCACATCGTTGCGTGCGCGCAGATACTCCAGCAGCGGCTCCAAAAGGCGGGTTTCATGGGCGCGAAAGAGATCGTGGAGTTGCGCGGCACGGCCCTTTGCATCGCGACCGGCGCGGAAATGCTTGTCATAGAGCGCGTCGTAATAATCGCTCAGCCCGGCGCAGGCGGCGACCTGCGCATGGTCGGGTCCGGCCGGCGTAAAGCGTTTCTCGGGTTTGTCCCCGATGAAGTCATGCCCCTGATTGGGCAGTTGCAATCCGAGTTGGCGACGGATGCACATTATGCCCTGGTGCGGACCGAAGGTCTTGTAGGTCGAAAAGAGATAGATGTCCGCGCCTAGCTCGGCGACGTTCGGAAACCCGTGC
>JBCDBB010000172.1:0-8178 GCA_039184415.1 Pseudomonadota bacterium
ATGGCCGCGGCGGTATCGAGCACATCCTGACCCTCCAGCAGACCCGTCACGCGGGTCTCTCCGACGGCAAGGGCGCCCAGGATCAGCGAGCGGTGAGAGATCGACTTGTCGCCGGGAATATCGGCGCTGCCATGCAGACCGGTGACGGGGTGGGACACTAGCGGCCGGGGCGCTCCGTGGGCGGACATCTGGGCTCTCCTGTTCTGCCCGGCCCGTCTAGAGCAAGCCATCGGGAGCGTCCATGGCGCATAAGGGAGCCGTGCTAGTCGAGCTCATCGCGGCTGCGGCGGGACTCCCGGATCAGGCGGTTGGCACGCCGGTCTTCGCGGGTCTGGAAGATGATGAGCCAGGCGATGACCACGAACAGAATATGGGAGGAGCCGAAGGTGAATGGCAGGGAGACGATCCAGACCAGCGCCATGATGATCGCCGTAATGGGCCGTCCGACGAGAAAGACGCCGAGCGGCGGGATCAGGAGGGCGATGAGGTAGAGCACTGGCAGACCCCTGCGATTGCGACTCAGCTGTGCGTGCGCGAGCCTGCTGGGAGTGTCGCCAATCGCGGACCGATGCGCCACCCGTTACGCGCCGGTGCTGTTCCGGCAAAAGGTCAGGTAGTGGGGCGTGCGCCCCTCGCGCAGGGCCTTTTGTTCGTAGCGGGTGGAGAGCCAGTCGGCCCAGGGCTCCCGCCAGTCCCTGGGGCGCTCGGCCAGCCAGTCAAAACCGTGGCGCGGCACCTGTTCCAATGTCTGGCGGACATAGTCGGGGATGTCGGTGGCAACGCGCAGCTCGGCCCACGGCGCCATGACCCACGCGAGCGGGGCAAGATGCTCGGGCGTGACGAAACGGCGGCGGTGGTGACGTTTTTTTGGCCAGGGATCGGGATAGAGCAGAAACGTCTTTGCGATGGCGCCTGGAGGCAGAACATCGAAAAGATCGCGCGCATCGCCGGGATGGATCGCGATGTTGCTGGCCCCGGACTTGCGGATCTTGCCCAGAAGCATTGCGACGCCGTTGATATAGGGCTCGCAGCCTATGATCGCGGCATTTGGGTTGGCGAGCGCCTGGTGCACCATATGCTCACCGCCGCCGAAGCCGATCTCAAGCCAGACGGGGCGGTCGCCAAACAGAGCCGTCAGATCGAGCGGTGTGCGCGCGGGATTGTTCCGCCATGCGACACCCGGCAGCGCGAGCTCGGCCAGATCGTCCGTGAGGTAGCCCTTCTGGCTGTCACGCAAGCCCTTGCCGCGGCGGCGGCCGTAGAAATTGCGCCAGGGCGCACCGGAGGGCGAGGTTTTCGACATCAAGGCTCGGGATGGCGCGGGACGGGGTTGAGGTCAAGCAGGGGCTCCCGCCCGTCTTCCGGCGCCGCTGGCGCGGCACCCTCATCCCGTTGGGCCGCGCAGCGCGCAATGCGCGCTGCCGCCTGCGGGCGTTTCGGGTCAGGACGCCCGATGGCCAGTTTCTCGAAGGTCCGAAGCAGACCCTGCCTGAGAGATCAGAGTGCGGCCTTGAGCGCGTCGGTCAGGTCGGTGCGCTCCCAGCTAAACCCGCCATCGGCCTCGGGCGCGCGTCCGAAATGACCGTAGGCCGCGGTGCGCGAATAGATCGGCCGGTTCAGACCGAGATGCAGGCGGATGCCGCGGGGGGTGAGATCCATGACACGGCCGAGCGCGGCCTCGATGGCGGCCTCATCGACCTCGCCCGTCCCGTGGGTATCGGCATAGATCGACAGCGGATGGGCAACGCCGATGGCGTAGCTGAGCTGGATCGTGCAGCGTGAGGCGAGCCCCGCGGCCACCACATTCTTCGCCAGATAGCGCGCGGCATAGGCGGCCGAGCGGTCGACCTTGGTCGGGTCCTTGCCGGAAAACGCGCCGCCGCCATGGGGGGCCGCACCACCATAGGTATCCACGATGATCTTGCGGCCCGTGAGCCCGGCATCGCCGTCCGGTCCACCGATCACGAAGGTGCCCGTGGGGTTCACATGCCATTCGGTGGCGGGGGTGATCCATCCTTCGGGAAGGACCTCGCGGATATAGGGTTCGACGATAGACCGGATATCGGCGCTGGTCTGGGTTTCGTCGGCGTGCTGGGTCGAGAGCACGATGCAGGTCGCCTCAACCGGCTTGCCATCTTCGTAGCGCACCGAGATCTGGCTCTTGGCGTCGGGACGCAGCGTGGGCTCCGCGCCGGACTTGCGCGCCTCGGCCAGCCGCCGCAGCACGGCATGCGCGTAATGGATCGGGGCGGGCATCAGTTCGGGCGTCTCGTCCACCGCATAGCCGAACATGATCCCCTGGTCGCCGGCGCCCTCGTCCTTGCCTTCGGCGGCATCAACGCCCTGGGCAATGTGGGCAGATTGGCGGTGCAGGAAATTATCGACATGGCAGCTCGACCAGTGAAACCCGTCCTGTTCGTAGCCGATGTCCCTGACGCAATCGCGCGCGATCTGGGGCACCTTGTCGAGGAAATTGCCCAGTTTCTCGGGATCGCTCAGGCCAACCTCACCACCGACAACGACCCGGTCGGTCGTCGCGAAGGTTTCGCAGGCGACACGCGCCTCGGGTTCTTCCGCCAGAAACGCATCCAGAACAGCGTCGGAAATCCGGTCGCACACCTTGTCGGGATGCCCCTCGGAGACGGACTCTGAGGTGAAGGTATAATTCTGGCGGGTCATGGAAAACGCTCCGTTATGGGTGAACTGCCACGCCAGGAAGCCGTTGTGACAGCGGTAGCGCGCCATAGGCCATTGCCACGCGAAGCTCAAGCGGTCAGCGCCTGCCTGCGACGCATCAGCAACAGCGCGGCCAGGACGGCGAGAACGGCCCAAACAGGCGCGGGGCCGAGGCGGGCATAGCCGGTGGGCGGCAGCGGTGCAGGAAGGTCCACATCAAGATATCCCGCCGTGTCGAGTGCGATCTCGCCCAAGACATGCCCGTCGGGTCCGATCACCGCGGAGATGCCGGTATTGGCTGCTCGGACCAGGGGCAGTCCCTGTTCCACCGCGCGCAGCCGGGCGAGGTCGAGATGCTGTTGAGGACCTGCGAAGTCTCCAAACCAGGCATCGTTGGTGACCTGCACGATCCAGTCCGCGCGAGGCAGCGCCACACGACCATAACGTGGAAAGATCGCCTCGTAGCAGATCAGCGGCGCCACCCGCCCAAGCCCGAGCCCGGTCAGGTCCAGCACCTGCGGCCCCGGCCCGGAGGTGAAGGCACCAAGCGCATTTGTGGCCAGCCCCGTAAACCCCAAGCGGGCGGCCAACGCCCCGCCAGGGAAGTACTCGCCGAACGGCACGAGGTGGTGCTTGTCATAGATCGCCGCCGTTTCACCATCGGGATCGATCGCGACCAGAGAGTTGAAGAGGCCGCCCTGATCACGCCGCTGAGCCCCGACGAGTACCGTGGCGCCGTTCGCGGCCGCAGCGATACCGCCATCCGCCTCAGGGTTGGTGCCGGCCAGATAGGGCATCGAGACCTCGGGCCAGATAGTGACGTCGGGCGGCCGATCCGACGGCGCGGAGGTGAGTTGCAGATGACGCTCCCAGAAGACCGGGATCATGTCGCTGCGCCATTTCAGATGCTGGGCGGCGTTGGCCTGGACGACCCGCACGCGAAGCGCGTCGGGCCCCGGCGTGACCGGTGGGGGTGCGATGAGAGCGGCCCCGGCCAGCGCGGCGGCGCAGAAAAGGGCGAGTGCACCCCCTGCCCGGCTGCGCGTCCCGACCGCTGCGGCGAGGCCGGCAGCGAGCCCCAGGGTCAGCAGCGTCAGCCCATGCACTCCGATCCAGGCGGCCGCGGCCCTGGCAGGGCTGTCGACCCAGACACTCCCGATGAGCGCCCAGGGAAATCCGCCCAGAAAGCCCGAGCGCACCATCTCGGCCAAACCCAGCCCCAGCACTCCAGACACGGGCCCGGCGCGCCCCGCGAGTTTCGTCGCCGCCCAGAGCCCCGCAGCCCAAAAGAGCGCCATGCCCCCCGCCAGCCCGGCCAGGGCGAAAGGCGCCATCCAGCCGTGGCGTGCGGCATCGACGAAGAAGGGCTGCACGATCCAGTGCAGCGCCACCAGGAAGTAGCCCAACCCGAAAAGGAATCCGGCCCGCGCCGCCGCGCGCGGGTTCACAGTCTTCAGCGTGAGCGTCCCGAAAAAGACGGCGAGCGCCGCGACGGTCAGCAGCGGCAGCGAAAACGGGGCGAGCCCGAGCGCGGCCACGGCCCCGGCCAGAAACGGCAGGAGGTGGCGGATCGACGGGCGCGGGCGGCTGGCCGCGTCAGCGCCCATCGCCGTCCGTCTTGGGCAGGCGGATGCGCAGCCGCTTGATTCGGCGCGGATCTGCATCGATGACTTCGAACTCCGCCCCGGAAGGGTGCGGGATCACCTCGCCCCGTGCCGGGACGCGTCCGACCAGCAGAAAGATAAGCCCACCCAGCGTGTCCATTTCCTCGTCGACATCGACGCCAGACAGATCCAGGCCGCTGATCGCCTCGAACTCGTCAAGCGGCGTGCGGGCAAGCGCAAGGTAGCAGCCGGGAGCCTCTTCGAACCAGAGCGCATCCTCTTCGGTGTCGTGTTCGTCCTCGATCTCGCCGACTACCTGCTCGATCAGATCCTCGATCGTCACGAGCCCGTCCGTGCCGCCATATTCGTCGATCACGAGCGCCATGTGCATCCGCTGGGTCTGCATCTTCTGCAGCAGGACGCCGATCGGCATCGAGGGCGGCGCATAGAGAAGTGGCCGCAGCATCGGGCGCAGATCGAAACTGTCACCGTTGCCGTTGAAGACATGGCGCAGGGCGACGTCCTTGAGATGAATCATGCCCAGGGGCATGTCGAGCGTGCCTTCATAGACCGGCAGGCGCGAAAAGCCGCTTTCGCGGAAGCTGGCGAAGACCTCGTCCTCCGGGGTAGAGACTTCCAGCGCGACGATTTCGCCCTTTGGAACGGCGACATCCTCGACCCGCAGGCGGCGCAGGTTCGAGATGCCGGGTGCGGGTTGTGCGGGCTCCGTCACGGCAACCTCTGCGGCGGGCTCACCGTTGCCCGTACCTGGGAGAATCCGGAACAGGTCCTTCAGGCCGAGCGACCATCTGGAACTCGCCTCCTCCGGGATCGGGGGGCGTCCATCGCTCGGTGGGGTGGCCTCAGCCATCGGTTCGATCAACCTTGTCGCTCATCGCGCGGTCTGTGCCGGCCGCATAGGGGTCGGCAATGCCCATCTGAGCAAGTATCCCGACCTCAAGCCGTTCCATCAAGAGAGCATCCGGGTCGGTTTCGTGATCATACCCTAATAGATGAAGCACCCCATGCACCACAAGATGACGTCCATGGGTCTCAAGGCTCAGCCGGGCCGCCTCTGCCTCACGCGCGCAGGTGTCATAGGCCAGCGCGATGTCGCCAAGCTCCGCTTGCTGACCCGGCCCGGCCGGTGCGGGGCGTGGCGGGGCATCTCCGGGCTGAGCGGGCGCGCGGGTCTGTGCCGGCCAGGAGAGCACATTGGTCGGGCGCGCCTTGCCGCGAAACGCGCGGTTCAGTTCGGCAATCCGGGCGTCGTCGCAGGCCAGGAGACTGATTTCGAAGCCGTCCGGCGAAAGACCGGTGGCCCCGAGCGCCGCACGGGCGCTGTCCTCGGCCCACTCCTCCAGGCCGGTGGCGCCCCAACGGGGATCCTCGATCAGACAGTCAACCAGCTGGGGCGTCAGCGTCATAGGCCTCGATTATCGCGGCAACCAGCGGATGGCGCACGACATCCTTTGCGGTGAAATAGCTGAAGCTGACCCGATCGATCCCCTTGAGCAGCCGTTCGGCATCGCGCAGTCCGCTCTGGACCCCGCGCGGCAGATCGACCTGGCTGCGGTCGCCGGTGATGACCATGCGCGAGCCTTCGCCGAGACGCGTCAGGAACATCTTCATCTGCATGGTGGTGGCGTTCTGCGCCTCATCGAGCACGACGAAGGCGTTCGACAGCGTCCGTCCACGCATGAAGGCCAGGGGCGCGATCTCGATACGCTTTTCCTCGATCAGCTTGGTCACCTGCTTGCCCGGCAGGAAATCATTCAGCGCGTCATAGAGCGGCTGCATGTAGGGATCGACCTTGTCCTTCATGTCGCCGGGCAGGAAGCCCAGCCGTTCGCCGGCCTCCACCGCAGGACGTGACAGGATGATCCGGTCGACCTCGCCACCGATGAATTTCGACACCGCGACCGCGACCGCCAGATAGGTCTTGCCAGTGCCCGCCGGGCCAATGCCAAAGGCCAGCTCATAGCGGAAAAGCGCATCGACATAGGCCTTCTGGGCATCGGTGCGCGGCTCGACCAGTTTTTTGCGGGTCTTGATCTCAAGACTGCCTGGCTTGAACATCTCGAGCTGGTCGCCGCTGGCCATGCCGGCGCGCATCTCGGGCGGCACGGGTCGCGGCCCCATGCGCAAGGCGGCGTCGATATCCCCCGGTTCGATTTCGCGCCCGGCCTCGAGTCGCTCATAGAGATCGATCAGCACCTCGGCGGCCCGGCGCCTCTCTTCCAGCCCGCCGAACAGGTCGAGACGGTTGCCACGCTGTACGATCTGCACATCCGCGACGGCTTCGATCTGGGCGAGATTGCGCCCGACTTCGCCACACAGGCTGCTAAGGAGCCGATTGTCCGGAAATTCCAGTTGCTCACTGCCGCTGTCGCCGGCCGGAGCGGTGGTCGTCAATGGTGTGACTGGCAAGCACGTTCCCCTAGATTCAACCAAAACCGTGCCAATTTCGCGCGATGCGTGCAAGCGCAGCGTGAAGATTGTCATTCAATTGACGCAGATTGGGCGAGATGCGCCGCGAATTGGTTAACACGATGTTACCGCCGCACATATGCCGCCCCCGGACCATGCCCAGGTTCAGACGGGCTCGTGAAGATCGACAAGCTCACCGGCCAGCGAATGCGCGGCCGCCGCGGTGATCCGCACCCGGGCGATCTGACCGATCAACCCGGAAGGGGCGATGGCGTGGACCGCCTGAAGATAGTCCGACTTGCCGACGAGTTGGCCGGGCTCCCGGCCACGCTTTTCAAAAAGTACCGCGGTCTCACGTCCGACCATGGCCTGCTGCATGGCGGTTTGCTGGGCGGCAAGCAGCGCCTGGAGACGCTGGAGCCTGTCATTCGCGACATCGGGATCGACTTCGGGCTTTTCCGCCGCCGGCGTACCGGGACGCGGCGAGTACTTGAAGGAATAGGCCTGCCCGTAGCCGACCGTTTCGACCAGCGCGAGCGTGTCCGCGAAGTCCGCCTCCGTTTCGCCGGGAAAGCCAACGATAAAATCTCCCGACAGCAGGATATCGGGTCGCGCGGCGCGAATCCGGGCGATCAGATCGACATACTGGGAGGCTGTATGTTTGCGGTTCATCGCCTTGAGGATGCGGTCGGAGCCGGACTGTACGGGCAGATGCAGGTAGGGCATCACTTCCGGACAATCGGCATGGGCGGCGATCAGATCCTCATTCATGTCGTTGGGATGCGAGGTCGTGTAGCGGATCCGCTCCAACCCGTCGATCCGCGCAAGCGCCCGGAGCAGACGGCCCAGCCCCCATGTCGCGCCGGATCCCGCACCGTGGTAGGCGTTGACGTTTTGCCCCAGGAGGGTGATCTCCCGCACCCCCCGGTCTGCGAGATCGCCGGCCTCTGCCATCACCTGAGCCACAGGCCGGCTGACCTCGGCGCCGCGCGTATAAGGCACGACGCAGAAGGCGCAGAACTTGTCGCACCCCTCCTGAACCGTCAGGAACGCGGTCGGCGCGCTCCGCTTCGTCCGGGCACCCAGACGCGCGAACTTGTCCTGTTCGGGGAACTCGGTGTCGATGGCTCGGCGGCCCTCCTGCGTCCGCGCAATCATCTCGGGCAGGCGATGATAGGCCTGCGGGCCGACCACGAGGTCGACAAGCGGCTGGCGGGCGGTGATTTCTTCGCCCTCGGCCTGCGCAACGCACCCCGCGACGCCGATTTTCAGATCCGGGTTCGCGGCCTTCAGCGGCTTCAGCCGTCCGAGCTCGGAATAGACCTTTTCGGCGGCCTTCTCGCGGATATGGCAGGTGTTCAACAGGATCAGGTCGGCCTCGGACGCGTCCGCCGTCTGGCTGTATCCCTCGGGCGCCAGAGCTTCGGCCATGCGCTCGCTGTCATAGACATTCATCTGACAGCCGTAG
>JBCDBB010000173.1:0-8114 GCA_039184415.1 Pseudomonadota bacterium
GATGAAGGATCTGGCGGGGACATCCCGGCAGGTGGAGGCGCTGGCCGGCCTGCTGGTCGACGCAGGGCTGGATCCCGCGGGCGCGCGCTGGCAGCCGTTGCCGGGGGGCCGGGTGAACCGGGTCTGGCGGGTCGAGACGCAGGCAGGCAGCGTTGCGGTCAAGCTCTACGGGCCGGTCACGGCGGGGGGGCTCTTTCCGAACTTGCCGGAGGCGGAATGGGCCGCGCTCTCGGCCGGCTGGCGGGTGGGGCGCGCCCCGGAGCCGCTGGCGCGCGCCGCCACCGGCGCAGGTCCGGTGCTGATCTATCGCTATCTGCCGGCACCGCGCCCGGTGACACCGCAGGAGGCCGGACGCGCGCTGGCCGCGCTGCACCGCGCGGCGCCCTGGACCGGGCTGGCGCCCCTGGCCCGACAACGCTGGCGCCTGCCGCAGGGTGCGCTCGCACCGCTGGGTCGGGCGGGTCTGTCAGCGGCAGGGGCGGGCGCGGTGCGCCGGGCGGTCCGGGAGGCGGGGCGCGGGCCCATCGCCCCTGCCCCGCTCCATGGCGATCCGGTGCCGGCAAACATGCTCGCGACCTCGTCCGGACCTGTGCTGATCGACTGGCAATGCCCCGCCTTTGGCGATCCGGCGACGGATCTGGCGCTCTATCTGTCGCCGGGAATGCAGCGGCGGTACGGGGCGGGTCCGCTGGGCGCGGCGGCGCGCGCCCGCTTCCGCCGCGCCTATGGCGGCGCCCCCGGACTGGCGCGCTATGACCGGATTGCGCCCGCGCTCCATGCCCGGATCGCGCTGCATTGTCTGACAAGGGCCGACCGGGGGGCGGCGGCGGCCGAAATCGCGCTCTTGAACCGGCTGGCCCGGCCGGAGCACCCTGCCCACTAGATCAGATGGAGGGCGAGCCCGCCCAGGACCGCCGCGCCTGCGCCCGCCACCATCCAGAGCGCGGGCGCCCACCAGTGCGGCCCCCGGACCGGCGCAGGCGGTGCGTTCTGGCGCAGGAGTGCTGCCTCGGCCAGCTGCGGCAGGCGGGGCCCGTAGCGGGCGAGCACCTGGACGGTGGCGGCCAGATCGCGGGCCAGCGCCTTGGGTCCGACATTGCGCGAGATATAGCTCTCCACCACGGGGCGCGCGACGTCCCAGATATTGATCGAGGGGTTGAGCGAGCGCGACACGCCTTCGACCACCACCATGGTGCGCTGGAGCAGGATGAGCTCGGTGCGCGTCTCCATACCGAAACGTTCGGTCACCTCGAAGAGATAGGCCAAGAGCCGCGCCATGGAGATCCGGTTGGCATCCATGCCGAAGATCGGCTCCCCTACGGCCCGAAGCGCGCGGGCAAACTCGTCGATATCGCGGTCGGCGGGCACGTAGCCGGCCTCGAAATGAACCTCGGCCACGCGGCGGTAATCCTTGCGGATGAAGCCGTAGAGGATCTCGGCATAGACCCGTCGGGTATATTCGTCGATCCGGCCCATGATGCCGAAATCCATCGCAACGATATCGCCGTCGGGCGCGATCTTGAGATTGCCCTGGTGCATGTCGGCGTGGAAATAGCCGTCGCGGAGCGCGTGGTTGAGAAAGAGCGTCAGCACCCGGTTGCCGATCGCCTGCCGGTCGAGCCCCGCGGCCTCGATGGCAGCGACGTCGTTGGCGGGGAACCCGTCCACCCATTCCAGCGTCATCACCCGGCGGGCGGTCAAGAACCACTCCACCCGGGGGACGTGGAAGCCCTCGTCCTTTTCCGTGGTGGCGGCGAATTCGCCGGCTGCGGCGCTTTCGAGGCGGAAATCGAGCTCTCCCATCACCACGCCTTCGAAATGGGCGATGACGTCGGAGGGGCGGAGCCGCCGCGATGAGGGCGAGAGCAGCTCGATCATGGAGGCGGCGAGATAGAAGGCGTCGATATCCTTCTGGAACGCCTTCTCGATGCCCGGCCGCAGCACCTTGACCGCCACCTGCTGGCCGGAGCCGACGATGCGGGCCTTGTGGACCTGGGCGATGGAGGCCGCGGCGATGGGCTCGCTAAGTTCGGAAAAGAGATTTTCGACCGGTGTTTCGAGCTCGCGCTCGATCACGCGCTTGGCCTCGGCCAGCGGGAAGGGCGGCAGCTTGTCCTGGAGGACCTTGAGCTGCATGGCGAGCTCTTCGCCCACGACATCGGGCCGGGTCGAGAGGATCTGGCCGAACTTGATATAGGCGGGGCCGAGCGCGGTGAGCGCGCGGGTCGCGGGCGGCATCTCGGGATCGCCGGGCAGGCCGAGCCACTTGAAGGGCCAGCCCAGAATGCGGGCCGCGAGCCGCAGATGCGCCGGCGCGTTGAAAGCGTCCAGCACGACGGTCATCGCGCCCGTGCGTTCGAGCGTGGCGCCGGTGCGGACCAGACGCCAGATGTTGTGGGGACCCCGCATCCGGGGCTAGAGCTTCCAGCCGGAATGGAGCGCGGCGATGCCCATGGAGAGGTTGCGGTAGCGCACCTGCTCGAACCCCGCGCGCCGGATCATCTGGGCAAAGCTTTCCTGGTCGGGGAAGTTGCGGATCGACTCCACCAGATACTGGTAGCTGTCGCGGTCCCGCGCGATCACCTGGCCCATGGTCGGGATGACATTGAAGGAATAGCGGTCATAGGCCCATTGCATCAGCGGGTTGGGCAGCTGGCTGAATTCGAGCACCATCATCCGCCCGCCGGGGCGGAGGACACGGAACGCCTCGGCCAGCGCATCCTCGATCCGGGTGACGTTCCGGATGCCGAAGGAGATCGTGTAGACATCGAAGCTGCCGTCGGCGAAGGGCAGCGCCATGGCGTCGCCCTGGACCCAGCTCAGCTGATCCTCAAGCGCCTGGGCCTCGGCGCGCTTGCGGCCCTCCTCCAGCATCGAGGCGGTCATGTCGAGCACGGTCGCCCGGGAGCCCGGCGCGCGTTTGAGGAACCGGAAGGCGATATCGCCGGTACCGCCAGCGACATCGAGCAGCGCCTGGCCGGAGCGCGGCGCCAACCAGTCCATCATCGCGTCCTTCCAGAGCCGGTGGATGCCCACGGACATCACATCGTTCATCACGTCATAGCGCGAGGCGACCGAGGAAAAGACGCCCTCGACCAGGCCGGCCTTGGCCTCCTCCTCCACGGTCTGGCGGCCGAAATGCGTCGTCTGCCCGTCGCGCTCGTTCATCTGGCACTCATCCCACTTGTCCCCGCTGCGATTGCACTTTCTTATAGGCCGCTGCCGGGCGACTACAACGGGCACCCGGACCCACCTGCCGCGACTCACTGCCGACCCCCGCCCCAACCGCGAGACCGAGATGCCAGAACTGCCCGAGGTCGAAACCGTACGCCGCGGCCTGCTGCCGGTGATGGAGGGCGCGCGCATCGCCCAGGCGGAGGTCCGCCGGCCCGATCTGCGCTGGCCGCTGCCCGACCGCATGGCCGAGCGGCTGAGCGGGGCGCGGGTGGTGGGGTTGCGCCGTCGGTCGAAATACATCCTGGCCGATCTCGACCGGGGCGAGACGCTGATCGTGCATCTGGGCATGTCGGGGCGCATCCTGATCGCGGGCGCAGAGGGCGGCGAGATCCGGCCCGGGGCCTTTCACCACGCCCATCCCGCGCCGGGGCGCCATGATCATGTGATCTTCGATATGGAGGGGGGCGCGCGGGTCACCTTCAACGATGCGCGCCGGTTCGGCGCGATGGATCTGGTCGCCACCGAGGCGGCGGAGGATCACCGGATGCTGGCGCATCTGGGGCCCGAGCCGCTCGGCAACGGGTTTCACGAGACCTATCTGGCAGACGCGCTCCGGGGGCGGAAAACACCGGTCAAAGCCGCGCTTCTGGACCAGCGAGTCGTTGCGGGTCTCGGCAATATCTATGTCTGCGAGGCGCTTCACCGGGCCGGCATCTCTCCGATGCGCCAGGCGGGACGCATTTCTTCGGCCCGCGCCGCCGGGCTGGTTCCGGTGATCCGCACGGTGCTGGAAGAGGCCATCGCGGCGGGCGGATCCTCCTTGCGCGATTACCGCCAAGCCGATGGAGAGCTTGGATATTTTCAGCACAGCTTCCGGGTCTACGGGCGCGAAGGCGGACCCTGCGTCACCCCCGGCTGCGACGGCACCGTGCAGCGGCGCGTCCAATCCGGGCGATCAAGCTTCTATTGTGCAACCTGCCAAAGATAGCTTGAACCCGATTTTAACGGTGGTACTGCTGAGCGTCGTTGTGGCAGCAAGCGAGCCTCCTGATGGCCTATGACACGCTGATCGTCGACGTCGAAGATCACGTCGCCCTGATCAAGCTGAACCGTCCCGAAGCAATGAACGCCCTGAATTCCGTGCTGATGGCCGAACTGGGAGATGCGCTGAGGACGGTCGAACGGAACGACAAGGTCCGCTGCATCATCCTCACAGGGTCCGAAAAGGTGTTCGCGGCGGGCGCCGATATCGAGGAGCTGGCCGACAAGTCCTTTGTGGACATGTATTGCCGCGAAACATACGGCTCCGCCGCCGAACAGGTCATGCGCACGCGCAAGCCGCTGATCGCGGCGGTGGCAGGCTACGCCATGGGCGGGGGCTGCGAGCTGGCGATGATGTGCGATATCGTCATCGCCGCGGAGACCGCGAAGTTCGGCCAGCCCGAGGTGACCCTTGGGATCACGCCGGGCATGGGCGCCACCCAGCGGCTGACCCGTGCGGTCGGCAAGGCCAAGGCGATGGACATGCTGCTGACGGGCCGCCCGATGACGGCGGAGGAGGCCGAGCGCGCCGGGCTGGTGAGCCGGATCGTGCCGACCAAGAAGCTCCTGGAGGAGGCCCGCGCCACCGCCCACAAGATCGCCGAGAAGTCCCTGATCACCACGAAGGCGGTCAAGGAATCGGCCTGTCAGAGCTTTGAGATGCCGCTCCGCGAGGGTCTGCTCTTCGAGCGCCGGCTGTTTCAGGCGATGTTCAGCACCCAGGACCAGGCCGAGGGCATGTCGGCCTTTCTGGAAAAACGCGCCGCCCAGTTCCGCGACCGCTGACCGCGCGCCCCGCAACAGGCTCAGAAAGGGCGCACCCCTGTCGTGCACGCCACGACTTTGGGGCAAGACTGGCGGCATCCGCGGTGCAGGGCGCGGGATCTGTCCTGGCCAGTTGACTTGGCCGCGACTCGCTTCTAAAGACGCGGCTCACGCTTTCACCCCAGCTTGGGAAGACGACGCATGGCCAACACGCCGCAATCCAAAAAGCGCGCCCGCCAGAACGCGCGGCGCTTCGACATCAACAAGGCGCGCCGCTCGCGCATCCGCACCTATCTCCGCAAGGTCGAAGAGGCGATCACCGGCGGCGATCAGGCGGTCGCGCTCGCAGCCCTGCGCGAGGCGCAGCCGGAGCTCATGCGCGGCGTGACCAAGGGCGTGCTGCACAAGAACACCGCCTCTCGGAAAATGTCGCGCCTTGCGGCCCGGGTCAAAGCCATCGGCTGATCCGCGTACAGGTACCGGACGGGGACGGGCGCTCACTTCAAGAGCGCCCTTTTTGTTTTTGTGTTCGCAACAACACGGCCCGCGCCTGCGCCCTGAGCCGCGTTAATGCTCTGTTAGTTGATGTTAACCGGCTAATACACTGATACTAAATCAAAAATAATGTAACAAAGATTCGTCACCCTGCAATCTTCCTGTCAATCTCGAAGTTCTGTTGCGGGATCGCCGGGCCGGTTGTTACGGTCTGCAGGCGATTCAGATCGCCTTGGGGACATTGCGAAGCCGCTTCGAACGCGCAGGACGTGGTCTGACCACGTTGTGAGCTTCATTGAGCATAGGAGCGGAATTGCAAATGCCGGAGCGCCGCAGGGGACGGTGGCGCTCTGGCGGGTGGGTGCGTGCGAGCACGCGTTACCTCGTCCGGTGCACACATGTAGGGGTCTCCAGCAGGCCCCGGATTCCGGATGTCTTGCCGGGATCTCACCCGCATAGACGGGGAAGACGCGTGTTGCCGCACACCCAGGGAGATCGTCGCATTGCGGGGCCGTCCGGCGCGATTAACGCGTTGGCAAGTATGGAAAAAAAGCGAATGACGCACGATACCTGGGGGAAGGTTCAAGATTCACTTTTGCAAAGGATAGGAGAAAACAACTACCGAACATGGATCGAGCCTCTGGCGTTTCGGGCCTGTTCGGACGGGGTGGCGACCTTCGATGCGCCAACGAATTTCATCGGAAACTGGGTCAGCAGAAATTATTCGGATGCGATCCTGAGCCAATTACACGAAGCCGGCGCCGAGGTCCGACGAATCAAATTCGAGGTGCCTGCGGCGATGACCGCCGCGCTCCCAGCCCGCGCCGCCAAGACCGCCGGCGGCTCCGACCGGCCCCGGCCGGCAGCCCAGCCCGCAGCCTCCACGCCGCCCGCACGCGGCGAAGACGGACTGGATCCGGCGGGCGCAGCGCTCGACCCGCGCTGCACGTTCGACACGTTCGTCGTGGGCACACCCAACGAACTGGCCCATGCCGCGGCGCGCCGCGTCGCCGAGGGCGGTCCGGTCACCTTCAATCCGCTGTTTCTCTATGGCGGCTGCGGGCTGGGCAAAACCCACCTGATGCATGCCATCGCCTGGGAAATGAAGGCGCGCGATCCGAGCCTGACGATCCTCTATCTCTCCGCCGAGCAGTTCATGTACCGCTTCGTCAAGGCGCTGCGGGACCGGCAAATGATGGATTTCAAGCAGCTCTTCCGCTCGGTCGATGTGCTGATGGTCGATGACGTGCAGTTCATCGCCGGCAAGGACAGCACCCAGGACGAGTTTTTCCACACGTTCAATGCGCTGGTCGATCAGAACAAGCAGATCATCATCTCGGGCGACCGTGCGCCCGGCGAGATCAAGGATATGGAGGAGCGGATCAAGTCGCGCCTGCAGTCCGGACTGGTGGTCGATCTGCACCCCACCAATTACGAGCTGCGCCTGGGCATCCTGCAGCAGAAGGTCGAGTTCTATGCCGAGCAATATCCCGGCCTGACCGTTTCGCCGGGTGTGCTGGAGTTCCTCGCCCACCGCATTTCGACCAATGTCCGTGTGCTCGAGGGCGCGCTGATGCGGCTCTTTGCGCTGGCCTCGCTGGTCGGGCGCAAGATCGACATGGAGATGACGCAGGACTGCCTGTCGGACGTGCTGCGCGCCTCGGAACGCAAGATCACCATTGAGGAGATCCAGCGCCAGGTGTCGGAGCATTACAATATCCGGCTGTCCGAGCTGATCGGGCCGACCCGCGTGCGCACCATCGCGCGGCCGCGGCAGGTGGCGATGTATCTGTGCAAACAGCTCACCACGCGGTCGCTGCCTGAGATCGGGCGGCGGTTCGGCGGGCGTGATCACACCACGATCATGCATGGCGTGCGCAAGATCGAGAGCCTGCGCCAGCAGGACAATCAGATCGCCGAGGATATCGAGTTGTTGCGCCGGACGCTTGAGGCCTGATCGGAGACAATCATAGGCTGTTCAAAAGGGCTTGTGCCGGGACGGGGATCGGATAACGTCATGGTCCCTGTTTGGAAACGGTGATGGCCCAATGAAGCTCAGCATCGAACGCGCCGACCTGCTCAAGGCCGTCTCGCAAGCCCAATCTGTGGTCGAACGCCGCAACACGATCCCGATCCTGGCCAATGTGCTGATCGAGGCCGAGGGCGATCTGGTGCGGTTCCGCGCCACGGACCTCGATATCGAGGTGGTCGAGACCGCCCCGGCCCAGATCCTGACGGCCGGTGCGGTCACCGTGAACGCGGTGACGCTGCACGAGATCATCCGCAAACTGCCCGATGGCGCGCTGGTGCAGCTTTCGGCGGCGCCGGGCGAGCCGCTCGACGTGACCGCGGGCCGGTCGCATTTCCGGCTCCAGACGCTGCCGCGGGAGGATTTCCCGGTCATGGCGTCGACGGATTACACCGCGAATTTCTCGGCCCAGGCCGCGGTGCTGCGGCGGCTCTTCGACAAGTCCAAATTCGCCATCTCGACCGAGGAGACGCGCTATTACCTCAACGGCGTCTACATGCATGTGGCCGATGGGCCGGACGGCCCGCTCTTGCGCTGCGTGGCAACCGACGGGCACCGGCTGGCGCGCATCGATGCGGAGCTGCCGCCGGGCGCGGCCGAAATGCCC
>JBCDBB010000174.1:0-8113 GCA_039184415.1 Pseudomonadota bacterium
ACTGTTTCGAACAAGTGTCCAAACCAGGTAACGTAACGTAATGATGCGGGCTTTTTCTGCCTGATAGCGTTGGCTTACGTCCGGATTGCGGCTCTGCAACAGCATTTTTTGCACCCGACAAGGGTACCGGAGTGACCCAACGGGGTCTCCGCAGTCCTAAATCGCCCACTTTATAGGCAAATCGCAGGTCTGGATCTGCGTGAAACGGGGCAGGTCTTCGAGAGCGCCCGCGCCTTTCCGCTCAGCGGGGTCCGACGATACGCCCGGGCAAATCGTGGCGGGGGGCGCGCGACGGCGCCTTGATCAGGCTCATCGCCCAGTTCGGACCGGCCATCAGCGGTTTCAGGAACGGGTTCTCGTTGACCTTTTTCTTCAGTGTCTCGATCGACATGACATCGTCGATGCGCCGCTCCAGAAACTGCCATGTGCGCTGATTGCCAGGGCTTTCATCGCCCAACCAGTAGAGCACAGTCGCGGAGTAGACGCCGTAGAGCGTCGCGCGCTTGGTGTACCAGTTCACATCTTCTGACGTGTCGCCAAGCTCCGACCAGATCCGGTCCACCGTGCCCCAGACCGCGCGCACCCCGTCCGGCGCGTGGTTCGGTAGCGCAAAGAGTGTCGCGGCGCGGCGCACCGCTTCTTTGTCGTCGATCACTTCGAGACGGAGCTGGATAGCGCGCATGATCTTTTCGCGGAACTTCAGCATGGACAGATCCTCGGCGTGGAGCCGCTCCACCATCATCGCATCGCCGCGCACGTGATAGGCGAGGGCCAGATCCACGGCGCCGCGCGGACAAACGGCGCGCGCGACGGCCGGTTCCACACCGGTGTCAGAGATCGCGGCAGTGAAACTCACCGCCGTCCAGCCATCGAAAGGTACATGGGTCAGGATCGCGTCGAGCAGCTGGTCGATGACCTCTTTTTCCGCATCGTTGGCATGTTGCATCGGTCTTCCTCTCGCGCCGGACGCCCCGCCCGGCGCCGCTGGACAAGCTAGGGGGGCTTTGATATACGGCCATCTCCTGCAAAAACTTGCAACTCAAACTAGGAAGGTGGTGACACCCACATGCAGGTCAGTGTTCGCGATAACAACGTCGATCAGGCCCTCCGTGCCCTGAAGAAAAAGCTTCAGCGCGAAGGCGTTTTCCGCGAAATGAAGCTTCGGCAGCATTTCGAGAAACCGTCCGAGAAGAAAGCCCGCGAAAAGGCCGAGGCCATCCGCCGGGCCCGCAAGCTTGCGCGCAAGAAGGCGCAGCGCGAAGGTCTTCTCTGAGCGGATCGATCCCGCGAACCCGCGGCTCCGGTCGCAGTGAGATATTCTCGAAACCCCCGTGGCACTGCCCGGGGGTTTTGTGTTTCTGAAGCAGACAGATTCGACGTCGGGTGCAGTGACACCCGGATCTGACACACAGACATGTACAAACAGGAGCTTCGGTGCGCCAACACCGGCGCACTTTTGACGTGCCCACCGGACAGCTCTGGACACCAGACACTGCTATAGTTGTGCGTTTGCGCCGGCCATATTCGCGGGTGGCGCACACTGGCCGCTCTTTCTTTCGACCGGTTCGCGCATACTTGCTGTGGGTCCCAGACCACTCCGCAAAGGCACATCCCGATGAAAGACCTCGCGAGCTCCGGCATCGACGCCCACCCGATCTCCAAACGTTGGCCCGCCCAGGACCCGACGGTTCTGCAGCTCTACTCCTTTCCCACACCCAACGGTGTGAAGGCGTCCATCGCACTGGAAGAGCTCGGCATCGCGTATGAGCCGCACAGGGTGACGCTTGCCGACGCGGATGTCCGCAGCGATGCGTTTCTGTCGCTGAACCCGAACAACAAGATCCCGGCCATCATCGATCCCGACGGGCCGGACGGTGACCCAATTGCTCTGTTCGAGTCAGGAGCGATCCTGGTCTATCTGGCCGAAAAGACGGGCAAGCTGATCGGAAAGACTCCGGCCGAGCGCTACGAAATTCTCAAGTGGCTGATGTTCCAGATGGGCGGCGTGGGTCCGATGTTCGGGCAGTTGGGGTACTTTCATGCCTATGGCGGTCGGGAGATCGAGGATCCCCGCCCGCGCGAGCGCTACATCGCCGAGGCGAAACGTTTGCTGAATGTTCTGAACGGCCAGCTTGAGGGGCGCGACTGGATCGCGGGAGACTATTCCATCGCCGATATCGCGATCGCGCCCTGGGTGCGGGGACTGGGCACGGCCTATGACGCGCATGGGGTCGTGGATTGGCACGAGTTTCCCAATCTGCACGACTATCTCGACCGCTTCCTCGCCCGCCCGGCGGTGCAGCGCGGGCTGACGATCCCCTCCCGGACGTGAGGACACGGACCGCCGATCAGGCGGCCATGACGTGAACCTGCCCGCTCGGTCGGGCAGGTATTGCGGTCCTCACGGCGTGGGTGCGGCAGGCGAGGTTCGCCCGGCCCAATGCTCACCTGGGATGGCGCGTTCCCCAGGCATGGAGCGCCTCGACCACCCCGCGCAGCTGCTGTCCCTTGTCCGTGAGGCTGTACTCAACGCGCGGCGGCACCACGGCAAAGACCTCGCGATGGACGATGCCGTCCGCCTCAAGCTCGCGAAGCTGCTTGGTCAGGCTGCGTTGCGTGACGTCGCCCAAGCGGCGCTTGAGTTCATTGAACCGCAAGGTCTCCGCCATGAGATGGAAGACCACCAGCCCCTTCCACTTGCCCGAGATCTGTTCGAGCGCCCCTTCGACGGGACAGCCTGCGCTGCAGTCATAGCTGACGAATCTCGGCTTGGTCGGATCCTGGTCGCTTACGGTATCCATTCTGTACCTATAGGTCTTTTTTGTGCGTATTGCGGCATTGGATAGCACTCGCATATGCCCTCCCAGGCACATTTGTCAAAGGGAGCGCCTCACATGACACTGACGATCGTCGCCCAGATCACCGCAAAACCAGGCAAGGAGGATCTGGTCCGCGCGGAGCTCGAAAAGCTTGTTCCAATCACCCGGGCCGAAGCAGGCGCACTGCAATACGACCTCCATCTCGATAACGAGAACCCGGCGTTCTTCGTCTTCTACGAGAACTGGGAAAGCCGGGAGCTGTGGCAAGCGCATATGAACGCGCCGCATCTGGCCGCCTATATGGAGGCGACCGAGGGGACCGTGGACAGTTTCGTCCTGCACGAAATGTCAAAAATCGCCTGACCCGGAGGATATGGACATGAAAGCAGTCGGTTACCGGGTCCCGGGCCCCATCGACCGGGACGATGCCTTGCTCGATCTCGATATCCCCAAACCCACACCAGAGGGGCGCGACCTCCTGGTCCGGGTGCGTGCAGTTTCGGTCAATCCAGTGGACACCAAGATCCGTCGCGCGCGCGCCCCTGTCGGCGACATGCCCGCCATTCTGGGGTGGGATGCGGTCGGCGAAGTGGTCGGGACCGGCGACGCTGTCGAGACCTTCAGGATCGGCGATCTCGTCTGGTATGCTGGCGCCATAGACCGGCCCGGCACCAATGCGGAGTTCCATCTCGTCGATGAACGTATCGTCGGGCGCAAGCCGGCGTCGGTGTCCGACACCGAGAGCGCCGCGCTGCCGCTGACATCGCTGACCGCCCACGAGATGCTGTTTGAGCGGCTGCGCGTGTCCGAACCCGTGTCCGGCGCGGCACCCGCCGTCCTCATCATCGGCGGATCGGGCGGCGTCGGCTCCATCGCGATACAGCTGCTGCGGGCCAAGACCGACCTCACCGTGATCGCGACCGCCTCGCGCGACGCGACCAGGGCCTGGGCGACCGAATTGGGCGCCCATCATGTGATCGACCACAGCCAGCCTTTGCCCCCGCAGGTCGAAGCCCTCGGGATCGGCCAACCCGGATTCGTGTTCTCGACGACCCATACCGGCAGCTACACCGCGCAGAGTGCCGAGCTGATCGCGCCACAGGGCCGGTTCGGGCTGATCGACGACCCCGAAACGCTGGACGTCTCGGTCTTCAAACCCAAGGCCGTCTCCATCCATTGGGAGCTGATGTTCACAAGGTCGCTCTTTCAAACGCCCGATATGGGACGGCAGGGCGAGATACTGAACGAGGTCGCAGGGCTGCTCGACGCCGGTCGGATCCGATCGACGGCGACGGAGAGCCTGGGTGCGATTTCGGCGGCCAACCTCAAGCGCGCGCATGCGGCGATCGAGAGCGGGACCGCACGGGGCAAGCTGGTGCTCGAAGGGTACTGAGCCCGTCAGGACCTCGCGAAGGCGCCTTCAGGCCGTGCCCGGACCGGGAAACACGATCAGCGCGCGCGGGTCCCAGGCCACGCGCGCGGCATCGCCCACCGACAGCACGGGCTGGCCGACCATGTTCTTCATGGAAATCGTCACCGGCTCCGCAACGCCATCGAGCGCCACCTCGTAATAGGTCATGTCGCCGTAATAGGCCCGGTCGGCGATCCGCCCTGTGGCCTCGCTGGCCGCCTGCGCCTGACCATCGAACAGAAGCGACAGGCTTTCGGGCCGCATGCCAAAGGCCGCGGCCCCCGCGGCGAGCGGTTCGGCACTTTGCTCCGCCGCCAGCGGCACATGTCCCAGCCCATGTATCTGGGCGACGAACCCGTCCGTGCCGCTGCGCACCTGTCCTGCCAGAAAGTTCATCTGCCCTATGAATGCTCCAACCTCGCGGCTCGCCGGACGGCGGTAGAGACCCTCGGGGCTGTCGATCTGGGCGATACCGCCCTCGAACATCACCGCGATCCGGTCCGACATGATCAGCGCCTCTTCCTGATCATGGGTCACGAGGATGAAGGTGATCCCGACATGGCGCTGGAGCCGGCGCAACTCCCCCTGCATCTGCTCGCGCATCTTGCGGTCGAGCGCCGAGAGCGGCTCATCGAGCAGCAGAACCTTGGGTTCCAGCACCAGCGCACGCGCCAGCGCCACCCGCTGGCGCTGACCACCGGAGAGGGCATGGGCGGCCCGGGCGCCGTAGCCTCCAAGCCCGACCATCTCGAGCGCTCCGCCCACCCTTTCGGCCTGGGTTTTCGCGTCGAGCCCACGCTTCCGCAGGCCGAAGGCGACATTCTCCGCAACGCTCAGATGGGGAAAGATCGCATAGCTCTGGAACACCATGTTCGTCGGCCGTCGGTTCGCGGGCACACCGGCCATGTCATGGCCGTCGATGTGAATGCTGCCCGCATCCAGCGCCTCGAACCCCGCAATCGCGCGGAGCAGCGTGGTCTTGCCGCAGCCCGAAGGACCCAGCAGCGAAAAGAACTCGCCCTGTCCGATCTCAAGATCGATATCGCGCAGCGCGTGGTAGGCGCCGAAGTATTTCTGCGCGCCGTTCAGGGCGATCAATGCGCTCACAGGAACCCTCCGCTGTCGCTGCCGCCGCGCTTGGCCACCCCGCGGCGGCGGAACCACTCGGCCAGAATGATGATCAGGACAGACGCCACCACGAGGATCGTGCCGAGCGCCATGACCACGGGCAGACGCTGCGGAAACCTGAGCTGCCCCCAGAGATAGACGGGCAGCGTCGGGTCAGAGCCCGACAGGAAGAAGGCGATGATGAACTCGTCCATGGAAATCGTGAAGGCGATCAGGAGCGAGGCGATGATACCCGGCATCACCAGCGGCAGGATCACCAGCCGGAACGCACCCCAGCCGCTCTCGCCCAGATCGACGGCGGCCTCTTCCAGCGAGACATCGAGCGACTGGAAGGACCCGTTCAGGATCGCGATGCAGAAGGGCGTGCAGATCAGCACATGGCCGAGGATCACGGTCAGCGACGAAAGCTCCAGTCCGATCTGGAGGAACACGACCAGCAGCGACACCGCCACGATGATCTCCGGCAGCACCAGCGGCAGCATGATCACCCCCATGATCCCGCCCTTGGCCGGAAAGCGGTAGCGGGTGGCCGCGCGGGCGGCGCAAATGCCCAGAAGCGTCGAGATCAGCGCCGTGACCACCGCGATTTTGAGCGAGGTCAGGACGGCCGAATGCAGCGCCGGGACATCGGCCAGTTCCACGAACCATTGCGTGGTAAAACCCGACAGCGGAAAGGCGATGATGGTGCTGTCGTTGAAGGCAAAGACCGGCAGCAGCACGATGGGTGCATACAGAAACGCCAGGTAGAGCACCGCATAGATCCTCAGGCCGCGCCCCTGCCCCCGCGCCTGGCCCACCGCCATCAGTCGGGCCCTCGCAGGAACCGGCGATTGAGCCACAGGAAAATGAGCGCGATGATCGTCACGCAGACCATTGCCAGCACGGCCAGCGTCGCCCCCATAGGCGCATTGTTCAGGCGGAGGAACTGGGTCTGGATCATGTTGGCGATCATCAGCCCGCCCGGACCGCCCACGAGCCGCGGCGTGATATAGTCGCCCACCGTCGGGATGAAGACGATCAGGACCGCCGCGATCACGCCGGGCATTGCCAGCGGCAGTGTGACCCGCCAGAAGGTCGTCAGCGCCGTCTCGCCCAGATCCTGAGAGGCCTCCAGCAGCGACCGGTCGATCCGCTCCAGCACAACAAAGATCGGCAGGATCGCGAAGGGCGCGAACGCATGGGCGAGCGTGATCACCACAGCGTTGAGATTGTAGAGGATGAAGGTCAGCGGCGCATCGATCACCCCAAGCCCCATGAGCGACGTGTTGAGAACCCCGTTAAAGCCCAGGATCACTTTCCACAGGAACACCCGGATCAAGTAGGAGGTCCAGAAGGGGATCGTGACGAGAAAGATCCAGAGCGCCTTGCGCCCGGGCGCGACATGAAACGAGATGTAATAGGCGATGGGAAAGGCCAGAACGACCGTCACCGCCGTCACGAGCCCCGAGATGTAGAGCGACCGGACCATCAGCTGGCCATAGATCGGGTCCGTCACGGCCTCGCGGTAATTGTCGAGCGTCAGAGTGGTGTCGAGCGTCAGGTAATCCTGCGTCCAGAAACTGAACAGCACGATCGCGGCCATCGGCGCCACCAGGAGCGCCAGCGCATAGAGCGCCGTGGGGCTGACCAGCACGAGGCCGCGGGCAAAGTCTTTCATCCTGTCGCCGTGCCCCAGCTCACGTTGCGCACATCCCCTTCGGAAAACCCCCGAATTCGCTGCCGGGCGGCGGCGTCGCTGTCAAGGCGCATCTGGATTGACCTGCGGCCTGTCGCCGGTCGGCGCAGATGGCTGCCGCCGGAATGATCACACGGGCACAGACCGGCGCATGGGACGTCCTATTGCGCGTCCGGATCAGATCAGCCCCTGTCCCGTGATGAAGAATTTCACGGCATCCACCACCAGAACCAGACCGGCGATGCCCAAAAGACCCGGCATGATGTAGGCCGCATACTTCTCGACGGTTTTGTTGATGCGGTTGAGCGTTGGCATGACCGAGCGCCCGAAGAGCGCGACCGCGGCCGGCACCATCAGGAACGGCACGGCATAGAGCAGATTGTAGAGGACCAGATTGGCGGGCACGATCGGGCCGTCGAACTTCATAAGCTGGCTCACGAAGGCAAAATAGGGAACGGCAAAGGGCAGCCCGACGAAACTGACCACGCCTCCAAAGGCGAAGGCCGCACCGACACCGGACTTGGCGGGTTTCGGGGGCGCATCTGTTGGATGCGGCGGATCGGTCCTCCAGCGCAACGCGATCCAGATCAGCAGCAGCCCCGCGACAAACCCGATGACGAAATCCACCGGCTCGGGATTCTGGATCCTGTACATCGCGGGCGACAGAACAAGCTCCAGCAGCTCAGCGATACCGTAGATGACGAAGAACCCGGCCACCGTGTAAGCCAGGGTATGGGCCGCGATCAGCGCAAGCGTATTGGCATAGGGCCTGTCGCTCGTCATCGACAGGATGACAGCGGTCAAAAGAACCGGATTGGCCACGTCCAGAACTAAGATCGGGGCGGCAATTGCCCAGAGTTCGCCCATATCCGCCCGCCGTCCCCACTGGCTTCGTTTCGCCGCCCCATGCCGGCGGCCTCGTCTCGCCGTATCACGGACAGTGCATTGCGGGCAGTGCATTGCAGGCCGGCACAGCTCAGATTTCTGCCCTTGTAGAGAGTCGAAGCGATGGTCTACAACCCGGCTGCCTGTAAGGTCGCGACTAGTGCTGGACGGGCGCAGGGCGGGTGTAGCTCAATG
>JBCDBB010000175.1:0-8101 GCA_039184415.1 Pseudomonadota bacterium
AGCAGCCTGTGTGATCCCCACCACCGGGACAGGGAGCAATTCCTGCGCTGCTCGCAACGCCGTGTCGAAGGAAATGGCAAGGATGACGCCATCATATCCCACCGCATATCGCGCCATGAGATCAAGCATTGCGTGACCCGCAATCGTGTTCTCTGCTTCGGTTGAAACGATACGGGCTCCGAACTCTCCGGTCACGCCGTCGATCGTCACGCCCTGCGGGGCAATCCGACGGACCTCGCGCACATAGGCCTCGGTTACCTCGGCAGAGGTGTTCGGGTTCACTGCCAGAATGCGAATGCCCTCCGCCATCAGATCAGAATGCCCGGAAAGACCGTGATCAGCGCGACGACAACCAGAATGCACAGCACGAAGGGCAGAACGCCGACGATGACGGTGCCGACATCTCCGCGACCCCGCACGCTTTGCGTGACATAGAGGTTCATGCCCACCGGCGGGGTGATCAGGGCAAGTTCGCACATCAGCACCAGAAAGATCCCGAACCAGATGCTGTCATAGCCGATCAGTGTGACAATGGGCAGGATGATCGGGATGGTCGCGATCATCATGGCCAGTGCGTCCAGAAAGCATCCCAGAACCATGTAGAGCAACACCAGCAACAGGATCATCACCACGGGCTGAACGTCGAACGAGGACACGAAACTTGAGACCTGCGCCGGGACGCCCAAGACGCCGAGAATGAAATTCAGATAGAAGGCCGCGATCAGGATGAGCAGCGTCATGCCTGTGGTCGTCACCGCCGACAGCATCGCCTCGCGCAGCATCTTGAGGTTCAGCGTGCGATAAAAGCCAGTCAGCGCGACCGCTGCCATGACGCCTACGCCGGCAGCCTCCGTCGGGGTCGCGAACCCCAGATAGATGGACCCCATCACCAGGATGAAGATGACGAGCGGCGGCACCAGATCGACTAGGCGCCTGCGGCGGTCGCGCCAGGGTGCGATCCGTTCAGGGCGTCCGGCGATCGCCGGATTGATCAGGCAGGCGATCATGATCACACCCATGAAGGCCGAGGCCAGGATGATCCCCGGCAGAATCCCCGCGGTGAAGAGCGCGCCGATGGAGGTGTTCGTCACCGCCCCGTAGATGATCAGGTTGATCGAGGGCGGGATGAGGATGCCGAGTGTCGCGCCCGAGGCGACGCTGCCCGCCACCCAGGCCTCGGCATAATTCTGGCGCCGGAAGGTCGGGAAGGCCACGGTGCCGATCGTGGCAGCGGTCGCCACCGACGAGCCGGAGATGGAGGCAAAGACCGTAGAGGCTGCGATGTTGGTATGCAGCAGGCCGCCGGGCAGGGGCTTCGTCCAGTCCGCAAGTGCCCGGTACATGCGTTCCGTCACACCGCCGCGCACCAGAATCTCTCCCATGAAGACAAAGAGCGGAATGGCTACGAGCAGAAAGTTGTTCAGCGTCCCCCACATCATCGTGCCGAAAGGGCGGATCATCGTGTCGCCAAAAAACACCCACGCCCCGAGTGCAGCGATCAAAAAGAGCGAGGTCGCGATGTGAAGCCCGATGAAGAGAAGGAAAAGGAGCAGCGCAAACCCGATGGCGGCGCCTTCAATCCCGAGCATCAGTGGGCTCCGCATCTGTCGGGTCGACATAGTGCCCGACCTCTTCATCAACCGTCGGAGATCCGTAGTAACGTGAGACGGAGGGTGGATCGGTCAGGAGCAGATAGAGCGCGTGGGTCGAGGTCAGGCAGGCCGTAAGCGCGAAAAAGCCCATGCCGCCGACCCAGATCGCCTGCGGTACCCAGAGCGGGGTCTGCAGCGGTGTGTTGGTGATTGCGCCGAACCGCAAGGTGTTTTGAAGCTCTCCCCAGGCGTGCCAGGCCATGAAGATTGCAAATCCCGCGATAGTGACCTGTGACAGCGCGTTCAGTGCGTTGCGCGCACCTTGCGGGAAGATGCGAAAGAACAGGTCGATACGCGGATGCCCTCGCCGCATCAGGGTCAGCGCCATGCCGAGCGAGCCGACGAAGGCCAGAACATAGCCGCCGATCTCGTCCGTGCCTTGCACAGAGACGCCAAAGAAATCGCGACCAACGATGTCGATCGTGATCAGCACGGCCAAAAGAGCAATGGCCACGCCCGCGACAAGCGCGAGCGCGACGCTGACATGCTCGAATGCGCGCAGGATACGCGGATCGGACATTGGCGCCTTACTGGATCTCTAGCCCGCGCGCAGCGCCGACGGTGTCGTTCCAGATCGCTGTGCAGCCGGTATAGGAGGCTTCACATTTCTCGGCCCATTCCGGCAGGATCTTGGTGACCGAAATCTCTGCCACCTTTGCCTTGTCGGCTTCGCTCACCGGGATCAGCGCCATGTCGTAGGATGTGTAGATCCCACCTTCAGGACAATCGCCGCCGGTCGAACAGGATTGCGCCGTTCCATTGGTGGTGATCGCCGTCTCCCAAAGTGCAGCTTCCATGTCGGCCATCGCCGTTTCAAACGCCGTGCGCTGTTCTTCGGTCAACCCGTTCAGCCATTCCAGATTGACCATGTGGGACTGCACCGATCCCGAGACCGAGAGAGGATAGAGGTTCGTTGTCACCTCCGGCCACTTGCCGGTGTTCGAAGAGGTGGGAGAGGTCACTCCACAGGACGCAACGCCCCGCTGCAGGGCAGGATAGACCTCTGGGAAAGACAAGGTGACCGGCGTGGCGCCCAGATTCTCCAGAAGCGTAGACATGGATGCCGTGAAGGAGCGGACCTTGAGATCGTCGAGATCGTCGAGCGAACTGATGTCAGCATTGCACAGGAAAACCTGCGGTCCGAACGGCCAGATCGCGACCGCCTTGACGCCGAACTTTTCGCCGAGGCGCGCGTTGAACACCTCCCGGTAGGCCTCAACAGCGTCCGCGAGATCGGTCATATTGGTCGAGACGCCGATCAGGTCGATGCCTTCCAGGAACGGGTCGTCCTTGGCGACGCTGCCCACCTGGATGGTCGCCATGTCGAAGGCGCCCGTGCTGACCAGGCGCAAGCCATCCGCAAGGTTGATGTTCAGGGCCTGAAACTCGCTGCGATTGATGTCGAACCCGGCGTCTGCCAGCGCATCCATCGCCGCCATTTCAGGCGGATTCTGGGCGCGCTGTTCCTGGTTCTGGGACACGAATTGCATGGCTTGTGCAGTGACCGAGGGTGCGCCCGCGAGCACCAGTCCCGTGGCAAGTGCGGTTGAGAGGATCAGCTTCATGATTTTTTCCTTTCCTGTTGGAACATTGGGTCTTTTTGGTTGGGAGTACGCATGGGGCCGGGGGGCTGCGGGTCATGGCGGCCTTGGCAGCTTAGCCGGCTGGATGTCAGACGGGATCGGCGTCTCGCAGCATTGGCTGTAGATCGCTTCGTAGGGGCCCCGAAGCGCAGTCACCTCAGCCTCGGAGGCGGCGATCTCGGGTTCCAGGATCGCGGCTTCCTCGTGGATCCGTTCCAGCACCGCGGCCTCGTCGATGCGGGTTAAAGCGCCGTCCTTTATGACGAACTCGCCATCGACCAGAAGGTGCTGCAGGGCGCGCCCGGTCTCGGCAAGGGTCAATTGCTGGACCGGGTTGTTGAGCGGTGTAAAGGCGATGGACCGCGTATCGTAGAGCGCGATGTCGGCTTTGGCGCCCGGCGATAGGCGTCCAATGTCCGCGCGCCCAAGGGCCTTCGCGCCGCCCGCCGTCGCGGCATGGAAAGCCTCTGCCGGTGTGATCCAGTCCCTATGGTCCCGGTCGTGGAGCGTCTGCACCAGCGTGGTCGATGCCATAACCCGCAGCATGTCGACGGACTCGATGGACCCGCAGCCGTCTGTGCCGAGCGAGACATTGATGCCTCGATTGAGCATTTCGCGCATCGGCATGAGCCCGCTGCCGAGCTTCAGGTTGCTGTTGGGGTTGTGCTGGATGCTCGCGCCGCTAGCTGCGATCAGGTCCAGGTCCGCCGGGCTGACCCAGACGCCGTGGATGATGGAGGTTGCGGGTTTCAGAAACCCCAGCTCCGAGAGATGCGCGATCATGGTTGCGCCATAGAACGCGTAGCCGGTGACCACTTGCATGCGTGTTTCTTGCACATGGATAATGACCGGGACGCTATGGCGGTCGGCCATGTCCCGCACGCGCATCAAGAAGTCGTCGGAACAGCGCTGCGGTGCGGAGGGAGCTGCGATATAGGCCACGCGATGATCGCTGTGGTGACGTGCGCGCGCGAGGCCCTCGGCGAAGTCGAGCACTTCTTCGGCCGGGGTTGCCTCGGTGGCCGAGAGCGCGTCGAGCAGGTCGGGCGGGAAATGTGCGTCCACAAAAGGGACGCCGCGATAAAATGGACGGTCAAACAGCGTGATCCCGAGATGCGCCCGGATGCCGATATCCTCATAGGCGCGGAGTGCGGTATCGACATGGTCGGGGCGCAAGATAGGGCTGACATTCATATCGTCGACAATCGTTGTCGTCCCGGACCGGAGCGCCTCGATCGCCCCGATCAGCGTGCGCAGATAGACTTGCTCGGCCGTCATCGGGATCGGCTTCAACGGCCGTACCAGGTTCATCCAGAGCTCGAGGGGCAACCCCGCATAGCGCCCTTTCTGGAAGTTCTCATGGCTGTGGTGGTGGCCGTTGATGAAGCCCGGAACCGCGAAGAGTGTCATGGCGTCCAGGATCTGTGCGTCGGCCAGATGCGCGCCGCCCGCGGGCCGGATATCGGAGATCTCACCGGCCTGCACCGCGATATCCACGCGTTGGGGGGCGGGGCTCACGTCATCGGGCAGTTTTGCCAGCACGTTTCGAAGGATAAGGTCGGCCATCAAACGCCTTGTTCGGGGATCGGCGGGCGCAAGGCGCGCCCGCCATCGCCGTTTCGCTCAGTTGTTGGCATCCACGAGCGCCGCCACGTCGGCCATCGCCGCGATCTCCTGCGTGAGCAGGGCGTCGAACTCCTCATGGTCGGCGAACTGGATCGAAGAGCCGATCCGTCCGATCAGCCGCAGGAACCCTTCATCCGCCATCAGCGACTCGAATCCATCGGAGAGCGCGACCACGACCTCGTCCGGGGTGCCGGCCGGTGCCAGGACCCCGCGCCAGAACTGGAAGACGACGTCATAGCCCGCCGCCGGGCAGGTCGGCACATCGGGCAGGGCCTCGACCGGTACGGTGTCGGTGACGCAGAGCGGGACCAGATCGCCGCTTTCGATATGCTCGCCGATGACGCTGATATCACCGGCATAGGCCATGGTTTCGCCGCCCAGAAGCCGCGCGACGGCCGGGCCGCCGCCGCCATACTCGACGCCGGTCATGTCAGCGCCGGTTCGTGCCTTGAGAAGCTCGAAAACGGTGTAGGTCCAGCCGTTGAGGTTGTCGGAGCTGTAGATCAGATCGCCGGGATTGGCCTCGGCGTAGGCAACCATCTCCTCCATCGTCGCAAAGGGAGCATCTGCGCGCGCGACGAAGATCGCCGGGCTGTAGTTGATCCGGGCCACGGGGATGAAATCGTCCACGCCATAGGCGAGCTCTTCGACCTGAGGGCGCAGCGAATTGATCGTTGGGTCGCCGAAGAGAAGCGTGTAGCCGTCGGCCTCTGAATTGGCGACCTCGGTGGCACCGACCGCACCGCCGCCACCGGCGCGGATCACCGAAATCAGAGACTGGTTGAAATGCGGCTCGGCCGCCGTGGTAATGATCCCGGCATGGAGCGAGTGCGATCCGCCGGGCGGGTAGGGCGTTACGAAGCGGATCGGCTCGTCAAAGGTGACGTCTTGGGCCACCGCGGGAAGGGTTGCGGCCATGATCGCAGCCGTGGTGATCAACGTTGCAAAGCGCTTCATCTGGTCTCTCCGTTTTGCTGGTTGAGGTGGGTGTTTGCCGGAACAGCCCGCCGCCAGCCTTGCCAGACGAATAGCGTGAGCAGGCCGGCGAGAATGCCGAGAAGGGTGAGTGCGCCCGGTTTTTCGACAAAGATCATGAGCGAACCGCGCGAGGCCGTGAGCGACTGGCGCAGCGAGTTTTCCAGGCCAGGGGCCAGAAGCATCCCGATCACGAAAGGCGGGATCGGCGTGCCGGTCTTGCGCATGGCGTAACCTGCGATGCCGCCCACAAGCATGGTGACGATGTCGAAGGCGGCATTGTTGACGGCGAAGGCCCCCGCGAAACAGAATGCCGCCACCGCCGGGTATAGCAGCGCGTTCGGGATCAAAACGATCCGCTGCATGTAGCGAATGGCCCAGAGCCCGACGAAGAGCAGCATCACGTTGGAAATCAGCAGGAAGGCGAAAATCGCATAGACCGTCTCGGCGTCACGCGCGAACATGAGCGGTCCTGGCATCAGCCCCTGGGCCATGAACGCACCGAGCAGAACGGCGGTGATCGTGTCGCCGGGAATGCCGAACACCGTCATTGGGATCAGGGCCGCGGGGCAGACCGCATTGTTGCCTGCTTCTGCGGCAGCAACCCCTTCCGGGGCACCCTTGCCGAACCTTTCCGGAGTTTTCGAGGTGCGTTTGGCGACACCGTAGGCCACCCAGCAGGAAATCTCGGCGCCCAGTCCGGGCAGGCTGCCCAGGGCCGTGCCGATGCCCGTGGAGCGCAGGATCGTGGGCATGAGCCGCCGCAAGCCCGAAAGCGTCAGCCCACTGGATGCGCCTTTTGCGTCGATGTCTTTCGCTGCGGCGTTGACCAGTGTGTCCTCGGCCCGGATCAGGATTTCGCTCAGGGCGAACATCCCGATCAGGAGAGGGATCAGCGAAATGCCCCCCAGCAAAACCGTCTGGTCAAAGGTGTAGCGCTGCGCGCCGGACATGGGATCGAGCCCGATCAAGGAAACCATCACACCCAGAACGGCGGCGATCATGCCTTTCAGCATGTCCTGGCCCGACACTGCCGCGACCATGGTCAGCGCAATGGCGTAAAGCAGTGTGAATTCCGGTGAGCCGACCTTGATCGCGATAGACGCGAGGGGAGCAGCCACTGCGATCAGCACCATCGTTGCGATCAGATCGGCAATGACCGACGCATAGAGGCTGATCTCCAGAGCTTGCCGCGCCCGCCCGCTTCGGGCCATCGCGTTTCCGTCCGCCGCGGTCGCGGCCGCAGCCGCCGTTCCGGGTGTGTTGATCAGAATGGCCGGGATGGATCCGGCGTAGATCGCCCCCTTGTAGACCCCAAGCAGAAACGGAAGCCCAATGAGCGTGTCCATCATGAATGTGAAGGGCGCTAGGACCGCCACCGCCATGGTTGCCGTCAATCCCGGCAGACCGCCCACCAGTATCCCTGCCAGCAACCCGGCAAGTGCGACGCCGATCACCGTAGGATCGAGAATGAGCGAAAAGCCGGCTGCCAGATCCGCGAGCATCACCAGATCCCCGAGGGCAGCAGGACATTCAGCGTCTCGCGAAAGAGGATCTGAATGGCGAGCGGCACGCTAACGGCAAGAGCGGCAATGACGCGCAATCGCCGCTCCCCGAAAACGAAACTCAGACCGGCGATCAGGAGCGCCGTGGTGACCAGAAACCCGAGCCAGAAGACTGCGAGCCCTGCAATACCGAGGGCGGAGCCCACCGCGGCGACCTTGAACGAAATGGCGGGCATCCGGGACTCAGTCGGGGAAAGCGCCCCTGCTCGGACCGCCCTCAGAAGCAACGCGGCCGAAAGGAGGATCAGGAATACAGCCGAAATGACCGGGAAGAAGGCAGCGGATCTGACATTGCCAAAATCCTGAAGCCCGTCTCGCGCAACCTCACCGGGAACCAGTGCGAGCGCAGCAATGCCGAGGGCAGACGCAACAACACCGATCCAGAGATCGGCGCGTGGTGTCGGCCTGTCGCTGTAAGGCTCCGGTTGCATGGCCTTCCAAGATTGTATGCAATTCAGCTTAGCCGTCCTATCTGTCTTCTGGAACTTTAGAGCGCAGTTTTTGGCGCAATATTCTTTAATTGATGAAAAAATGGGCAGGTTTGCGCATCCCGGTGGCGGTGGTGGATTAACCAAATTGCAGTTGATCCAGTACTATTTTGTATGCAAATTTGCAGTTGTGCGCCTCAGAACCAAGTGAGCGGAGTTCCAGGATGACAGCGGAAAAGCCGGTGGATTTTGCGCTGTCGAGCATGCGTGCC
>JBCDBB010000176.1:0-7948 GCA_039184415.1 Pseudomonadota bacterium
GCCCGGCGCGCGGTGCAAGAGGGGATCGGGTCCCGATCACGCGACCCACTCGCTGACCGGCGCTTCGGCCTCTTGCAGCGGTTGTGCCACGACATCGACCAGACTTGGGCCGTCATGGGCCAGCGCCGCGGTAAGCGCGCCGTCCAGATCCGCTGGATCCTCGACCCGCCAGGATCTGACCCCGAAGGCCGCCGCCACTGCGGCATGGTCGGTCCGGGTAAAGTCGACCGAAAAGTACCGCGCATCGAAACCTGATTTCTGCCCGGCCTTGATCCAGCCGAAGACCGAATTCGAGAAGACAATCGTGGTGATCGGCAGACGGTACCGGCACAGGGTCTCGAACTCACCTACGCTCATTGCGAACGAGCCGTCACCTGTGGCGCAAATCACGGGCGTCCCCGGCCGGGCAAACGCGGCGCCCACCGCCGCCCCCAGCGCATAGCCAAGCGCGCCGTGGGCCCGATTGGTGATGAACGTTCGGCCCGGGCGCCGGATCGTCCAGTACGCGCTGAAATAGGGGCAGGGTGTGCCCGGATCGGCGCAGACGATGGTCTCGGGCGGCGTCAGCCGGTTCAGGGCATCAATCACGCGCTCAGGCCGGATCGGCGCCTCGCGCGCATCGGCCAGGGGGCGAAAGCCTGCCTCCTTCGCGGCCCGCGCCTCGGCGGCGCGTGCGGCGCCGCCGAAGCTCATGCCGGGGTCGGGGCCGATCGCAGCCAAAAAATCGCTCAGCGCCGCCCGCGCATCCCCAAGGATCGCGTGGCGGGTCGGATAGCTGGCCCCGATCACGCCCGGATCGGCGTCTATGTGCAGCACCGTGACGCCCGGCGGCGGCGAGCGCCAGCGCTCGGTTGTCACCGATCCGGCCCGGCAGCCGATGAACAGGACGCAGTCGGAAGCGTCCACGACTGCGCGGGTGCCCGGTCGGCCGCCGTTCGAGCCGACGACACCCACCGCATTGGGGTGCGTCTCGGCAATTGCGCCCTGACCGGAAACGGTGGTGGCCACGGGCAGGTCCAGGCTCTCGGCGAGACGTTGCAGTTCGGCCTCGGCGCCCGATAAAACGACACCGCCACCGCAGATCACGACCGGAGCCGTGGCACCGAGCAGTGCGGCCGCAAACCCGCCGATATCGGCGTCGGTGTCCGACTGAACCGTCGGCAGCGCCGGATAGAGGCCGAAGGCCGGATCCGCCCAGATTTCCGCCTCGGGCACCGGCGCCTTCTGCACATCGAAGGGCAGCGCCAGATGGGCCGAACCCGGGCGCCCGGTGGTCATTTCACGAAATGCCCGTCGCACCGTCCGCGGCAAGGCCCCGGCATCGCTCAAGACGCCGTTCCACTTGGTCAGCGGCCGGAACAGCGCGTCCTGATCCAGCTCCGTCAGCGGATAGCGCCCGGCGGACGTAGTCGCCACATCCGTCGTGATCGCGAGCACCGGCACCGAGCTCTCGTTCGCCTCGACCAGGCCCGGCGCGATGTACGTGGCGCCGCCGCCGGACGGGCCCTCGCAAACCCCCACCTTTCCCGTCAGCCGCGCATAGGCATCCGCCATGTAGGCGGCGTGCCGTTCGTCGCGGGTCAGAATATGGGTCATCCCGTGATCGAGCCGTGCCAGCGCGTCATAAAACGGCAGAGAAGTGTCGCCGCACAGCCCGAAGATGTGGCTGACGCCATGGCCCTCCAGCATGCGGACCATCGCTTCGGCGCCGGTGGATTGATTGGATGCAGTCATGGACCGACGGTCGCGCGGGCCCCGCCCCGTGTCAAGCTGATGACGCCAGCCCGGCGGTCTTCGCGGGCGTATCTTGATGCGCGTTCGCTGTCAGGGGAGATCGGGCGTCTGCCATCTCAGCGCGGTGGACCACAGGACGGCGCGCCCGTCAAAGCCACACACCGGCGGGCACTGGAAATCCACGCAATGCCTCGACTGTGTCCTGCGCACCCTTTCCCGCACGCTGCACGCGCAGAACCTGTACCGCCCCCTCGCCGCATGCAACGGTCAGCGCGTCATCCAAGGTTTTCCCCGGCGGCCCTGCCCCATCGGCAACGCGGCTCTGTAGCAATTTGACCCGCACGCCGCCGATCTCGCACCACGCCCCCGGGAACGGAGACAAGCCTCTGATCTTCCGATCCACCTCTGACGCGGGGCGCGACCAGTCGATCCGCGCCTCGGTCTTGTCGATCTTCTCCGCATACGTTGCGCCTTCCTCCGGCTGCGGGACCGGCGTGAGGTCCGGCAGGCTCTGCAGCGCCTCGACCATCAGCCCGGCACCAATCGCAGCCAGCCGGTCGTGCAGCGTCGCTGCCGTATCCGCCGGACCGATCGGCGTACGGCCTTCGGCCAGAACAGGGCCGGTATCCAGACCCGCCTCCATCCGCATGATCGCCACGCCGGTTTCCGCATCGCCTGCCATGATCGCCCGTTGGATCGGCGCCGCACCGCGCCAGCGCGGCAGCAGGCTGGCGTGCACGTTGAAGCACCCGAAACGTGGCGCATCCAGCGCGGCCTGCGGGAGGATCTGACCGTAGGCCACGACAACCGCAGCGTCGGCATCCTGTGCCGCGAAATCCGCGACAGTCTGAGGGTCGCGGAAGCGCTCTGGCACCGCCACTTCAATGTCCGACGCAGCAGCAAACTCGTGCACCGGAGAGAGCCGCGGTGCCTTTCCCCGGCCCGCGGGCCTGGGCGGCTGCGTGTAGACGCGCACGATGTGATGATCCGCGCCGATCAGGGCACGCAGAACCACCACGGCGAAGTCGGGCGTGCCCATGAACACCAGACGCATCTCAGCCTCTCTTGGCCTTCAAGCGGGCCTTGCGGTGCTTCTCCAGCAGCCTGCGGCGCTTCAGCGGGCTGAGCCGATCGAAGAACAGCAGTCCGTTGTGGTGATCAATCTGGTGCTGCACGCTGGCGGACCAGAGCCCTTCGAAACGCCGGGTCGTCTCGGCTCCGGTCTCGTCCAGAAAATTAACCTCAGCCCAGGCCGGGCGCGCCACCTCGGCCCACAAACCAGGCAGGTTCGGCGAGCCTTCTGTGCCCGTGCGCATCTCGTCCCCAAGGGCGGCGATCACCGGGTTCGCAAGTCGGACCGGCTGATCCCGGCTGTCGGAGCAGTCGAGAACGGCCAATCGAAGGCCAACACCCAGCTGCGGTGCAGCCAAGCCGACGCCGGGCATGGCATACATCGCCGCCAACATGTCATCCCACAACGCTCGAATGTCCGAATCGATCATGTCCACAGGCGCAGCCGGCGCGGTCAGACAGGCATTCGGATAGGGCACAAAGGGCCGGGGCGCCATCACGCGCTCCGCTGCTTCTCGCGCTTCATCTTCTTCATCTTTGCATTGATCCGCTGCCGTTTGAGCATCGAGATGTGGTCAATGAAGAGCTTGCCGTTCAGGTGGTCGATTTCGTGCTGCACGCAGGTGGCCCAAAGGCCGGAAAAATCGCGCTCGTGCTCGCGGCCGTCCGCGTCCCAGTACCGCACGCGCACGTCGGCCGGACGCTCGACATCCGAGAACTGGCCCGGAAAAGACAGGCATCCCTCTTCGCGCAGCGAACGTTCGTCTGAGGCGAGCACGATTTGCGGATTGATCAGGCACAGCGGCTCTGGGGTTTCGCCCTCTTCCCGATCAGAACAATCCATCACAAGCATGCGCTGCGTCACGCCGACCTGAGGCGCCGCGAGCCCCAGCCCGGGGGCGTCGTACATCGTCTCGAGCAGGTCTTCGGCCAAACGCCGTTCGGCGTCGCCGATATCGGTGATCGCATCGCAAACCTTGCGCAGGCGCGGATCGGGGTGCAGCAGGATGGGCCTTTTCATGCCCCGCGAGGTAGGCGATCCCCCCGGATGCGTCAACCGATCCGCCGTGGGATCGCCCTCTTGGGTTGTATCCCGTCCAGTGGAATGCCATTCAGGCAACCGATTGCAGGACGGGTCGGAGAACGGCGATGCTCAGATGGATCGGCAGGATATTGGGTCTCATCGGTCTTGGGCTGATGGTCGGCGATCTGGCGATTTGGAATGACGGCGAGACAGCCCGGTTTCTTTCCATCGGCGAGTGGTGGTTCTGGGCCCATCAGGACAGCCTGCAACTGGCACAACCGGCGATCGAGCGCCATGTCGCACCGTGGCTGTGGGATCCGGTCATCCAGACCGTGCTGCTATGGCCTGCATCGATCACCGTTCTGGTGATCTCTGGGCTCTTCATTGGAATCGGGCGTCTGCTCGGACAGGGCTGAGTCTTTCGATGGGTCGCGAACCGTCCGGCGGATCGTCCCGGTGACCCGGGCGACGGACCGTCGCGGCCTTTGGTGCGTTTAAGCTCCGCGATTTTGATAACGCCGTCGAGCCGTGAAAAATCAGCGCTATGGCGCCGTAAACGCTGCTCCGCACCCAGCCATGCACCAATTTTAAACCATGATGGACCAGAAGGCGATCTGACAGTCGAACCCTCATGCGGGAGCACGCTCGTGTACGAACACTGGCCCATTTCAAAGCGCATCAACGTCGGATTTCTTCTTGCTCTTGTCGCAGTGATCGTCACGGCGGTGTTCGGATTTTTCGCTGTTTGGCAACTAGGGGAAAAGTTCAGCGACTACCGGGGAACGGCACGTCAGACGCTGCTGATCAACGAATACGTCGAGGATAAGTTCGAAGCGCGCACCGCCGCGCTCAAATACAGAATCAAGGCCTCCGACAACGCCGCCGAAGCCGTGCGCGGCAATATTGCGGAAATCGTCGACGACACGCGCTTCGAAGAGGTGTTCGCCTCGAAACCAGAAGTCATCGAGAATTTGCGGGCTCTGCGCGATAAGGCTATGGCCTACCGCACTGGTTTCGACGAGATGGTTGTGCTGCAAAATCAACGCAATGATCTTGTGGCGATCATCTCTCAAGTTGGGCCAGAGACGCGGAAGATGCTGACCGAGATCATGGAATCCGCGCACGCCGATGGCGACATTCAGTCCGCCTACTACGCGGGAATCGCCCAGCAGGAACTTCTGCTTGGCCGCTTCTACATGGAGCGATATCTCCTCACGAACGATGAAGCCGCCTTCTCAAGGACGTCAGAGCACCTGAACCGAACCGCAGAGAAGATGTCGAAGCTTTTGTCGACGTTGAGTGACGACCGGCGCCGAGAATTGGCCGAAGCGGTCGTGGAAAACCGTGACACGTATCTCTCGACAGCTCAGTCCATCAAAGACGTCATCTCGCAAAGGAACGACGTTCGAAACAACCAATTGGATACGATCGGCCCGGAGCTTCAAGACGGTTACGAGCAGATCGTCGATCTCGTTGTCGATCGACAGGGCAGCCTAGGTACGGCGGGACAGTCGATCGTGTCGAGCATGACCTGGCTTATGCCCTTGGTTGGCATCCTTGCAGCAGTGCTGACGATGGTGCTGTCCGGCATCATTGGCCGGTGGATATCAGGGACCGTGGGCAATCTTGCGGATCGGACGGAGCGGCTCGCCGGAGGGGACATGGACGTCCAGATTGTCGGTACAGAGCACGAGCACGAGCTCGGCCGGATGGCGCGGTCCCTCGAAGTCTTCAGGAACGCCATGAGCCACACCGAGGACTTGCGGAAGTCGCTTGAGGATGTGCTGGAAAAAGCCCTGGGAAGCGCGAACTCCGTTTCTGAAGCGGCGGGCGATCTAGAAAGCAACGCATCCGAGATTGATAGCGGGGCGAAGGTCCAGGCATCGACGGCCCAAACCGCAAGCGCTGCCATCGAAGAGATGGCCGCAAACATTCGTTTGACCGTGGAAAATGCATCAGAGACGGAAACATCCGCCAAAAAAGCCTCGAACGAGGCATCGAACACCGCGGCCGCTGTCTCTCAAGCCGTCGAAGCAATGCGCAGTATCGCCGAGAAAATTATCGTAGTGCAGGAAATCGCCCGTCAGACAGATCTCTTGGCGCTCAATGCGGCTGTTGAAGCGGCGCGCGCCGGGGATCACGGCAAAGGGTTCGCGGTCGTTGCCTCTGAAGTCAGGAAGCTGGCAGAGCGCAGCCAGTATGCCGCGACAGAGATTTCCCAGCTGTCGCTCGAGACGATGGAGGCCGCCGGTCAGGCCGGTGTCACATTGGATGAGATGGTCCCGACCATTCAAAGGACCGCCGGGCTGGTGGAAGAGATAACAACTGCTATGCGGGAGCAGAGTATCGCCGCCGATCAGGTAAACTCCGCCATCCAGAACCTCGACAGGATCACGCAGTCGAATTCAAGGGCCGCTTCTGCAACAAACGAAAGGGCTCAAGACCTCTCGATCCAGGCAACCGAGCTGAAGCAGACGATTTCAACATTCCAGGGTGAGGATCCCGAGCCGTCAGCGCCAACTCTCGGTCACGTGGAAGACCATCCAGAGCAGGCCGCGGCCTGAGGGCCTGCAATCGCGTCACACTGGGCCAAACCCCGAACTGGCGTCGGCGCCATCGATGAACCAACGCCCGCGTCGCATCCTTCGGTCGGCCTGGCCACCGATCGCACGCGGGCCACATCGGAGCGAAAGAATGCGCGATCGCGGTCATTTTCAGACGGCTTGGGAGCACCCGCGGTCAGACGACGGCGCTGGCGCAGGCACGATGATCCAGATCAGGCTGCAGCGCGTCCACCGCGCTTTTGCGTTCGTGCATGGGCGCGCGGGTCATTATCAAACAGCGCCGCCAACTGCTCTGTGATGGCGCCGGCCAACTGCTCGGCATCGGTGATCGTGACCGCACGGCTATAGTACCGTGTCACATCGTGCCCGATTCCAATGGCAACCAGTTCGACCATCCGCTTGCGCTCGATCATCGCGATGACGTCACGCAGATGTCTCTCCAGATAGTTCGACGGATTGACCGACAGCGTCGAGTCATCGACAGGCGCGCCGTCCGAGATCACGACCATAACCTTGCGGGCTTCGTGCCGGCTCTGAAGGCGCTTGTAGGCCCACTCCAACGCTTCGCCGTCGATGTTTTCCTTCAAGAGGCCCTCGCGCATCATCAGCCCCAGATTGTTCCGGGCCCGGCGCATCGGCGCGTCGGCGTCCTTGTAGACGATATGGCGCAGATCGTTCAGCCGCCCCGGATTCGCAGGCCGGTTGTTCGACAGCCAATCCTCCCGAGCCTCGCCGCCCTTCCAGGCGCGGGTCGTAAAGCCCAGCACTTCGACCTTGACCTGGCAACGCTCCAGCGTCCGGGCAAGAATGTCCGCCGAAATCGCAGCAATTGAGATCGGCCGCCCCCGCATAGAACCGGAGTTGTCGATCAACAGACTAACCACGGTGTCACGGAACTCGGTGTCCTTCTCGATCTTGAAGCTCAATGGGGTGGTCGGGTTCACCACGACGCGGGCCAACCGCCCGCAATCCAGCATCCCTTCCTCGCGGTCGAACTCCCAAGACCGGTTCTGCTGGGCCTGCAGCCGGCGCTGAAGCTTGTTCGCCAGACGGCTGACGGCGCCCTTCAAGGGCTCTAACTGCTTGTCGAGATAGTCGCGCAGGCGTTCCAGCTCTTCCGGATCCGACAGCTCCTCGGCGTGGATGACCTCGTCGAACTTCTGAGCGTAGATCTTGTAGTTCGGATCGGCGTCGGACGCCGGGCCCTGATCCGGCCGATCCTGGGGCGGCATCTGGTCATCCGCCTCCATCGCCTCCATCTGGTCCATGTCGACATCCGAGTCGTCCATGGAGACTTCCATCTGCTGGCTTTCGTCCTGTTCCCCGCGCATGTCATCGGGCATGTACTCGTCGTCCTGCCCGTCGTCGTCGCCACCGTCCTGATCCTGGGCCTGATCGTCGTCTTGCTCGTCCTCAGGCTCTCCGTCCATATCTTCCGGCTCTTCCTGATCCGGATCGTCGCCAAGCTGATCGCCATAGCCCAGCTCGTCGATGATCTGCCAGGAGCGCTTGGCAAAATCAGCTTGGTTGTCCAGCACGTCACCGATCTGTTCCA
>JBCDBB010000177.1:0-7942 GCA_039184415.1 Pseudomonadota bacterium
CGCGCCGCGCGCTCCTCGCCATAGTGATAGAGAATGTCGGCCAGCGCCGTCTCGGACGCGCCATTGACCAGATCGGCAGCACTGGGGCCCGCCTGCCCCATGCGCATGTCGAGCGGCCCGTCGCGCAGAAAGGAAAACCCCCGCTCCGCCTGATCGAGCTGAATCGAGGACCCGCCCAGATCGAAAACGACCCCGTCCTGGGGCGATGTAACCGCCTCAGCAATCTCGGAAAAAGGCGCCTGGACAAAGGAAAACCGCCCCTCCGCCTCCGCCGCCAGCCCTCGGGCCATTTCGGCGGCCTCGGGGTCCCGGTCGATGCCGGTCACATGGCGCGCGCCGGCCTCTAGCAGCCCCCGGCTATAGCCGCCCGCCCCAAAGGTCGCATCGACCCAGGCGCCCGAAACCGGAGCCACGGCCGCCAGAATCGCATCCAGCAGAACCGGCACGTGGGGGCTTGCGGGGGGTGTCACGGGGATTTCAGCGGCGGCGGCCAAGGCTCAGCCCGCCTGTGCGCGATCGAGCAGCACCAGCGGATCGGAGCCCTCCGGCAGATCCTCGAACAGCTTGTCCTCGCCCGATGTCTGGTCGCTCTCGAATGTCTCGTTCTTCCAGATCTGGAACGTGTCGCCGCTGCCGATGAAATAGGCCTCACTGTCGGTGCTCAGTCCGATCTTGTCGCGGAGCTTTTTCGGCAGCACCAGCCGTCCGGTGGTATCGACGCTGGTCTCCAGCGACATGCCGTTGAACATCTTCTCCAGATAGCGCCGCTCAGCCCCGCCCCGGGGCAGCGCCGCGATCCTGTCATCGACCTCTTCGATGGCCTCGATGGTGTAGCATTCCAGATAGGCGCGGCGGTGGTCGCCATAGACGATGACCAGATTGGCGGGATGGCCGTCCGACCAGTCGGGATCGCCCGCGGCCAGCACACGGCGGAAGGAGGCCGGGATCGACACCCGCCCCTTGTTATCCACCTTCTGGGTGCTTTCACCTCTGAACCGACGCGCCACCTGTCCGTCCTGCCTATCTTTGCATCACCGTCCCTAAAAACGGGAAACGGCGAACCGAGCTGCTGCAATTGCCCGATCCGCCGTCCTTAGTCCCTCTGCGGGGGTGCCGCCCTGCGCGCCGCCAAGGGGGACGAGCGGCTGCGCGGGCAGTCTTCTGTTCGGATGAAAGCGATTGCCTGTATGTACCTGCCGTTTTTTATTTTCCGGCGCTCTCGCGCCCATCACTTCATCGTGGGATTAGGGATAGCCCGGGAACTCATGGTACTCAAGGGAAATCTTGGGAATTCATGGGATTTTCTTGGAAATGCCGGTTTTCGATCCCAAACATACAAAATCTAGTGTTCTGAAGTTTACCGAACACAACGGCGAACCTGCCCTCGCGTCCAGTTTCCACGTTCGACCGCGCCGGACCACCCGAATCCAATCTTTCCCACGAATTCCCCGAAGACCGTGCCCGCCCTGCGCCGCCCCCTGATTCCGGCGGGCAACCGCGATGCATCCGGTTGCAAGGGGACCGGCCCCGGCCGCGCCCGGAGTGCCGGTCACACCCCCCAAAGGCGGTGCTGCTCCGCCCCGCCTGCCCAGTTTTCAGGCAGAAATCTCTGATCACGGCTCTGTGAAGGCCTTTGCGCTTGCTGCATAGCGGCATTGCCCCACTTGGCATTGTGCAGGTGCAGCATACGCTCCATATTGATCGCAAGGAACACGAAGGCAGTCGAGCGCCTCACCCGAAAAACGGTCAGAACGCTCCGGCCTTCACCGTCGCAATGCGACGGACGGAACAGAAAACCCCTCCTCCTCCCTGGGTTTTCTGCTTCTGGCGGCGGCACCCTCCTCCTCCCTGGTGTCGCCGCCTTTTTTCTTATCCCGAACGCAGGCCGCCACAGCATGCGCAGGGGTGACCTGCGTGCTGCCGCACGAGACGCATGATCAGGTGTGGGGCGGTTCAGCCCTGGCGGGCGGACGCGGCGAGCGGTTCGGCCACGGATTCGCAGGTCGCGATCAGATCCTCGACATCGACGGGCTTGCGCAGGACCGAAGCGACCGAGGACGAGATGTCGAACAGTTCGCCGTTGCCATAGTGCGAACTGCCGGTGACGATGACGATCTTGCAGTCGGGACTGGCCGCGTTTGCCTGGCTGACCAGCGACAGGGCCGAGTCCTGGCCCAGATAGAGATCGAGCAGCACCAGATCGAATCGCGCCGCCCGGAGTGCCGTTTGCGCCGATGCCAGCGTCTCAGCCTCATGCACGAGGTAGTTCATCTCTGCCATGACAGCACGCCACAACGCTCGCAGGTTGGGGTCGTCTTCCACGATCAGGACGTTCACTGGGGCGTCTCCTGCACGATGCTGCACTGCATATTGCAAAGACTCTGGTAGAACGCAAATATGTCGCAGGCCAGAGCGAAAGAAAGATTCTTGCACTCCGTCAGAAGGGCGGATCGCTGATATCGCTAACGGCCGAAACAAACCGGGCAACGACATGTTTATTGCCCGCCTTTTCGAAATCGATATCCAGCTTGTCGCCTTCGATCCCCGCGATCGTGCCGTAGCCGAATTTCTGATGGAACACCCGCTCGCCGACGGTAAAGGCCGACACCGCCGCCGCATCGATGACCGGCGCGCTGCTTTCGCGGGGCTGTGACAGCCCACGCGCGCCGCTGCGCTCCTGCAGCCGCCGCCAGCCCGGCGAGTTGTAGACATTGGCCGTGGCCGCCGCGTCCTCGATCCCCGACCGCCCCTGCGGACGCATGCCCCCGCCGGACCCGCCGCCGGATCCGTAGAGCCCCGGCGGCGTCAGCACATCGACATGGGTCTCGGGCAGTTCGTCGATGAACCGCGACGGCAGGGAGGATTGCCACTGACCGAACACCCGCCGGTTGCCCGCGAAAGAGATCGTACAGACCTCTTCGGCGCGCGTGATCCCGACATAGGCCAGACGACGCTCCTCCTCGAGCCCCGCGAGTCCGGTCTCGTCCATGGACCGCTGGGACGGGAAGAGCCCGTCCTCCCAGCCCGGCAGGAAAACGGCGGGACACTCCAGCCCCTTGGCGGCATGGAGCGTCATGATCGACACCCGTTCGCCCGCATCGTCGCCGGCATTGTCCATGATCAGCGACACATGCTCGAGGAAACCCTGCAGGTTATCGAACTCCTCCAGCGCCTTGAGCAGCTCTTTCAGGTTCTCCAGCCGCCCCGGCGCCTCGGGCGTCTTGTCGTTCTGCCACATCGCCGTATAGCCGCTGTCGTCCAGAATGCGTCCCGCCAGGTCGATATGGTCATGGGCGGGGTCCAAGAGCTCGCCATGCCACTGGCCGACCAGCGTGATCAGCCGGTCGAGCTCCGCCTTGCCCTTGCCGCCAATCCCACCCGACTGCACCAGCGCCCGCGCGCCCTCCAGCAGGGAGGCGCCATTGGCCCGCGCGGACAGCTGGATCTTCTGCTGCGCCTTGTCGCCCAGGCCCCGTTTCGGCGTGTTGACGATCCGTTCAAAGGCCAGATCGTCCGTGGGCGAGACCGCGAGGCGGAAATAGGCCATCGCGTCCCGGATCTCCATCCGCTCGTAGAAGCGCGGACCGCCGATCACCCGATAGGGCAGCCCGATGGACAGGAACCGGTCCTCGAACGCCCGCATCTGGTGGGAGGCGCGCACGAGAATGGCGATCCGGTCGAGCGGCATCGGGTCCATCCCCCGCGTGCCGCCCTGCATCGCCTCGATCTCCTCGCCGATCCAGCGGGCTTCCTCCTCGCCGTCCCAATGGCCGATGAGCCGCACCAGTTCTCCGTCACCCTCATCGGTCCAGAGTGTCTTGCCGAGCCGCCCCTGATTGGCCGCGATGACGCCCGAGGCGGCGGCCAGGATATGGCCCGTGCTGCGATAGTTCTGCTCCAGCCGCACCACATGGGCGCCGGGAAAATCCTTCTCGAACCGCAGGATGTTGCCGACCTCGGCGCCGCGCCAGCCATAGATCGACTGGTCGTCATCGCCCACGCAGCAGATATTGCGGTGCCCCGCCGCCAGCAGCCGCAGCCAGAGATACTGAGCGACATTGGTGTCCTGATATTCGTCCACGAGGATGTAGCGCAGCCAGCGCTGATACTGCGCCAGCACATCCTCATGGGTCTGAAAGATCGTGAGCATATGCAGCAGCAGATCGCCGAAATCGACCGCGTTGAGCTCGATGAGCCGCGCCTGATACTGCGCATAGAGCTCTGCGCCCGCATGGTTGAAGGCCGCCGCTTCCGCCACCGGCACCGCGTCGGGGCGCAATGCACGGTTCTTCCAGCCATCGATCAGATTGGCCAGCTGCCGCGCGGGCCAGCGCTTGTCGTCGATCCCCGCCGCCACGATGAGCTGCTTCAAAAGCCGGATCTGGTCGTCGGTATCCAGGATCGAGAAACTCGATTTCAGCCCCACCAGTTCCGCATGGCGGCGCAGCATCTTCACGCAGATCGCGTGGAAGGTGCCGAGCCAAGGCACGCCCTCGATGGCGCCGCCCAAGAGGCCCTCGACGCGCTTCTTCATCTCGCGGGCGGCCTTGTTGGTAAAGGTCACCGCCAGGATCTCGTTCGGGCGCGCCGTGCCGGTGTTCAGCAGATGGGCGATCCGCGCCGTCAGCGCGCGCGTCTTGCCGGTGCCCGCGCCCGCGAGCATCAGGACCGGCCCGTCCAGCCGCTCCACCGCCTCGCGCTGCGCCGGGTTCAGCCCGTCCAGATAGGGCGTGCCGCGCGCCGCCACGGCCTGCGCCGCCAGACCGGGCTTGGCTGCCGGCTCGAAGGCGTCGAAATCCTCAACACTGCTCATGGACCGAGTCTAGGGCAGTGCCGCAGACAAAGAAAGCCCCCGTTCTCCTTTCGTTCCTCACATTGATGCCTTCTCGCACTGGGGAGGCGCGAAGACGAATGCCTCCCCGCATGGGGGAGGCACGGCGCGGCGGTCACCGCATGGTCATGCCGCCATCGACCACATATTCCGAGCCCGTGACATAGCTCGCGTCGTCCGACAGCAGAAAGGCCGCGACGCGCCCCACCTCCTCGGAACTGCCGAAACGGCCCAGCGGCACCATGCCCTTCACCATCTCGGCGAACCCCTGGGATTCCTCCTGAGAAAGCCCTGTCGCCTCGAAGAAATTCGTCTCGATGGGTCCGGGCGCCAGCGTATTGACCCGGATGCCCGCCGGTGCCAGTTCGCGCGCCCAGGCCCGGACGATCCCCTGCACCGCGCCCTTGGTGGCGGCATAGACCGACCCGCCGCCCTGCCCGATATAGGGCGAGACAGAGCCCGTCACGACGATGCCCGCGCCCTCCTTCAAAAGCGGGCGCAGCCCCTGCATCTGCAGCGCAGGACCGCGCACATTGGTCGCCAGCATCGCGTCGATATGATCGGCATCGAGCGCCTCGATGGGCCGGAAAGTGCCGAAACCAGCGTTCAGAAAGACCGCGTCGAGCTGGCCAAACGCCTCCCGGAGCGTCGCCACAAGGGCATCGACCTGCTCCGGGTCGGCGGCGTCATTCTCGATCACCAGCGCGCTTTCGGGCAGCGCGGCCCTGGCGGTATCGCGGTGGCGCGCGGACCGGCCCGTGACCGCGACGCGGCCGCCCTCCGCGGCGACGATCTGCGCCGTGGCGAGCCCGATCCCGCTGGTTCCGCCGGTGACGAGCACATGCTTTCCTTCAAAACGAGCCATGTCTGATCCTCTGGGTTGTGCGCCGGGTGGCGCTGCTCCCAGTCAGCTAGGCCTGCCGGGCCCGTCGCGCAAAAGCCGCAGGCGCACAGACCCTGTGCGCGCGGGGGGTCAGATTTGGCCCGGCCGGGGCCAGCGTGGCCCCGCACTGGGCTCAGGCGGACTTCTTCAGTGCCTTGGCCAGCGCATCCCCGGTCTCGCCGAATTTCGCCGCCGCCGCCTTCATCGCGGCCTTGGTCTTGGGGCCGTTCAGCCCGTCGACGGGACCGGGATTGAACCCCGCGGCGGCCAGCAGCGTCTGCCAGGCCGCGATGCTCATCTTGCCGCTCAGCGCGGCCAGCACCTTGGACACCTCCTGCAACCGCCCCTGCAGCCCGTTGGTGCCGCCATTGATGCCCTTGGTCACCATGACCTCGTCATTCAGATCGGCCCATTCCAGGAGCGTCTTGCCGCCGCGCCGCGTCGCCGCCATGTAGCGCACCGCGATCAGCCAGGCGGTGGCCGGGTCGGCCGCCAGATCGGGGTTGCCCACCAGATCGACACCGATCGCCTCGCCATAGGTGGCGTAATTGGACTTGCCCGTCAGCTGAATCCAGCCCCGCCCGCGATAACGGTAGCCGTCGCCCGACGCCTCGTCGCCATTGCCCATCCGATTGGCATAGACCAGGTTGGCGATCTTCTTGGGCTTGCGGGCATAGGCCGCCGGCGAGACGGTCTTGAAATAGCGTCCGAACACCCGCTGCAGGGCGTTGACGGAATAATTCAGGTTCTCGAACCTCTGGGTGAAGCCGCCGCTCTCATAGGCACACTGGCCGATGATCGAGGCGATGCGCGCCTCCGAATTGGCGCCGAGGCTCTGCAATTCGGCCGCCTTTGAGGCCCAGGCGTTGGCCGCCTCCTTTGCGACGGTCGATGATCCGGCGACCGCATTGATGGCGGTTTTTACCGTTTTGGTATTTGGCATAATTGTCTTCTCCCTGTCCCAGTCCCGCTATTACGGTCCTTTGATCCTACATGATCCGGGCCGCATTTCTGTTTCAGCACGCACAGACTACCCCCGATTGTCTCAATTGCGGCGTCAATCTGTGCGCATTATGGCACCTTGCCGCAACGCCGCGGCTTGGATACCCACTGGCGCAGGGTGGAGTGGCAGGGAAAAAGACATGGCTGAGTTCAAGAAAATCCTCATTGCGAACCGCGGCGAGATCGCCATCCGGGTGATGCGCGCCGCCAACGAACTGGGCAAAAAGACGGTCGCCGTCTATGCCGAAGAGGACAAGCTCGGCCTGCACCGTTTCAAGGCCGACGAGGCCTACAAGATCGGCGAGGATCTGGGCCCGGTCGCCGCCTATCTGTCGATCCCCGAGATCATTCGCGTCGCCAAGGCCTCCGGCGCCGACGCCATCCACCCCGGCTATGGCCTTCTCAGCGAAAACCCCGAACTGGTGGATGCCTGCGACGCTGCCGGCATCGCCTTCATCGGACCCCGCGCCGAAACCATGCGGGCGCTCGGCGACAAGGCCTCCGCCCGCCGCGTCGCGATCGAGGCCGGCGTGCCGGTGATCCCCGCCACCGAGGTTCTGGGCGACGATATGGAGGCCATCGCCAAAGAGGCCGCCGAGATCGGCTATCCCTTGATGCTCAAGGCCTCCTGGGGCGGCGGCGGGCGCGGCATGCGCCCGATCGCGGGCCCCGAAGAGCTCGCCGAGAAGATCGCCGAGGGCCGGCGCGAGGCCGAGGCCGCCTTCGGCAATGGCGAAGGCTACCTGGAAAAGATGATCATCCGCGCCCGCCATGTGGAGGTCCAGATCCTCGGCGACAAGGAAGGCGAGATCTACCATCTCTATGAGCGCGACTGCTCGGTCCAGCGGCGCAACCAGAAGGTCGTCGAACGCGCCCCCGCCCCCTACCTGTCCGCCACCCAGCGCGAAACGCTCTGCAATCTGGGCAAGAAGATCTGCGCCCATGTGAATTACGAATGCGCCGGCACCGTCGAGTTCCTGATGGATATGGAAAGCGGCGCCTTCTATTTCATCGAGGTCAACCCCCGCATCCAGGTCGAGCATACCGTGACCGAAGAGGTCACCGGCATCGATATCGTCCGTGCCCAGATCCTCATCGCCGAGGGCAAGAGCCTGGTGAAGGCCACGGGCACCGCCTCCCAGTACGATGTGAAGCTCGACGGCCATGCGATCCAGTGCCGGATCACCACCGAGGATCCGCAGAACAGCTTCATCCCCGACTATGGC